>CAZJMY010000757.1:0-6823 GCA_964546845.1 uncultured Myxococcales bacterium | reverse complement strand
AGACAAGATCCTGCGCGCCGCCATCGCCGAGTTCGCCGCCCACGGTTACAGCGGCGCGCGCGTCGACCGCATCTGCCAGCGGGCCCGCGCCAACGCGCGCATGATCTATCACTACTTCGGCGGCAAGGAGCGCCTGTACGTGGCGGTCCTCGAGCACGTGATCGGCGACCTGCGGCAAGAAGAGCTGCGCTTGCAGGTCGACCAGATCGATCCGCTGCAGGGGCTGCTGCAGCTCTTCGACTTCGTCGACCACCACTTCTCGCAGCACCCCGAGCTCATCACGCTGCTCAGCGGCGAGAACCTGCTGCGCGGGCGGTTCCTGCGCAGCTCGGCGAAGACGCCCATCATCAGCTCGCCGCTGATGCCGCTCATCGAGCAGCTACTTCGCCGCGGCGCGCGCAGCGGCTCGATCCGCGCGGACGTCGACCCGCTGCATCTGTACGTGGTGATGGTGGCGATGTCCTACTTCCACCGCTCGAACGCCCACACGCTGTCGTTCCTGTTCCGCACGGACCTCTCGTCGGCCGCCTGGCAAGGCGACCACAAGAAAGTCGCGGTCGAGCTGCTCACCCGCTACCTGCGCGGCTGAACGTTTTTCCCGGGCCGCTCTCAAGGACCGGCGCGGAGCCTCCGATGAAAACTTTAGGCGTCGGGGGGCGCCCTGTTTCACCGTGTGCTCCCCGAGCAGGCCGGCCGTCCGTCAACAACGGCCCAGACAGAGTGACCGCCCCGCCCTTGGTGCGTGGCTGCTGGTCCCATCTGGGGCGTCGACCGGCATCGATTCTCTTCCGGACAGCACAGTACTTCCCCTGGGAGTGCTTGTGACAAAGGCAAACCCCGAGCGATCGGGGGACGCAAAGCCAACGGGACTCACTGAGTCGGCCGGGTTACCACAAGAGAGGGACAACCATGGACACGAGGTCGAACCAAGAACAGACGAGGACAACCCACACCCCTGAACCCCCCAGCGCCCGACAGGGAGCCACCCGCTGGCTCGCGCTCTATCTGTCGTGGACAGCCGCCACCCTCGCGGGCGGCGGCACCGCCGCGCACGCCGGCCCGCTGGACGCGCTCAAGAACATCATCGACCGCGGCTGCGACGGCGCCGGCAGCGACCGCGACCGCGACCGCGACCGCGACCATCGCTTTCACAAACGCCGCGAACACTATCGTGAGCACCACATCTTCCGACATGGACACGGCGGCAACGCCGACCTCGCCGTGCGCACGCTGGTCGACTCCAAGGGCAACGCCGTCCTGGAAGCGACCACCGGCGCGTTCGACGACGCCTCGACGGCGAAGGGGTCCATCGATCGCCTCGACGTCCGCATCGACCACGCGGACAAGAAGCACCACAAGGACATGACCATCAAGCCCAAGCCAGCCGGGGCGCGCGTCTCGGCGCCCGTCGGTCACCTGGCGCACGGCCAGTCCGTGAACGTCAAGGCCGACATCAGCGGCATCGACCGCGGCGTCGACCGCGTGTCGGTCGACGACACCGTCCAGTACCGCCCCGATCTGGCCGTGGGACACATCGACGTCCCGCCCTCCGCCACCATGGGGATGCCCATGTCGATCGCCGCAACGGTGCGGGAGATGATGGGCGACCTGGGCGCCACCGCCGACTGCGTCCTGTCGGCTGACGGGGCGGTCGTCGACCGCGTGCCCGGCATCTGGGTCGACGCCGGCGGCGTCGTCACCTGCCACTTCACGACCCTGTTCACGACGCCGGGCCAGCACCAGCTGCACGTCGACGTCGCGAACGTCGTTCCCGGCGACTACGACATGAGCAACAACGGCGCGGACGCGACGGTGGCCATGGCCCCACAGTTCCTGTTCTCGGCCAGCGCCTACGACGCCACCTACTCGGGCAACAGTCTGACCCAGGTGCTCGACCCGGGCGGCGCCGTCCTCTATCAAGAGAACGACACCTTCGGCGGGTCGGTGCAGTCGGCGTCGCTGAACGGCAGCTGGGGAACGCCGGTGACGTTCCCGCTGGCCAGCGTGTCGGTCACGGCGACCTCGGGCGGCGCGACCTGGTCGCTCATCGACCTGGCCAACCTGCCGGCCGGGTCCAGCAGCGCCACCAGCGGCACGTGCGGCGCCGGCGGTGACGCCACCGGCTACAACTGGATCACGATCTGCACGGGCCCCGTCAACGGCGCGCCCGCGACCAGCGTGACCGTGTCCGAATTCGCGGGCGACGTCACCTACCACTCGGATGGCGTTTGCCAGCAGACCACCGCGATGGCCGACTGCGCCGGTGGCTACACCTGGAACAACGGCGGCAGCACCGTGTACGCGCCGCGCCACCCCTTCAGCGGGAGCCTGAGCATGAACCTGAACGTGACCGACGCTGCGGGTACCAACCTGCAGGCGTTCCCGGTCCTGCCGCTGGTCCCGTACACGTCGCAGTTCAACAACCCGCAGAGCTGCGACCCCCAGGACGACCAGACCCAGAACTGCACGACGTCCAATTACATCGAAACCGGCGTGAAGGCGTCGGTCAACCAGTAGAGGAGTCGGCTGGATTCATGAAGCAGCGAATGACTCGACGGAGAGTCCTGGCCATGCGGTGGGGGTTCGCCCTCGCCGCATGGCTGGTCGCTGCGTCCCCCGGGGCGGCCCACGCCGCCTCCATCATCTGGAGCGGGGCGGCGGGCGGCGTGTGGAGCAACGGGGCGAACTGGGTGGGCGGCGTGGCGCCCGGCACGTCCGACACCGCGACTTTCAGCAGCGGCTCCCTGGCCTGCTCGATCACGTCGGCGGTCACCGTCGCGGCGATCAGCATCTCCGTCAACGTCACCATCACCGTCTCGTCGGGCGTCACCGTCACCACCAGCGGCAACTTCACCCAGAGCAGCGGCACCTTCAACGGCAATGACGGCGCCATCACCATCGGCGGCAGCTTCAACCTGTCAGGCGGGACGTTCAAGTCCACCACCGGCCTGCTGAAGGTCGGCGGGGCCTTCAACATGACCGCCGGGACCTTCAACGCCAACAGCGGCCAGGTGATGCTGGCGTCAGCCACCAGCCAGACCTTCACGACGACGTCGACCACCTTCAACAACCTGACGATCAACGACGGGCTACTCGGCTACTGGAAGCTCGACGACGGCTCGTCGCCGGCCGTCGACTCGTCCGGCTACGGCAACAACCTGACCTGGACGGGAACGCCGACGTCGACCTCCAGCGCGCCGTCCGGGATGGACTTCAGCGACACGAAGAGCATGACCTTCAACGGGTCACATCCCGACGGACTGACCAAGACCGTTCCGGCGTCCGTCGAGGTCGCGCTGCCGGTGACGGTGGCCGCCTGGTACAAATCCACCACCTCCGATCTCAACGGCGGCGAGATCGTGAGCGCGAGCGACGGCTATCTCATTCGCGTCACGTCGTCGGGGCTCGATTGCGTCAAGTACAAGGGTTCGTCCACCTGGGTGACCCTTTCGTGGGTTCAGTCGGCGCCGGTGACGTTCAAGGACGGCAACTGGCACCACGCCGCGTGCGTGCTCAACACCACGGGGATGACGATCTACTTCGACGGCGCGTCCGTCGCGTCGAACACGGACACCAACGCCCTCCAGTATCCGTCCTCCGGCTCCTCCGTGCTGGCGATCGGGACCCACGGCAACGGCAACACGAACTACGACTTCACGGGGAGCATCGACGAGGTCCGCATCTACGGCCGGGCTCTGTCCGCAGGCCAGATCGCCACGCTGGCCTCGGGCTTTCAGCTGGGCTCGGGGGCCGCCACCCAGACGATGAGCGCCTCGCCGGCGGGATGGCCGATCGTGAACGGCGACCTGATCATCGCGTCGGGCGTGCTGGCCGCGGGGAGCACCAACTTCACCGTGGGGGGCAGCTGGTGGAACTACGGCGGCTTCTCCGGCACCGGAACGGTGACGTTCAACGGTTCCGGCACCAACTCGATCCTGACGGCCGGGCAGATGCCGGGGGGGATCACCATCAGCGGCTCGGGGTCCTGGACCGTCGTCGACGGCAGCGCCATCGAACAGACGCTGACCGGCAGCTACACGCAGTCGGCGGGCACGTTCACCGCGCCGCCGGGCCTCTGGATCGTGGGCGGCGCCTTCAACAAGACCGCTGGGACGTTCAACGGCAACGGCGGGCAGGTCCTGCTGAGCTCCACGACCAACCAGAACTTCAAGGTCTCCGGCACGACGAGCTTCAACGACCTCATCATCAACGACGGGCTGGCCGGCTACTGGAAGCTCGACGACGCCTCCGGGCGATCGGTGGCGGATTCTTCCGGCTACGGAAACAGCGGTTCCATCCCGAGCACCCCGACCTGGCCGACCACCAGCCTGCCGACCCTGACTTTCAAGAACACCTCCGGGCTGACGCTGAACGGGTCCAGCCAGTACGTCGACATCCCCACCCAGGTGACGGCGACGAACCAGCCGTTCACGGCCTGCTCGTGGGTCAAGTTCGGCGCGGTGAGCAGCCTCGAGACCATGGTCAGCATCAGCGGCGCCAACGTCCCCGCGTTCACGCTCTACCGCGACTCCGGCGGGAAGTTCGCCTTCGACATGCGATCGTCCGACAGCTCGGGGGCCACCCTGTACCAGGTCCTGGCGACCACCAGCCCAACGACCGCAACCTGGTATCACACCTGCGGCGTCTACGACGGCAGTCAGATCCACGTCTACGTCAACGGCACCGAGCAGGGGACCCCGGTGACCGTCTCGTCGACCTGGGTTCCCACCGGCCACACCTACCTCGGCGCGAACCCCTGGCTGGGGACGATGGGCGACTATCTGAACGGCACCCTCGACGACGTCCGGATCTACAGCCGCGCGCTGACCGCGACCGAGGTGAGCGCGCTCGCCAGCGGCTACCAGCCGGGAACTGCGAAGGCCGTGCAGACGATGACGGGCTCGCCGACCATCAGCGGCGACCTGGTAATCGCGTCGGGGACCCTGTCCGCCGGCAGCAACAACCTGACCGTCGGCGCCGACTGGTGGAACTACGGCGGCATGTTCATCGGCACCGGCACCGTGACGTTCAACGGAACCGGCACCGGAAACGCGATCCGCTCGGCTGGCCAGGACTTCGGCGCCGTCACCGTGAGCGGCAGCGGCAACTGGACGCTCGGCGACCGGCTCTCGGTGGCGGGCGGCGCGCTGGCCGTCAGCGCGGGGACTCTGGACGCGTCCGGATACACGGTCCGCGCCGGCAGCATCAGCACGGGCGGCACGTTCACCACCACCGGCGCGACCGTGATCGTCGACGGCGCGTCCGGCTCGACATTGCCCGCCCTCACGGCGGGCGCGCTGCGCGTCGAGGACCCCAGCGAATCCAACCTGGTCGCCTACTGGAAGCTCGACAACGCGCAGGGGACGACCTTCCGCGACTACAGCGGCAACGGAAACACGGGCACGATGTTTCCCGGCAGCTCCTGGGTGACCAGCAGCCTTCCGTCCATCGGGTACGACGACCCGGCTGCTCTCAGCCTCGACGGGTCCAGCGGCTACGCGACGATGGGGGCGACCAACCTGCCGGCTCTGAACGGCACCATGACCATCAGCTTCTGGGCGTACTGGCCGTCGGTGTCGGGCACCGCCACGACCGGCCAGAACATGTTCGTCCTCACCGACGGCGCCACGTACGACCAGATTGGTCTCTGGCACGACCAGACGCTGGCCATGTGGAACAACGGCGGGACCAACATGCTGAGCGCCAGCTCGACGCCGGCCTCCGGCTGGCACCACATCGCCTACACGTTCGACGGGACCACGCGCAAGTTCTACGTCGACGGCGGCACCCCCACGACGTCGACGACCGCCACGTACGGCGGCACCGCGAGCATCGTCTACTTTGGCACCTACAACGGGACCAACGAGCTCTTCAACGGCAAGCTCGACGACGTCCGCATCTACAACAAGGCGCTGACCGCCACGCAGATTGCCAGCCTGGCCGCCGGGCGCTACCCGGGCACGGGCGGCACCGCGACCTTCACGCTGGGCGGCGCCGTCACGCTGGACGGTGCGCTGGCTCTGGACAGCGGCTCGCTGTCGACGTCGACCTACGCCCTGACCGCCGCCAACAGCTCGTCGACGCTGGCCACGGTCTCGGCGGGCACGCTGACCATCGGTTCGGGGACCGTGAGCTTGAAGGGGGGCGCGACGTTCCAGTCGACCGGAACGCTCACCATGGCGACCAGCGGCGGCACCCTGGCCATGGGCAGCAGCACGACGCTGACGATCGACGGCACGCTGAACGCGTCGAGCACCGGCGCCACCATCAAGAGCGCGGGCGCGGCGGGGACCTACTACACCTTCACCGTCGGTTCGACCGCCAGCGCCACGCCGACGCTGAACATCACCGGGCTCGCCGTGAAGAACACCACCGGCGGAATGGCGATCGGCGCCACCACGGCCGCCCTGCCCGTGTTCACGAAGTTCAACAACATCGCGTTCACCAGCGGCACGGGCAGCCAGCTGTTGTCGATCAAGTCGGCCAGCCTTTATCTGTCGTCCACCGGCTGCTCGTTCGACTCCAGCACCACCAAGAGCGTCGCGCTGGCGGGCAACGGCACGTCCGACGGCGAGACGCGGGTGGTGTTCGGCGGCGCCACGTGCGGCGGGGCCACCTGCGGCGACTCGAACAAGAGCGACGACGACAAGCTCAACGCCGTGGGGGCCAGCACTCCAGACGGCGTCGGCGACAACCCCAGCACGAACGGCGCGGTCGTCGAGTTCATCCGCGGCTACCAGGATGACACCGCCGGAGACATCGTCGGCTTCCCCACCGCGGCGTTCGACTGGAACACCTTCACGTACTACTCGACGTACGTGGC
>CAZJMY010000756.1:0-2879 GCA_964546845.1 uncultured Myxococcales bacterium | reverse complement strand
CGGGGGTGACGTCGGGTGGCGGCCGGTCCCAGTTGTCGGTCATGCGCGCGCGGGATGACTATACTCCGCCGCGACCACATGCGTCCCTGGGGCAGAAGGGCCGGTGCTGCAGTCTGGGCGACGGCCATGGTGATGGCGATTGCGACTTTGGGGACCGGCCGCGCGTTCGGCCAGGCCAGCGACCCCGACCTGCGCCCCACGCGCGGGCCCTTCATCACGGGGGGCATGCGCGCCGGGACCGGCGACGCGACCGACACGGAGCTGAACCCCGCGGCGCTGGCGTTGATGCCGGCCTCCGACGCCGAGATCGTGGGCGCGGCGGCCGGGCAGGGGGGGACCATCCCGCGGCGCGGCGCCGGCCTGTACCTGGCGGCGCCGGTCTGGTCCAGCGCGCTCGGCTTCGGCCTGACGCGCGTCGGGGGGACCAGCGACGCGCCCGTCGACAGCCACACGACGCTGCGCCTGGCCTACGCGCTGCGGCTGGGGGGGCACGCGGCCATCGGCGCCGCGTGGGCCCACATCTGGGACGGCACGTTCGCCGCGACCGACACGTTCGACCTGGGGCTGTCGCTGCTGGCGGGGCGTCACCTGGCGCTGGCGTTCACGGTGGAAGACGTCGGGCAGCCGCACCCCAGCTCGCGCGCGACCGAGCTGCCGCGGCTGTGGACGGGCGAGCTGGCGCTGCGGCCCCTGGCCACGCAGCGGCTGGAGCTGGCGCTGGGAGCGGCGCACGCGGACAGCGACCGCTGGGCGGCCGTCGTGCCCTGGCTGCGCGTGCTGGTGCAGCTCACGAACGGCTTCGGGCTCTACGCGCAGGCCGAGCGCGTGCCCGCCTACGGCGAGGGGCCGTTCAGCGCCTACGCCTACACGAACGTGGGGTTGGGGTTGACGGCGGATCTCGATCATCTGGGGGTGATGGCGGCGATGCACGGGTACTTCGAAGGCGCGACCCCGAAGGACCTGGCCCCGATCGCGGGAGCGGTGCCGGTCGCGCCGCCGGCGCATACCGTGGGCTTTGCGGGCCGCCTGCGCGTCAACGGCGCGCGCCAGCCGGCGTTGCTGAACCCGCCCTACGTCGCGCGCGTCAGCCTGGAGGGGATTCACGATGACCGTGACTTCTTCCAGCTGGTGCGGCGGCTGCGGGCGCTGGCCGCCGATCCCGGCGCCGCCGCCGTGCTGTTCAAGCTGGAAGGTGTCGACCTGGGCTACGCGCGCGTCGAGGAGGTGCGCGACCTCATCGCGTCGCTGCGCGCGCGCGGGAAGCGGACGTTCGCGTACGTGACGTTCGCGTCCACGCGCGAGTACTACCTGGCGGCGGCGTGCGACACGATCGTCATGCACCCCGCGGGCACGCTGACCGTCAACGGCGTCGCGCAGAACGTCACCTTCTACAAGGGCGCGATGGACCGGCTGGGCGTGCACCTCGAGCTGGTGCGGGCGGGCGCCTACAAGGGGGCGATGGAGCCGTTCGTGATGACCGAGCAGTCCGCGCCCGTGCGCGCCAACAAGAACCAGCTGCTCGACGACGTTTACGGGCGGCTGACGGCCGCCATCGCCGCCGACCGCACGCGGGCCGGCCATCCGATGGACGCCGCCGTCGTGCGCGCGCTGGTCGATCGCGGGGTGTTCGTGCCGGGCGACGCGGCGCTGGCGGGCCTGATCGACGCACAGATCCCGGAGGGGGACCTGGAGGCGGCGCTGGGCCGGGCGCTGGGGCGGCCGGGCATCGCCCTGCGCGATCCGGACGGCTCGCCCGAGGCGCCGGCGGCGTGGCCCGGGCGGCGGGTGGCCGTGCTGTTCGTCGACGGGACGATCGTCGACGGGCCCAGCGCCGGCCTGCCGTTCGGCATGGGCGGCTTCGCGGGGTCCGACACGCTGGTGGCGGCGCTGGAGCGCTGCCGGCGCGAGCCGGGGATCGGCGCCGTCGTGCTGCGCGTGAACAGCCCGGGCGGCTCCGCGTTCGCGTCCGACGTCGTGGCGCGCGAGATCCAGCACGTGCGCGCGGCGGGCAAGCCGGTCGTCGTCTCCATGGGCGACCTGGCGGCGTCGGGCGGCTACTACATCGCGGCGCCCTCGGACGTCGTCTACGCCGAGCCGTCGACGCTGACCGGCTCGATCGGCGTGTTCGGTTACAAGCTGGACGCGCAGAAGCTGGTGGAGTCGCTGGGGGTCAACGTCCAGACCTTCCAGCGCGGCACGCACGCGGACATGCTGTCGCCTTATCGCCCGTGGACCGAGTCCGAGCGGGCGATCGTCGAGAACGAGATCCATCACCTTTACGGGCTTTTTCTCCAGACGGTCGCCGACGGGCGCAAGCGCCAGGGCCTGACCGTCGCGCGGGTCGACGCCATCGGCGAGGGGCACGTCTGGACGGGGGCGCTGGCGGCGCCGATCGGGCTCGTCGATCGGATGGGCGGGATCTCGGCGGCGATCGACGAGGCCGCGCGCCTGGGCGCCGTGCCGCTGGGCAACGATCAGCTGCCCGAGATGTTGCTGTTGCCGCCGGACGAGAAGGGTCTGTTGCACAAGGTGGCCGGCGCGGCGTCGGCGCTGGCTGCGGACGGGGAGGCGGGGGCGATCCAGCCGGCGCGGCTGTTGACCGACGACTTGCGGGCGGCTCTTCGCCTGTTGGCTCCCTACTTGTTACACGCCGGAAACACGGGCATCGAGGCGCGCTTACCGTACGAATTGGAGCTGCGGTAGAGGTCGCAAAGGCGCAAACGGGCTATCATCGGCGTCGCGCGCCGGCTGGTGAGGGCGCGTTCCCGCACAAGGAGACCGATATGAACCTGATCCGCGCCTGTTTCCTCTTCATGGCCGTTCTGATGCCGACCACCTGGACGATCGCCCACGCGGCGGACGAGCCGGCTGGTGACAGC
>CAZJMY010000755.1:0-2233 GCA_964546845.1 uncultured Myxococcales bacterium | reverse complement strand
TTCGGCGGCTGATTGGTAGCCGCTGCAGAAGCGCGCCGGCATGCCGAGGTGGCGCGCAGCCGTCAGGAAGAGGACCGTGTAGTCCCGGCAGGCGCCACGCCAGGTCCGCAGCGTCTCACCCGCCGTCTGTGCGTCGCCCGTGGGGCGAACGTGCCGGTCGGCGCGCGCGAAGATGGTCCGGCACAAGTTGTCCAGGAAGGCGAGCGGTTGGTGGCCTGCTTCCGCGGCGACGGCGCGCGCGAAGTCGGTCACGGCTGGGTCGGTGCCGTCGTCGCTCGGGCGAAACGGCGCCAGCTCCTCGGCGGGGAGCGCGGACCAGGGCAGGGGAGGGACCGCCCAGCCGGACGACGCCGGTGGCGGCGTCGTGTCCAGCTCGAAGCGGCTGTCGATGCGCAGCTTGTCGGTGGACCTGCCGGAGAAGGTCGCCAGCGTCACGGGATTGCCGAAGGCGTCCGCCTCATCGCGCTGATCGATGGGCTCCGGGTAGACCGACAGGGAACGCGAGAGAAGACGGTATTCCGCGCGCGGCGTCAGGCGAAACAGGTGCGGGGCGAGCACGACAGGGACGCTGTAACGGTAAAGCGTCTGGTGACGGACCACGAAGCGCACGAACCTGCAGCATAGTCGGTCGCGCTCTCGATGCTCGTCCCTACTTGATCGACAAGAGCTCGACGTCGAAGACCAGCGTTCCGGCGGGCGCGCCGGGGCGTGTCGGCTTCTCGCCGTAGGCGAGGTCGCCCGGGATCCAGAAGCGCGCCTTGTCGCCCACGACGAGAAGCTGCAGGCCCTCGGTCCAGCCTTTGATGACGCCGTCGAGGGGGAACGTGGCGGGCTGGCCGCGCGTGACGGAGCTGTCGAAGAGCTTGCCGTCGGTCGTCCACCCGCTGTAGTGGACCTCGACGGTGCTGCTGGCGGTCGGGTGGTCCTTGCCCTTGCCGTGCTTGAGGATTTTGTAGGCCAGCCCAGAGGCGGTCTTCTTCGCGTCCTTGGGCGCCGCCGCGACGTCGGCGGGCGTCTCGGGCGGCGGCGGCAGGTGCTTGAAGTCCAGCAGCTCGACGTCGAACACCAGCGTTCCGGCGGGCGCGCCCGGCCGCTCGGGCGTGTCGCCGTAGGCCAGGTTGCCGGGGATCCAGAAGCGCCGCTTCTCGCCCTTCACCATCAGCTGCAGCCCCTCGCCCCAGCCCTTGATGACGGCGTCCAGCGGGAAGGTCGCCGGCTCGCCGGTCGGGATCGAGCTGTCGAACATCTTGCCGTCGGTGGTCCACCCCGTGTACTGGACCGTGACCCGGTCGTGCGGGCCCGGGTGGCCGTGGCCCTTGCCCTTGAAGAGCACCTTCGAGGCCAGCCCGCTCGGCGTCTTCTGCGCGTCCGCCGGCGCAGCCGCCACGTCGGCGGGGGCGGCCGGCGCCGCCGGAAGCGGGGCGGGCGGCAGCGGCTCGATCTGCCCGGCGCGGGCCGGGGCGGCGGCCAGCGCGGCGCCGAGCGTCAGGGTTGTCAGCGGAAGCGACCAGCGGGAACGCGTCATGGGACGCGAATACCACGGGATGATCTTCGTCGAAAGGGACGATAGGCTGTCCCCACGATGCGCCGCCCCCCCGCCGCGACTCTCCTGGCCCTGTTCCCCATCGCGCTGCTGCTGCCGCCCTCGCGCGCCGCTGCGCAGTCGCGCGTGCCGACGCACGTCGCCTGCGTGGGCGACAGCATCACCCAGGGGGTCGGCGCGTCTTCGCAAAGCACCACGTCCTATCCCGCCGTGCTGCAGAAGTTGCTGGGCAGCGCGGTGCACGTCGGGAACTACGGCCACTCGGGCGCGACGCTGCTGACGACGGGCGACCTGCCCTATCAGCAGCAGAGCGAGTACACGGCCGCCACGACGTTCGTGTCCGGCGCCGGGGCGAACGCCGTCGTCGACGTGATCATCATGCTGGGGACCAACGACTCGAAGTCGTACAACTGGATGAGCGGCACCTCGACGCGCGCCAGTCAGTACGTGACTGACCTGACGGCGCTGGCCGATCACTTCACGACGCTGTCGACGCACCCCCTGGTCTATCTGGCGCTGCCGCCGCGGGCCTTCACCAACACCTACGGCATCAGCGGGACCGTCATCCACGACCAGATCATTCCGCTCATCAAGCAGGTGGCGGCCGCGAAAAATCTGCCGGTCATCGACGTCGACACCCCCACGGCCCCGCACTCCGAGATGTTCCCGGACGGCGTTCACCCCAACGAC
>CAZJMY010000754.1:0-2498 GCA_964546845.1 uncultured Myxococcales bacterium | reverse complement strand
TCGGGCGCATCCTAAGGGGGATTGGACGCGCGCACGGTTCGAAAAAGAGAGATTGGAGGTAACCAAAACGGCGCGCGCTTGAATCGCGACGGCCGAGGTCCTAGGCTTCGGCCGTGCTGGAGAGGGACGCAGCCCCTCCGGCCAAGAGACGGTCGCGCGTCGCCCGGAGGGCCGGGACCAGCGTGACGGCCCTGGCGGTCGCCAGCCTCTTGGCCGGTCGCGGAGAAATCTCGCAGGCGAAGCCCGCTGCTGCCGGCCAGGCAGCTCCCGCTGCCGGCGCGCCGACGCCGGCGCTCCCCATCGTCGAGGGTGGCCAGGTCAAAGGCCAGACGACCCCCGATGACGCCGCCCGCAACGGTCTCACCGTGGTCGATCTGTCGGACGACTGGCTGCCGTACGTCTTCTCCGAGGAGGCCGACAAACCTCAGCCGTTGCGCCCCTACCTCATCGATCTCGCGAACGGCCGGTTCCGCGGCGCCGCCGCGTACGCGCGGGCCCGCGAGGACCGCTTCTTCGAGGCGTTCGGGGTGTTCCCCAGCCTCAACCTCGTGCGCCGCCGCCTGGCCGACAAGAAGCGTCACGCCTGCCACGAGCGGGTCAAGGACGGCGTCCTCGAAGAGCTCTCCGCCAAGAACGTGATCCCCGCCGAGGAGGCGGAGAAGGTGCCGAACCCCGACGCGGCCGCCGTGGCGAAGGGCGATGCGCCGGCGATGATCCCCACGGGACGCACGGTCTCGCCGCGCCCGCTGACGCCCGTCGAGAAGCGCGCCGTCGTCGCGATGCAGGCGCACCTGCGCTGCGAGGACCTGCTGTCCGGGAAGGCCGCCTCCGGCCGCATGGACCGGCGCACCGTAGAGGGCTTGAAGGTCTACCAGCGACTGCAGATGCTGGCGGACAACGGGAACATCGATTCCGAGACCCGCGGCGCGCTGCTGGGGAACAGCCGCGAGCAGGACTTCCGCGCGTTGCTGCGGACGTTGCGGGCGCGCGTCGTCGACGTCACCGGCCTCATCGAGGACGGCTCCGCGCTGGGCGCGCAGGGGACGGTCCAGGGGCGCGAGATCGACACGGCGGAGTTCCGGCCGCTGTCCGCGCCTTCCGGAGCTGCCAGGCCGGCTGCCGCCGCGCCCGCGCCGCCCACCGCTGGCGAAGCTGCGGCCCAGACGCCGGCGAAGGGGGCGGCCGACGCTTCGATCAAGATCGTCCCCGCCCCGGACCTGATCGCGGCGGCGACACAGGCCGCCAGCGACGCGCTCGGCTGGACCTCGCCCGAGGCGGTGCTCGCGAGCACCCTCGTCGCGCCGGCTGCGCCGTCGGGCGCGCGACGCAAGCCGGCGCGCCCGAAGGGACCGGCCCCGCTACCGGCCGCCGTCGCGATGCGCCTGCCGCCGCCGCCGCCGTACCACAGCGCCAGCATGGAGCTGCGCGCCGAGATCGACCGCGGCGAGGTGGTCCTGGCCCGGCCCAAGCTGGACAAGGACGGCCACAAGATGTGGAAGCCGCCCGTCGCGGATCGTCCGACGATCACCCTCTACGCGCGCGCCGGCGATCACGAGGTGGCGCTGTGCCGGTGGCCGACGACGATCGGCGGCTGGAAGATGTTCGAGAAGTCCGACGGCACCATGGCGCTGAAGTACAAGGAGTCCGTCACCGGCGACGCGCTGTGGACGGAGGTGCTGGCCACGCCGACCTGGCACCCTGCCCCCGGGATGCCGACGCGCCATCTGCTGGTGAAGGTCGGCGACACGTTCGTGCCGAAGACCGAGATCATCGGCCCCGGCTACCACGCCGCCTACGGCCTGGTCGCGATCGTGCACAAGCAGATCATGGGCGTGGGCGCGAACGGCGAGCCCGACCTGATGGACCTGCGCATCCGCACTCACGGCACGCCCGGGTATCGGTCCGTGAAGCGCGGCGAGAGCAACGGCTGTCACCGCCTGCACAACTACGAAGCGCTGCGGCTGGCGGCGTTCCTCATCAAGCACCACGGCAACACGCGCGACGGCCTGGTCCCCGAGGATTACGTGCGCCACCTGCAGTACAAGGGGCAGGACGTGGCGCTTCAGAGCGACAGCAAGGGCTACCGCTTCAAACTGACGCCGCCGGTCCCGGTGAAGGTGCTCGACGGCGACGTTCGCGGCAACGCCAAGGCCGTCAAGCACATGGTCCCGGTCGCCGCGGTCCCGTAGCCCGCGGCCCCCTCAACGCCGGCGCGAGTCGCCCGCGCGACGGCGGCGGCGGGCGCCGAGAGTCGCGAAGGCGAGCGCCGCGAACACGAGCTCCAGCGCCAGTCCGGTACGCGTGGCGACGCCGGCCGCGTCGCAGCTGCAGCCGGAGTCGCCGCTGCCCGCCGAGCCGGAACCGGCACTGCCGGCATTGCCGCCGGCGTGCCCGCCGGTCGCCGCGATCTGGCCGCCCGCGCCGCCGGTGGAGCTTCCGCCGGTGCCGGCCCCCCGGCCGCCCATCGCGCCCGCGCTGCCCGCGCGCCCGCCGGCGCC
>CAZJMY010000753.1:0-2096 GCA_964546845.1 uncultured Myxococcales bacterium | reverse complement strand
GGAGCAGGAGGACTACCGTGTCCTGCAGGCGCCCAATGGTGCCGAGGCGCTGAAAATCCTCGAGGCGAAGCCGGACGCCTGCCAGATCATCCTGCTGGACCTGATGATGCCCATCATGAATGGGTGGGATTTTCGCCGGCTGCAAAAGCGCAGGGCCGAGCTGGCGAAGATCCCCGTGGTCCTGATGTCGGCTGGGGCGCAGATCGCGTTTGCCGTCGAGGACCTCGACGCCGCGGGCTATGTGACGAAGCCGGTGGAAATCGCGGATCTGATCGAGAAGGTCGAGCGTCACAGCAGTTGATCGGCGGCGGGGCATGATTTCGGCTGGGCGGGCAGCGGAGCAGGGGAAGGCGACGCCGGGCGAGCGGCTGGGCCGCTACGAGCTCATCGAGCAGCTGGGCGTCGGCGGCATGGCCGAGATCTTCAAGGCGCGCGCCACCGGTCCGGGTGGGTTCCAGCGCACCGTGGTCGTCAAACGCATCCTGCCCGCGAACTGCAGCGATCCGTCGTTCGTGCGGATGTTCGTGGCCGAGGCGAAGATCCTGGGCATGCTCCACCACCCGAACGTCATCCAGGCGTACGACTTCGGCGAGTCGGGCGGGACGCTGTTCCTGGTGCTCGAGTACGTCGACGGCCCCTCGCTGGCCGAGACGGTGAGCGTGCTCAAGGAGGCCGGCCGGCCGATGCCCATCGGCGTGGCCTGCCAGATCGCGCACGACGTGTGCCGCGCGCTGGACCACGTCCACAACCTGCTGGACGCGGACGGGGCGCCGCTGAACGTCGTGCACCGGGACGTGACGCCGTCGAACGTCCTGCTGACGGCGACGGGAACGGCCAAGCTGCTGGACTTCGGGGTCGCCAAGTACCGCGCCTCGCAGGCCAAGTCGCAGGTCGGCACCATCAAAGGCAAGCCCGCCTACCTGGCGCCCGAGACGCTGGACCAGCGCGACATCGACCACCGCACCGACATCTTCTCGCTGGGCATCGTCCTGCACGAGCTGCTGACGCTGCAGCCCCTGTTCGAGGGCGACAACCACCAGATCACCTTCTATCGGGTGCTGAACATGGAGATTCCGCCGCCGTCGCAGCTGCGGCCGGAGATCCCGCCCGAGCTGGACCGCATCGTCCTCAAGGCGCTGGAGCGCGACCGCGACAAGCGCTACCAGACGGCGCAGGACATGGCGCGCGACCTGGACGCGTTCCTGGCCGCCCAGGCCTTCCGCAGCGAGGACGCCATCGCCTTCGTTCAGGACCTGGTCGGGCTCATCGCCGCGCGGCAGCCGCCCGAAATTCCGTCCTTCGATCAGCTGGCCGGCCGCGCCGACCAGACCCAGGAGACCGAGCCGGGGACACCCCACCGCGGCCCCAGCGACACGGAGACGGCCGCGACGGTGCCCGGCAAGGGGACGCGCAGCTACTTCAGCGAACGGTTCCGCACGTCGCGCGTAGGCCGCTTCCTCCTCGGCCGCCCCCGCGACGAATGACTCACTCGCCCGGGTTCGTCTGAATTCGGCTCAACCGAACAGCGGGCGACAAGCCGGTCCGCTGGCGAAGCCGGGCCGAGAACCGGCCCGGAGCGTACTTGTCGTACGTGAGGACCCGAAGCGCAGGCCCGGCACAGCCAGCGGGCCGGATCGTCGCCCGGCGCCCAACCGTACCGCAGCCTCGACTTCTACCGCTTGGAGAACTGGAAGCGGGCGCGGGCGCCACGCTGACCGTACTTCTTGCGCTCTTTCTGGCGCGCGTCGCGCGTCAGATAGCCGGCCTTCTTGAGGGCGGGGCGGTAGGCCGGGTCGATCTTGATGAGGCTGCGCGAGATGCCGTGGCGGATCGCATCGGCCTGGCCCGAGAGGCCACCGCCGCTGACGTTCACGAAGATGTCGAAGGTGCCCGAGGTCTCGGTCAGCTCCAGTGCCTGGCGGAACACCATGCGCGAGGTCTCGCGGCCGAAGTACTCTTCCAGCGAGCGCTTGTTGATGGCGATCTTGCCGGAGCCCGGCTGCAACCAGACGCGGGCGACGGCGTGCTTGCGGCGGCCCGTGGCGTAAGTGGCTTTGGAAACGTCAGGCATCGGTCAGCTACTCCTAGGCGAACTT
>CAZJMY010000752.1:0-5591 GCA_964546845.1 uncultured Myxococcales bacterium | reverse complement strand
TCTGGGCCGGGCCGCGGTGGCCCGGGGCGACCGCGCCACCGCGCGCGAACAGCTGGCGGCCGTGCGCGACGACCGGCGCGCGTCGCTGGGCTTGTCGGCGCGCGCCGCCGCCGCCGTCGACGACCTGGCGGCGGCGATCGGGGATTCCAGCGAAGCGGAGCTGACGTAGTCTCGCAGCAAGGAGAGTCCCATGCCCTACCTGATCGTCGAGTACACCTACGATCCGCCACTGACCGACGAGAAGCTCGCCGAGGCGAGCGCGGCCTTGAACCCGTGTCTGGACGTGCGGGGCATCCGCCGCCTGCGGACGTACCTGTCCACCGACCGCCGCCGTGGCTTCTGCGAATTCGTGGCCGCGGACGCGGAGTCGCTGCGCGAGGCGTTCCACACGGCCAAGGTGCCGTACGCCCGGCTCTGGGCGGCCGACCTGTTCGGCCCCCCCTGACCGCCGGCGGCGCTAAGGCGCGCGGCGGGGTTCGACGGCCAGCGAGAGGTCGCCCGGGACGCCGGTGAAGCGGAGATCCCCCGGCGCGGGCGTGACGCGCTCCGCGGATCGCGAGTCGTCGCCCTCCTTCTCGGCCGGCTTGGGCTTGGCGCCCGCGGCGGGGAACAGGAACGTGAGCTGCACGCGGGCCTGCCAGCGGGCCAGCGTCGTCGCGTCGGACGAATGCACGTTGTAGAACGCCTGCACCGCGCCGTTCAGCGGAAGCTTGCCGAGCTTGAAGATCTTGCCGACGCCGCCGCCAAACGGGACCAGCCACTCGTCGCTGGACGGCGCTTTCCAGTTGAAGGTCAGGATCGGAGAGCTCGTGAGATACCAGGCGTGGGCCAGGTTGTAGCTGACGAAGTACTGAACGGTCAGGAGGCTGACGTCCGAGCGATCGGTGGGCCCGGCGAACGACCAGACCTGACTCGCCAGCACGCCGAACGTCCAGGGATCCGGCTGCATCAACGCCACCGCGGCCGGCCCCACCGACCATTTACCGGTGCCCACGGCCTGCTGCGTGGCGGTCGGCAAGACGAACGCGGGGCCAGCGCCCCAGATCAACTTGCCCGGCTTGGCAGGCGAGAAGAAGAACGTCGGGTTGAGATCGCCGACGCCGGAGGAGCCGCCCCCCGTGCTGGTCAGCGTGGGCTGGTAGCTGATGGGCAGAATGATGCGCGACACGAGGAGCACGTGGTCCCCGAGGTGAGTCGGGATGACCGGCTGGATGTTCAGCGTGTCGGCGGCCCGCTCGTTGGTTCCGATGTTGTAGCTGGCATTGTTCTGGAAGGGGACGCTGATGAGGTCGGCGATCGGGTTCTGAACCGCCTTCGCCAGGGCGGCGTGCTGCTTGTCATCGTCGGCTTGGTCGCCCGTGTGCTCGGACGGCTGATCCTTTTCCGGCTGCGCCTCCGCGGCCGCTCGGCGCGACAGCGCCGGCACCGACAGGCAGACAGCCACCAAAACCACCCTGCGGATCCCGGTCGAGGCCATGGTCGTTCTCCGCCCGGGAATCTGCGTGCGGTGGGACGGCGGGCAACGGCGGGCGCGGAATATCGGGCGCGCACCGAGGAACAACGCGGATGTTCCGTCATCGGCGCCCGACGGCGGTCAGAACTCGGCGCGCAGCCCCAGCAACGGCAGGATGGGGAGGCCGCGGCTCACCTTGGACTGGGTGTAGTCGTAGTTGTAGGCGATGCCCTCCGGGTTGACGTGGTTCGTGGCGTTCTGCACGTCGAGGTAAGCGTCCAGCAGCCAGCGGTCGAACACCCACTGCTTGTCCAGGCGGACGTCCAGTTGCACGAACGGCGGCTGACGGGCGCTGTTCACCTTGCCGAACACCGGGTCGTACTCGTCGGTGACGCTGTTGAACACGCTCCCGACGACGGGCGTCTGCGGGTTGCCGCTGACGTAGCGGAAGCGCGACGCGAGGCGGAAGTGGCGGGGCAGGTCGTAGGCGGCCACCGCCGCCAGGATGTGCGTCTGGTCGTAGTCGAACAGGCGCCAGTCCGTCTGGCCGGAGTCCAGCCGCTCCGAGCGCGACAGCGTGTAGGCGATCCAGCCGACGAAACCCTTGCTCAGCTCGCGCCGGGCCACGACCTCGAGCCCGATCACGCGGCCGCGGCCGCCGTTGTCGTAGGTGAGGGGCACGTCCACCCCGTTCTCGACGTGGGTCGCGTCCGTCGGGCTGACCAGGTTCGTGAGCCGCTTGTAGAACCCGGTCACGTCCAGGCTGGTCCCCGGCCACGGCCTCCACTCTGCCCCCAGGGCGGCGTGGACGGCGCGCTCCGCCTTCAGGGCCGGGTTGCCGAAGACGGGATCCGTCTCCTCGACGTCCGGTGGCTGATGGTAGAGGCCCAGCGCACCTTTGATCGCCCAGCGCGGCGACAGCTCCTCGCGCACGGACAGCCGCGGCGCCAGCACACCCTGGTGGATGACCTGGAAGTAGTCGGCGCGCAGCCCGGCGGCGATCAGCAGCCGCTGCGCCGGACGGAGCTCGACCTCGGCGAACGCGGCCGGTGACGACTCCCAGCTCCAGCGCACCGTGGTCTCCCGGGTTTGACTCAGGTCCTGGTTGCCCATGGGCTGCCCCTCGTTGGGCGGCTCGGGCAGCCGGACGTGGCCGCTGTATTTTTCGGTGCGCGCGTCGATCCCGGAGACCAGCGTGACCCAGGGTGACAGCCGCAGGCGCAGCGTGTCGCGCAGCTGGACGACGCGCCGGTGCAGGTCCAGCACCAGATCGCCCTCGCTGATCGTCTCGGCGTCCTGTCCGGCCGAGAGGCGCAGGTTGTTTTCGACCCCCTCGCGCGGCGTGTAGCGGTCGGCCGCGAGCGCGCGCCAGAAGCCGGTGCGCGCGCTGAGGCGGTTCCCCGTGGCCTGCTGCGAGAAGTCGGCCGGGTTCTTGAACAGCAGCGCCAGTCGATCGTCCGCGCCGAACACCATCGCGCGCAGGTCGTGCGCCGGTGACAGGCGGTAGTTGGCCAGCAGCTGCCCGTCGTAGTAGACGGGCGCCGTGGTCAGCGCGACGGAGGCGTCGCTGGGGACGACGGCGTTCAGTATCGCGTCCAGGTAGCTGCGGCGGGCGGCGACGGCCACGCCGCCGCGATTGCCGAGCGGCGCCTCGAGGTACACGCCGGTGTCGAGCACGCTCACGTCGATCGAGCCGCCGAACCGCCGCGGCTTCAGTTCCTTGAGGTGCACGTCGACGATGCCGGCGTTGGCGCGCCCGTACTCCGACGAGAAGTTGCCCGGCACGAACTCGATGCTGTCGATGACCCGCTCGGGCAGCACGCTGCGAAGCCCGCCGAAGTGATAGACCAGCGGCACGTCCATCCCGTCGACGAAGATCTGCGTGTCCTCGGGCGCCGACCCACGCACGATCAAAAGACCGCTGCCGGCCGGGGCGCGCGCGACGCCCGCCAGGTTCTGGACCACCGCCAGCGGATCGCCGGCCGTCCCCGGGACGCGGTCGATGACGTCCGCGCTCAGCACGACGTGCGTGACGTCCTTCTTGGCGCGCGCGGCGGTCACCGTCTCGTCCAGCGGGTTGGCCTGACCGCGTTCGACGTAGTAGGTGACGACGGTCTTCTGACCGGCGCGGACCTCCTCCGTGGTGCGGAAGGGCAGGTACGCGGGCGCCTCGACGTCGACGTGCCAGGCGCCGGGCGCCAGATCGAAGAAGGCGAATCGGCCGTCTCCGTCGGTGGTCGCCTCGTACGCCTCGGGGGGCGACGCGCCTTCCCTGCTGGCCGTGACCACGAAGCCGATCAGCGGCGTTCGGGTCCCGCGTTCGCGCAGGGCGCCCGCCAGGCTCTCGCGCGGGGGCCGCGGCGCTGGGACGGGCGCCGGTGGGGCGGGCGCGGCGGCGGCAACGGGAGCGGGCGGTCTGGCGTGCAGGCGGAACTTCACCTTGTACGCCAGCTGGACCGGCACAGGCTTTCCGTCGCTCTCGGCGGGCTCGAACACGTAGCCGCCAGCCGCGGCGACGGCCGCTGCGTCGAATGCTTCGCGCCCGGGCCCGGCGGACGTCGCCACCTCCGCGTGGCTCACGTGCCCTGTGGCGTCGATCGTCAACTCGAGGACGACGTCCGCCTCCCATCCCGCGGCGGCTGCCTCGGGCGGGTATGCCGCCTCGACGGACACGATCTGCCTGGGAAGCTTGCTGAGCCCGGCGGCGGGGGCGTCTGCGGCGCGCGCCGTCGTGGCCATCGTGACGGCGGCCAGGCAGAGGAGGGCGAAGCGCTTCATGGCGTGGTCTCCAGCGAAACGGTGGCGCTGGTCCAACCGACACCGCCCCGGTCGTCGCGCACGACGACGAACAGGCGCGAGGTCTGGCGGGGGTCGTCCCGCGTGGCGGGCGGTTTCCATTTGTCGGCGGCCGCGCCGTCCAGCGTGTTCACACCGTCGATGAACAGCGTCCGGTGGTTGTCGAGGCCGCTCAGCTCGGCGAACCAGCTGAACAGCAGGGTCTCGCGCAGCGTGGTCGTCTCCCCGCCGGTGCCGGTCCCGGAGTACGCCTGCGCCTGTCCCGCGTCGACGGCGACGTGGAGGAGGCTGTCCTGCAGGCGCGGCACCCGGACCGTCCCGGCGTCGTCCAGCGCCTGCGTCCCCGACGGCAGATCGACGCTGAGCGCGCCCGGCACGGGGTTGGCGTTCGACACCGCGCCGTCCGCGATCGGTAAGCGGACGACCATCGTTCCCTGCTGCGTCTCGGCGCCCTGGGCCACACGCACGGAGACGCGGATCGGAAAGCCGCCGTCGCAATCGACGGCCTGCCCGTCGAAGCCGGCGGCGCAGACGGCGGCCAGCAGCGCGGGTGGAAACGGGTTGGTGAACGAGGCTCCCGGTCCGCCGCCCAGATCGAACGCGGGCAGCGGCGCGGTCGCGCCCGCCGCGGCGAGCATCGCGTCCGCCGCGTCGCGGGAGATCGGGCAGACGTAGCCGTCGTTCGGCTGTCCCAGCAGCGGGCACCAGGACCACGCGAAGTCCAGCGGCGCGTCCGACGGGCTGTAGACGAGCGGCGTGATCGTCGTGGTCTCCCCGGCGGCGGGGTTGACGGGGGCCGCCTGCAGCGCGAGCAGGCGCAGCTTCGAGAGATGAGACGGTGATTCGAAGTCGGCGCCGCAGCCGGCGAGGCCGGCGACGAGCAGCCCCAGGGCGATGCGCGCGACGAACGTGGTACCCCGGCCCGCGAGCGCGGTTCGCGCGGCCCAGACGAGGAAGTGGCGGTCGATGGTCATGGCATGTCCAGACGGAAGCGGGTTGTGAACGTGAAGGTGGTGGGGACAGGGACGCCGTCGCGCAGGGCGGGGCTGAAACGCTCTTGCCGCGCGGCCGCGCGCGCCGACTCGTCGAAGGCGTCGTCGCCGCTGCTGCGTCCGACGGTGACGGACAGGACGCGCCCGGCGGCGTCCAGCGAGACGACCAGCAAGACGTCGGCCTCGACGCCGGCCGCGCGGCGCGCGTCGGGGTAGTGCGGCTTCACCTCGTTCAGGCGGCGCGGGGGCGTCAGCACGCTGCCCGGCCGCGGGGCCCCCGCGGCGACGCGGTTGGGGCCGGCGGGCCGTTCGGGCGCGGCGCGCGGAGCAGCGGCGGTGGCGGCGGTGCT
>CAZJMY010000751.1:0-11294 GCA_964546845.1 uncultured Myxococcales bacterium | reverse complement strand
GCCACCCGCGGCGCCGCCCACGGCACCGCCGCCGACCCCGCCCGTCGCATGGCCGCCCATGCCGGCGGGCGCTCCTCCACCCGTGCCGCCAGCCTTCGGCGCGTTGTCACCGCACCCGCCCAGCGCCCCGACGACAACCAGCAATGACGTGGACAGCGACAGCGAAGCCAGACGCGAACGAAAATCCCCCATGAAAGTCTCCGAATAGCGTGTGTGCGCCAAAGAACTATATAGAAAGCCGGACCTGCAGCTTAAATTGTTTTGAAATTGCGGGCTAGATCCGTCGAACCGCCGCGCGCTGATATAATTGAAGCGTCGATGACCACCACGGCGTTGCCTCGCGAGCATGCGAACACGCCGGCCGAGCTCTTCGCAACGGTCGAGGCGAACGTCGGCCGGGTTCTTCGCGGCAAGCCGGCTGTCATCCGCCACGCCGTCATCGCCCTGTGCGCCCGCGGCCACCTGCTGATCGAGGATGTTCCCGGCGTCGGCAAGACCACGCTGGCGCGGGCGCTGGCCCGGTCGATCGGAGGGACGTTCCACCGCCTGCAGTTCACCAGCGATCTTCTTCCGTCCGATGTTCTCGGCGTATCGGTGCTGGATCCGAAGACGGGCGAGTTCGAATTCAAGCCCGGGCCCATCTTCGCGAACTTGCTGCTCGCGGATGAGATCAATCGCACACCTCCACGCACCCAGAGCGCCCTGCTGGAGGCGATGAACGACGGGCAGGTCTCGGTGGACGGGCGCTGCTATCCGCTGGAGCCCCCATTTCTGGTGATGGCCACCCAGAACTCGGAGGAGCACTACGGGACCTACCCGCTGCCCGAGTCGCAGATGGACCGGTTCCTGCTGCGGCTCCGCATCGACTACCCGGCGCCGGAAGACGAGCGACGCATCCTGCTGGAGGCGCCCGGACGGCCGGAGGAAGAGCTGGCCCGCCTCGCGGCCGTCCTGACCATCGCGGACGTCCGCCGCCTGCAAGAAGCGGCCGAGCGCGTCCATTTTTCGCCCGAGCTGGCTGACTACGTGGTCGCCGTCGCGCGCGAGACGCGGCGCTCGCCGCATCTGGCGGTGGGGGTCTCGCCGCGCGGCGCGCTGGCCTGGCGAAACGCCTCGCGCGCCGCCGCGCTGGCGGAGGGGCGCGACTACGTGCTGCCCGACGATCTCAAGTCGCTGGCGGGACCCGTGCTGGCCCATCGGGTGATCCCCGCATCCCCGCTGGATGCCGTCGGCCGTTCGCGCCAAGAGGTCGAACGCGTGCTGGCCGAGATCCTCGACCGCCTCCCCGCGCCCGGGTAGCCGTCCGGCATGAGGCGCAAGCTTCCGCCGACACGCGAGGGCTGGTGGTTCCTGCTGGCGACGGCCTTCGTCGGCGCCGTCGCGGTCGACGCGGGGCTGAACCTGTTCTTCCTGTCGTTCGGGATGATGATCTGCCTGCTGGCGGCCAGCGGCATCCTGTCGACTGTGGCGCTGTCCGGCCTGCGGGTGAGCCGGGTGCCGCCGCCGGCCATCCACGCCGGAACCCCTTATCTGATGGGGATCTCGCTGCGCAACGAGAAGCGGCGCCTGCCCTCGTTTTCCGTCGAAGTCGAGGACCTGGTGGGCGGGCGTCCCATCGAGAAGCGCTGCTATTTCCTGAAGCTGCCCGCGGGCCGCGCCCAGGAGACCTCGTACCGCCACGTGCTGCCCCGCCGCGGCCACCACCGGCTGTCCGGGTTTCGGCTGGCCACGAAGTTCCCGTTCGGGCTGATCCTGCGCGCGCGCGAGGTTGCCGCCCCGCTGGACCTGGTCGTGTACCCGGCGCTGGCGCCGCTGCCGGCGGCGATTCTGCGGGCTCTCCCCGCGCCGCGCGCGTCGGCGCGCGAGAAGGGGGCCAGCCGGCATGGCGACCTGGCCGGGCTTCGCCTGTTCCGCCCCGGCGACGACCCGCGCGACATCCACTGGCGGACCAGCGCCCGCCGCGGGATGCCCTTCGTTCGCGAGCACGAGGACGACATCGGCCGCGAGGCGACGATCGAGCTCGACAACCGCAGCGACGCCGGCGCGCAGGGATTCGAGCTGGCCGTGTCGCGGACGGCGGCCCTGTGCGTCGAGCTGGTCCGCCGCGGGATCGCGGTCGGGCTGGTGACCCGCAGCGCCGAGGTCCCGCCCGGCCTCGGCGCGGGACAGCTCACGCGGCTGCTTCGGCTGCTCGCGTTCGTGGCGCCTGAATCGGGGGCCCGGCCGCGCGGCCGCCACCGGCCGGCGGTCCGGGTCCACGCCGACGGCCGCATCGACGTGCCCGAGGCGGGCGCAGTGAAGGCGGTGGGGCGGGCGTGAGGTTCCAGGCGGCCCACAAGCTGGTCACGTACCTGCTGGTGCTCTCGGCGCTGGCGGCCCTGGCGACGACGGGCGCTCTGTCCGCCACCAGCGCGGCGATCTTCCTGGGGGTGGCCGCGCTGTCAGTCTTCGTGGACGCGGGCGGCAAGGCGGCGGCCACCGTCGACCGCGGCGCGCGCGCCGTCCGCGGCGCGACGGGCGCCCTGCTGGCCGTGATCGTCTGGCGGATCTGGCGGCGCATGCCGGACGCCGATCTGGCGCCGGCCTTCGATCTGATCCTGGCGCTGCTGGGCTACAAGCTGCTGTTCCGGCGCAGTCACCGCGACTACGTCCAGATCTACGCGCTGACGTTTCTCCTGGTGCTGGTGGCGTCGACCGTGACCGCCACCTTCGTGTTCGTGGCGGCGTTCGCCGTCTACGTCGTGCTGGCCACCTGGGCGCTGATCCTGTTCCACCTGCGACGCGAGATGGAGGAGAACTACCTGGTCCGCCACTCCGCGCAAGCGCCCAGCCAGAAGGTCGGGATCGGGCGGATCCTCGGGTCGCGTCGCGTGGTGGGGCGCGCCTTTTTCGCCGCCACGTTCGTCGTCGCGGCGGGCGTCTTCATCGGCGCGGTGACGGTGTTCGCCTGCGTGCCGCGCCTGGGCGCCGGCTTCGTCCTGGGGGGCCGCGCGCCGTCGACCGTCGTCGGCCTCACCGACGAAGTCACCATCGGGCGGTACGGGACGGCCGCCACCGCTCATCGTGACGTGGTGCTGCGCGCCGTGATCCCGCGGATCAGCGACCTGGCCCAGCCCGACGCGCAGCGTGCCGAGGCCGAACAGCTGTACTTTCGCGGCGCGGTCTACGACACGTACGACGGCGGCCGCTGGATCCGCAGCCGCCGGCCCGAGCTGCGGACGGTGCTGGTCGAGACGAGCGGCCGCGCCTACGTCGGCGAGGTGGGTGGCGCCGCTCCCGGCCCGGCGGAGACCGCCGGCGCCGACCGCCAGGAGATCGAGGCGATCGGCGTCCCGGCCACCGCGCTGCTGGCGCTGGATCGGCCCGTCGCGTTCGAGCTGCCCGCCGGGCGGCTGGGCGTCGCCGGCCCCGTGCGCATCGCGCCGCGCTGGTCGGGCGAGACCGGGCTGCGGATCGGCGCCGACGGCACCGACGCGCTGGTCACGCTGGCCCACGCCCACTACATGGCGTACTCGCGGACGGCGGGGCGCGATCCCATGGGTCCACCCGCCGCGCTGGAACCGCGCGTGCGCCTGGACAACCTCGAGCTGCCGGACGACCTGCGGGACGTGAAGGCGCTGGGGGCGCGCCTGGGCGGCGCCCCGGGCGCGCGCGCGCGGGTGGCGGCGGTCACCGGGTGGCTTCGCGCGGGGCACGTCTACACGACGTCGCCGCCCGCCCCGCCGGCCGGGGTCGATCCGGTGGCGAGCTTCCTGTTTGCCGGGCGGCAGGGGCACTGCGAGTACTTCGCGTCGGCGGCCGTGCTGCTGTTGCGGGCCGCCGGCGTCCCGGCCCGCTACGTGACGGGGTTCCGGGGCGGCGAGTGGAACCCGCTGGGGCAGTACGTCGCCGTCCGCGGCGATCGCGCGCACGCCTGGGCCGAGGCCTTCCTGCCCGACGCCGGTTGGACGCGGGTCGACGCCACGCCGCCCGGGCTCCCGCCCGCGGCGCCTGGACGAATGAGCCAGGCGGCCGACGCCCTGGAGTTCCTCTGGAGCCGCTGGATCGTCGGGTACGACCTGGGCCGGCAGCGGAGCTTGCTGCACCGGGCCTGGCGGGGCATGGCCGGGCGGCGTCCGGGCGGCGCGCTGCCGTGGACGGGGGTTGCGCTGGCGCTGCTCGCCGCCTTCGGCTTGCTGGCGCTCGCGGGCGCGCGGTTGCGCCGCGCCTGGCAAACCCGCGTCCGCGTCTCGCGCGGCGGCGCCGAGCGGGCGCACGTCGCCGCGCGGCCCACCAGCGACGTCCCACTCGAGCGCCTGTACCGGCGCACGACCGAGCGCCTGCGCCGGCGCGGCTGGGCGCGGCGCCCGCAGGAGACCCCGCACGAATACGCCCGCCGCCTGCGAACGGCGGGCGTCCTGCCGGAGGGGAGCCCGTTCCAGACACTGACGGATCGGTACACCGCCGCCCGCTTCGGCGACCGCCCGGCGGACCCCGCCGCGGTGGCGGCGCTGGGACGGTCGGTGGCCGGGGCGCTGTCCCGGGTCCCGCGCGCCGAAGCGCGCTGATTTGCCGCGCCGGCCGGTTGCCAAAATGGCAGAGTGGCCGCCGGCCTCTCGCCAGAGCGGCACCCCGGGCCGGCCACGCCCGCCCGGACGGCGCTCTGGGCGGGGCACCTTCCTTGCATTGCCAGCCGCTCCAGTCGTCCGAAGAAGGGCACGCCGCACCCATGCGCCATAGAAAATCGCTTCCCGCCGCCGCTCTGATCGCCGCCTTGCTCCTCTGCGTCGGGGCGCGCCAGGCCGCGGCGCAGCTGGGGACCGGGGGCAGCAGCATCCTGACCGGCTCCGGCGGGTCGACCGGGACCACGAACTTCGCGACCAGCGACTTCTTCGTCGGCGTCCAGGCCCAACAAGGTGTCAACCTGACCACCTTCGAATCAGCCCGCTTTTTCAACATCGCCCGCTGCGAGTGCAACACCCCCGTCTACCTCTTCGTCTCGCTGCAACAGAGCGGCTTCGCCAAACGCGCCCAGGTGATTGCCAGCACCGGAAACAGTGGGACGATCTCGGTCTGGCTCGGCTCGACCTGCGCCAATTACCTCGCGCTGCCCGACTCCAGTCTCTGTCACCAGATCGCTTCCGAGCCGTTGTTGACGTTCCTGAACCAGGGCTCGTGGGAGCTGACCACGGACTCGCGCACGATGAGCACCTTCTTGAGTAACGCGAGCTCGACGACCACCGACGGGGGAACGACCACGACGGGGACGGGCGGGACGACCGGCTCCTCGGACCCATGTACGGCGAGGGTGCAAAGCTTCCAGCAAACCGTACAGGTCTTGCTGGACTACAACGGCGACGGAACCCCGGACTTCAACGTGACGGACAGCGTGTACGTCGACCTTCAGCCGCCGCCCGCGCCGACCGGACAAGAGCTTCAGAGCGGCAACGAGGCCGTGATCATGAAGTGGAATCAGGTCGACCAGGCGCTGACGACGGACCTCCTCGGCTATCAGATCCTGTGCAGCCGCGCCGACAAGTACCAGGTCTTCAACAACACGTCGAACGACGCCGGCGGGTCGAACGGCCCCTACCCGGCTTCCTTCGTGACTTGTCCCGCCGTCCAGAAGGGCACGGGGGTCGAGGGTCTGGACCCGACGTTCGCCTGCTCGCCGCTGCTCTCCGCGATCTCCACGTCTTACCGGGTTCAGATCCTGCAGAACGACATCACCTATGCGGCCGCGGTCGTGGCGATCGACAACAGCGGCAACGCCAGCGAGCCCACGGTCGTCTACGGCGTCCCGCGGAAGACGGCGAGCTTTTACGACGTGTACCGGGACGGTTTCGCGGCGTCGAATGACACCAGCTCGCCCGACCCGGGCGGCGCGTCGGGCGGCTTCTGCGCGGTCGGCGTGCGCCGGCCCGGGTGGCGTTCGGGGGTGGGCGCGATCGCTCTCCTCGGGCTCGGGGTGGCTCTGGGGGTGGCGCGCCGCCGCCGGCGAGGACGGCGATGACGGCCCGGGGTTGGCGGCTCGCGCTGCTGGCGGGCGTCGCGGTCACCGCCGTCGCGCCCCCCCCCGTGCACGCCCAGGAGTTCGCCTCCGAGGCCGAGCTGGTCGAAGGAAACCACCCGTTTCGGTCGCCCCAGCGGTTCGCTTTCGAAGTGACGTTCGGCCCCTACCGGCCCGACGTCGACAGCGAGTTCAACGGCCGGCGCGACCCGTACAACGAGTACTTCGGCAGCGGCCACGAGCTGTTGATGCGCGCCGAGCTCGACTACCAGTTCTTCCACCGCTACGGCTCGCTCGCCGCGGGCGTGGGGGCGGGCTACTGGTCGGTGACCGGCAAGTCTCCCTACGCGAACGGCAGCGGGCTCATCAGCGGCGACACCTCGACGCTGAAGATCGTTCCGATGAGCCTGTCGCTGGTGTACCGGTTCGACTATTTCCTGGAGACGCGCAAGTTCCCGCTGGTGCCGTTCGCGAAGGTGGGGCTCGATTACGCCTACTGGCAGAACACCGACGGCAACGACAACATCGCGACCGACCCCTCCGGCGGTCGCGCCCGCGGCGGCACGATGGGCTGGCATGTCGCCGGCGGCGTCGCACTGGTGCTCGACTTCCTGGACCCCGACGCCGCCCGCGACTTCGACGCCGACCTGGGCGTGAACCACACGGCGATCACGTTCGAGTTCTTCCACGCGGACATCTCGGGCCTGGGCCAGTCGAACCGCATGCACCTGGGTGACACCGACTGGACGCTGGGCCTGCTGCTCGAGTTTTGAGCCCGCCCCCGCGACGCTGGCGCGCCGTCGTCGAGTACGACGGGACCGACTTTTCGGGCTGGCAGCGCCAGGACGGGCGCCGCACGGTCCAGGGCGTCGTCGAGGACGCCATCCACCAGATGCTGGGCGAGCGGGTGTTCGTGCGGGCGGCCGGCCGGACGGACGCCGGCGTCCACGCCGACGGCCAGGTGGTCAGCTTCGACCTGGCGCAACCGATGCCGGCCCACGGCCTCCTGCGCGGGCTGAACACGGTGTTGCCCCCGGACGTGGCGCTGATCGAAGTCGCCGAGGCCGCGCCCGACTTCGACGCCCGCTTCTCGGCGCGCGGCAAGGTGTACCGCTACACGGTCTGGAGCCACTTCGTGCGGTCGCCGCGCCGGGCGCGCACCGCCTGGCACGTGCGGCAGCCGCTGGACCTGGACGCCATCCGCACGACGGCGGCGCTGCTGGTGGGCGAGCACGACTTCCGCGCCTTTCGCGCCTCGGACTGCGACCGTCTCACCACCCGCCGCATCGTGCGCCGCCTGGACGTCGACCGTCAGGGCGCCGTCGTGACGTTCGACGTGGAGGCGACCGCCTTCCTGAAGAACATGGTCCGCATCCTGGTCGGCACGCTGGTCGACGTCGGCCGCGGCCGCGTCGAGCCGCCCACCGTCGCGCGCATGCTGGAGACGGGCGACCGAACGATCGGCGGCATGACCGCGCCCGCCTGCGGCCTCACCCTGCTTCGCGTCCTTTACGGGTGACGTCCTCCGCGGGGGGCTCGCCCAGCATGGCGGCGATGGTGCCGCGGACCCGGTTCGCCAGCGCCTCCCGGTCCGACGCCGGCAGCCCCGCCGTGGGGATGGGCGCGCCGATCTCGACGCGCACGGTGCCCGAACGGATCAGCGCCGAGCCGCGCGGCATCAGCGCGCGCGACCCGTGGATCGCGACGGGGACGATGTCGGCCCCCGAGTCCAGCGCCAGGTGAAAGCCGCCCTTCTTGAACGGGTTCAACCGGCCGTCGCGCGTGCGCGTCCCTTCCGGGAAGATGACCACCGACTGCCCGGCGCCGATCCGCCGCGACGCCTCGGCGATGCTCCGGCGCGCCGAGGCGGCGTTCTGACGGTCGATGAAGATGAAGCGGCCAGCCTGCATGGCCCACCCGAACAGCGGAATCGCCCCCAGCTGCTTCTTGGCGATGAAGCGCAGCGAGACGGGCACCGCCAGGAACACCGCCCAGATGTCGATCATCGACGCATGGTTGGCCATGACGATGTAGGGGCGCTTGCGATCGAGCGGCGCATGCTGCACCACCTCGAGCTTCACGCCCGGGACGGCCAGCAGGATGCGCGACCAGAGCCGCGCCAGCTTGAGCACGGTCTCGCCGCTGCGGTCGAAGAGCCCGCTCAACGCGCCCAGCGTGGCCAGCAGGAAGGTGGCCACGACGAACGACACCAGGGACAGGACCGCGCGAATCATCGGGGGCACCCATGCTATCTTTGCCGCGTGGACTTCCGGAAGACCTACTACATTCTTCCGAACCTGTTCACGCTCTCCAGCGTCATGTGCGGCTTCGTTTCGGTCGCGCTGTCCGCGGCGGCGGGTCAGACGGGCAGCGACCTCTACCAGGCGGCCCTGGCGATCTGCTTCGGCTTCTTCTTCGACACCGCTGACGGCCGCGTCGCGCGCCTGACCAAGACCCAGACGGACCTGGGGCGCGACCTGGACTCGCTGGCCGACGCCATCACCTTCGGCGTGGCGCCCGCGCTGATGGTCTACAAGTGGGGGCTGACCAGCTTCGGGCGCCTGGGGATCTTCGTCGCCGGGCTGTTCGTCTGCGCGGGCGTGATGCGCCTGGCGCGGTTCAACGTCCTGTCGCGGCGCGAGGAGTCCGCGGGCAAGAAGGGGCCCGGCAAGTACACGGTCGGCCTCTCGATCCCGCCGGCCGCCAGCGTGCTGGTCCTGATGGTCATCGCCGCCCACAACCTGGGCCGCTACCGGATGGTCAGCGACAGCGTCCTGGCGGCGGTGGTGGTCGTGCTGTCCTACCTGATGGTGTCGCGCATCAAGTTCCGGTCGTTCAAGGACCTGCGGCTCAACCGGCGCACCATCGAGATGGCGATCCTGCTGATCGCCTGCTGGGTGCTGGTCGCGCTGAACGGCGTGGACAAGGCCCTGATCTTCCTGGTCCTCATCACGGCTTACATCCTGCTTGGGCTCGCCGAGACGCTGCTCATCATGCGGCGGCAGTTCATCGACAAGCGGCGCGAGCGGAACCAGCCCCCCGACGACCTCGGCGACGACGACGTCCTCCGCGAGCTCGGCGCGTTTGATCCGTAGCCGGATCAGTTCGCCGCAGAGCTCACTTCTTCTTGGCGGGGGCGGTCTTGGCGGCCGGCTTGTCGGATGAACCGCCGTCATCGACCTCGACGAAGAGCCCCCAGACGGCGCCGATGACGGGGCCGAGCAGCAGCGGGATGTCCACCAGGGGGCGGTCCGCGGGCGCGCCCAGCTTCGCGGCGACCGCCAGGTGCATGCCGCCCAACAGCTTTCCAGCGCCCCAATAGAGAGCACCACCGATGACGGCGCCGAAGATCCCCTTCAGCGCGGTGGTCCAGACGGTGTCCTGCCGCCAGGGGGGTCGGCCACACAACATCCCGACCACGCCGCCGATGACGGCATAAAGGATCATGGCCAGGAACCCGCCGGTGATGCCGAGCTTGAAGGCGCCGGCACCAATCGCCGCCCCGATGACGGCGCCCTTGAGGAGGCCGAGGATGACGCGACCCATGGGCTGACTATAGCAGGCGAAAACGTGCTGTCCGCCGCGGCCCGCCCTTTGAGATCGCCGAATCGCACCTTAATTAAGGTCCCGACATGAGCACACCGCGGGTTCCGACGCTTTCCGATCGAACCGCCGGAATCCTGTTGCACCCGACGAGCCTGCCGGGGGGCGACCTGGGGCCCGGCGCCCACGAGATGGTCGAATTCCTGGCCGCGGCCGGGCAGAGCTGGTGGCAGACGCTGCCCATCAACCCGCCCGGATACGGAAATTCGCCTTACAGCGCGGAGTCGGCGTTCGCGGGAAACCCGGCCCTCGTCAGCCCCGACAGCCTCATCGCGGACGGACTCCTCGGCATGGGCGACCGCTCGCGCGCGCCGGACAAGCGCCTGCGCGCCGCCTTCCGCGGGTTCACGGGCGCCGATCCCGACTACAAGCAGTTCGTCGACGGGGCCGCCGACTGGCTCGAGGACTTCGCGCTCTATCGGGCGCTGAAGCACCGCCACGGGGGCGGCGTGTGGACCGAATGGGCGCCCGAGCTGCGCGGCCGCGACCCCGACGCGCTCGCGCGCGCCCGCGAGGAGCTGGCCGAAGAGATGGCGTACGAGCGGTTCGTGCAGTGGCGCTTCTTCCGCGACTGGCGCGCGCTGCGCGACCACGCGCACCGGCAGGGCATCGGCCTCATGGGGGATCTGCCGATCTTCCTGGCCCACGACAGCGCGGACGTCTGGCAGCACCGGGACCTGTTCTTTCTCGAGGACGACGGCTCGCCCACGTTCGTCGCCGGCGTGCCGCCCGACTACTTCAGCGAAACGGGCCAGCGCTGGGGGAACCCGCTCTACCGCTGGGACCGCATGCGCGCCGCCGGGTTTGCCTGGTGGATCGCCCGATTCCGCATGGCGCTGACCGTCTTCGACGCCGTCCGTCTGGATCACTTCCTGGGCTTCACGCGCTACTGGGAGGTCCCGGGCAAGGCGCCGACCGCCGCCAAGGGGAACTGGCGCCCCGGGCCGGGCGCGGCGCTGTTCCAGGCCGCCGCCGCCGCGCTGGGGCCGCTGGCGTTCGTGGCCGAGGACCTGGGCGCGGTCACGCCGGAGGTCGAGGCCCTGCGGGCCGAGTTCAAGTTCCCGGGCCTCAAGGTGCTGCAGTTCGCGTTCGGCACCGACCCGCAGGCGGAGACCTTCCTGCCGCACAACTACTCCCGCGACGCCATCGCCTACACGGGGACGCACGACAACGACACCACGTGCGGCTGGTTCCACGACCCCGGCAGCGGCAGCCGCAGCCCCGAACAGACGGCGATCGAGCGCCGCAACACCCTGCACTACCTGGGGGCGCCCCCCGGCGACGAAGGACGGGAGATCCATTGGATGATGATTCGGGCCATCATGATGTCGGTGGCGAACGTGGCGATGGTCCCGGTGCAGGACTTGCTGGGGCTGGGCAACGAGTTTCGGATGAACCTCCCCGGCACCGCCGAGGGGAACTGGTCGTTCCGATTGCAGCCGGGCGCCCTGACGCCGGCCATCGCCGACCGGTTGCGTGACCTGGCCGAAACTTACGGCCGACGGAGGCCCACGGCTTGAAACGACACCTGATCAGCCCACCCCACCGCAGTGTCCCTCTGGAAGGGAACCCCCTCTGGTTCCGGGACGCCATCATTTACGAAGCGCGCGTCCGGTCGTTCTACGACAGCAACGGGGACGGAATCGGCGACTTCGCGGGTCTCGCCAGCAAGCTCGACTACCTGCAAGACCTGGGGGTCACG
>CAZJMY010000750.1:0-3093 GCA_964546845.1 uncultured Myxococcales bacterium | reverse complement strand
GGCCCACCGCGGCCCGCCATTCCTTGGGCAGCGGCTCGCACGCGTCGCAGATCTCGGCCAGCAGCGCGTCCTCGACCAGCGTCAGCAGATCCTCTTTGGTGCGGACGTAGTAATAGAGCGTCATCGTCCCGGCGCCCAGCGCCTCGGCGATCCGGCGCATCGACAGCGCCTCGAAACCCTCCGCGTCGGCGATCTTCAAGGCGGTCTCGGCGATCTGCTCGCGGGTGAACCGCGGCTTGCGGGAGGCGGGAGCAGCCACCGCCCAGATGGGCGTGTTTGACATTCGTACATCGTACCACTAACCTGTTCGTATGGTGTACGACGAATCTGGTCGGGACCCGGATCTCAGCCGCGACGTGATCGTCGCCGGAGCAGGGCCGGTCGGCCTGTTCCTGGCCTGCGAGCTGCGGCTGGCCGGATGCTCGGTCCTGGTCGTCGAGCGGGCGGCCGATCCGCGCTCGCCCCTCAAGCGTCTTCCGTTTGGCATGCGCGGCCTCTGGGGACCCAGCGTGGAGGCGTTCTACCGCCGCGGTCTGCTGGAGGAGCTCACCCGGTCGGGATCCGGCGGCGACGGCGCGCCCGGCCAGCCGAAACCCGGTCCGACTTCCGGTTCGACGGCCGGCGGAACGCCGCGCCGCGGGCCGGCCGGGCACTTCGCCGGCCTCCAGTTCGACCACGCCAACGTCGATCCGTCGCGGTGGCCGTATCGCTTGCCGGGCCCCGCCGACACCCAGCTGGGCGTCGAGATGGAGCAGCTCGAGCGCGTCCTGACGGCGCGCGCGCTGTCACTGGGCGCGGAGATCCGGCGGGGCGTCTCGGTCGACGGCTTCGAACCTTCGGATGAAGAGGTGATCGTTCAGGCGGGCGCGGCCCGACTGCGCGCGCGCTGGCTGGTCGGCTGCGACGGCGGGCACAGCGCCGTCCGCAAGCTGGGTGGCTTCGCGTTCGTCGGGACCCTGCCCGAATTCACCGGCTACTCGGTCCAGGTCGACCTCGCCGACCCCGCGGCGCTGCCCATGGGCCGCCATCACACGGCAGCCGGCATGTACACGCAATGGCAACCCGGCGTGATCGCGATTGCCGACTTCGACGGCGGCGCGTTCGATCGCACGCAAGCCGTCACCCGCGAACACGTCCAGGCCGTCTTGCGGCGCGTGTCGGGCGCGGAGGTGACGGTGACGGGGGTGCGCGTCGCCTCGACGTGGACCGACCGCTCCCAGCAAGCGACCAGCTATCGCAACGGGCGCGTGCTGCTGGCGGGCGACGCCGCGCACATCCATTCGCCGCTGGGCGGCCAGGGCCTGAACCTGGGGCTGGGCGATGCGATGAACCTGGGCTGGAAGCTGGCCGCGACGATCCGCGGCGGCGCGCCGGGCGGCCTGCTGGACAGCTACACCGCGGAACGGCATCCGGTCGGGGCGCGCATCCTGGACTGGACGCGCGCGCAGGTCGCGCTCATGCGCCCGGGCGCGCACGCGCTTCGCGCGGTCGTGCGCGACCTGATGGAGACCCGGGACGGCGCGACCTACTTTGCCGAGCGCGTCTGGGGCGTTTCGCTTCGCTACGACCTCGGCGGCCACCACCCGCTGGTGGGGCGCAGTTGCCCGGACTTCGAGCTGGCGGACGGAACCAGGGCCGGCACCTTGCTGCGCGAAGGCAAGAGCCTGCTGCTGGAGATTGGCCCGCAACCGTCGCTGCAGGCGCTGGACGGCGCCTGGGGCGACCAGGTCAGGTACGTCGCGCGCGAAGCCCGGGATCGCCTCGGGCTCAGTGCCGTGCTGGTGCGTCCGGACGGCGTCGTCGCCTGGGCGAGCGACTCGACGCCGGACGCCGGCGAAGTGGCCGGCGTGGCGGCCAGGTGGTTTCCTGGCCGTCGCTGAATGGAATTGCGGGGCGGCCTGTAGGAAGATGCGCCAATGCCCAGACGATTGGCGGTCAAGGTGGTCTCTACGTCGTTCTTGCTGGCGTTCACCGGCGCGCTGGCGGGTTCGCGGATCGCGCAAGGGAAGGTGGTTGGCCCTCCGCAGATCGCCTGGAAGGACATGAGCTACGCGCAGAAGAAGGCGTACATGAAGGAGGCGGTCATGCCGACCATGAAGCCGATCTTCCAGGCCTTCGACGCCAAGAAGTTCAAGACCTTCGAGTGCCAGACCTGTCACGGCGCGGACGGCGCCGATCGCAAGTACAAGATGCCCAGCAACGACATCCACCCGTTGCCGAACTCCAAGGAGGGGTTCGAGGCCAAGCTCAAGACAGAGCCGACCTGGCCCAAGTGGACCGAGTTCATGAGCAAGAAGGTCGAGCCCGCGATGGGCAAGCTGCTCGACGTTCCCGTGTTCGATCCGCAGAAGCCCGTGAAGGACGCGTTCAGCTGCGGGGCTTGCCACAAGCTCGAGGCCACGAAGACCTGACAGGTCGCCCGGCCGCGCGCGCCCGTGTTCGAAGCGCCACAGGGCCGGCGGTCGCAGCATGAAAAAGCGCGTGACCTGAAACCTGCGCTGCCGGGCGGTGTCGTTGAGGGATGCCGACGACCCCAGAAGCAGTCATCTCCGCGTTCGTGACGCGCATGCAGGCCCGTGATCTGCCGGGCCTGGTGGCTCTCTACGAGACCGACGCGATCTTCATTCCCAGTCCAGAGGTGCGCGCGCAGGGCGAAGCCGCTCTGCGCGAAGCGTTCCGCGCCACGTTCGCGATGGAGCCCACGATCGAGGCCCGCCCCACCGAGGTCCTGTCCAACGGCGACCTTGCCTGGGTGAGCAACGCCTGGCGCTTCCGCGGCACGATGCCCGACGGCGCGGCCGTCGAGCGTTCGGGCCAGAGCTCCGTCGTGATGCGGCGCGAGGGCGACGGAACCTGGCGCATCGCCATCGATCGGTTGTGAGCTGAGCGCCTGGACAGACCGCGCGGCGGCGCGGTGGCGTTCGGTCCCGGGGCGCCGTTTTTGACAGATTTCGTTTAACGAGGCCCGGGGTTCGGACAAGTCTGTTCATGCAGAGATCGAAGAGCCAGCTCGCCGCCGGGGTGGTGGTCTGGACGGCCGTGGTTCTCGCCGCCGGGCAGGCGGGCTGTGGCGGGCGAAGCGCGGGCGGGGCC
>CAZJMY010000749.1:0-15661 GCA_964546845.1 uncultured Myxococcales bacterium | reverse complement strand
TGCAAAGGAGAACGACATGGCGAAGGTTCTGACGAAGTCCCAGATCATTCAGACGATCGCGGACGCCCACAAGGACAAGCTGGCCCGCAAGGACGTCGCCCAGGTGCTGGAGTCGCTCGCGACTGTCGGCCACAAAGAGCTCAAGAAGAACGGGATTTTCGTGCTGCCCGGATTCGCCAAGTTCGTCGTCGTGAAGAAGCCGGCCACCAAGGAGCGGCAGGGGATCAACCCCTTCACGAAGGAGCCGATCACCATCAAGGCCAAGCCCGCCCGCAAGGTGCTGAAGGCCCGCCCGGTGAAGGCCGCCAAGGACGCGCTCGCCTAGTCAGTCGCCAGCAACACCTCGGTCAGCGCCGCCACGTCTTTGAAGCGTGGCGCGCGCGACCAGGGGTAGAAATCGTACGGATCGATGAGGGCGGCGCGGATGCCGACCGCGTGGGCACCGTCGACGTCGGCGGAGGGCGAATCACCGACCATGAGGGCGTCGGCCGCGGTGACGCCCAGCCGGTCGAGCGCCAGGTGGTAGATGCGCGGGTCGGGCTTCGTGAAGCCGACCACCGAGGAATCGAGGACGACCTCGAACAGCTTGCGCAGGTCGATCTCGACCAGCATCTGTTCCAGCGTCCCCTCGCTGTTCGAGACGATCGCCAGCTTCAAGCCGGCCGCGCGCAGGCGTTCCAGCGATTCGCGCACGCCGGTCCCGATGCGCCGCCAGGCGTTGCTGAGGCGGTGCTCGCGCAGGATCGTCGCCGCGGCGGCGTCCAGCGTGTCGGGCTCGCCCGGCGTTCCGGAGAGATCGAGCAGCCGGCGGTACATGTGCTGGTGCCAGCTGAAACCTCCGTCGTGATGGGTGCGCATCACGACGCCTGGCGATTCGCGCAGCTCCTCCCGTAACGCGCGCTCGGCGCCCTCCAGCGCGCGGGCCTCGGCGGCGACGCCGGCCTGCGCCGCGTAGGCCGCGATGCGCGCGCCGTCGTGGAACGTCAGCGTGAAGCCGGCGTCGAACAGCATCGCGCGGGGCCGCGGTTTGAACAGAGCGGCGGCTTCCTGGTATGAGGCGGACATGGTCAGGTTGAACCGGATCTACACCAAGGCGGGCGACGGAGGCGACACGCGGCTCGTGGGTGGACAGAAGGTCCGGAAGGACGCGCTGCGCATCGAATCGTACGGAACGATCGATGAGCTGTCGGCCTGCCTGGGCCTGGCTCGCACGGAGCTGTCGCAGCCGGGCGCGCCCGACGGTGCGGCGGCGCTGGCCGACCTGCTGTTGCGCATCCAGAACGAGCTCTTCAACCTGGGCAGTGACCTCGCGACCCTGCAGGCGGATCGCCGCCCCACCCAGCCGGTGATCGAGGAGCGCCACACGAAGGCGCTGGAAGAGCAGATCGACGCCTGGAACGCCGAGCTCCCCGAGCTGCGCAGCTTCGTGCTGCCGGGCGGCGGGCGTGTCGCCGCCGCGCTGCACCTGGCCCGGACCGTCTGCCGGCGCGCCGAGCGCCTCATCGTTCGCCTCGGGGACGCGGAGCCGATCAGCCCGGCGGTCATCCCCTACGTGAACCGCCTGTCCGACGCGCTGTTCGTGATGAGCCGGCACGCCGCGCGCCTCTACGGCGAGGCGGAGCCGCTCTGGCAGCCCGAGAAGACCTGAGCGGAGGGAACGGCTATCCTGGCGGCGTGATCCGCGATCGGGTGCCGCTGGCGCCGCTGACGACGCTGGAGGTGGGCGGCGACGCGCGCCACTTCACGGAGGCGACCGACGAGGCCGCCGTCGGCGCGGCGCTGCGCTGGGCGGCGGCGCGCGATCTGCCGGTGGCGATCCTGGGCGGCGGCTCGAACGTCGTCGTGGCGGACGCCGGGTTCGACGGTCTGGTCATCCGCGTGGCGCCGCGCGGGTTGCGCTTCGACGCCGCGGCCGACGGGACGATGCTCTTGACGGCGGCCGCCGGCGAACCGTGGGACGCGCTGGTCGCCGAGACGGTGGCGCGCGGCCTGGGTGGTCTCGAGTGTCTGTCGGGCATCCCGGGGCTGGCCGGCGCGACGCCCATCCAGAACGTGGGGGCCTACGGCCAGGAGGTCGCCGACACGATCCGGTCCGTGCGCGTGCTGGATCGCGCGACGCTGCAGGTGCGCGAGATGGACGCCGCCGACTGCGGCTTCGGCTATCGCGACAGCCGCTTCAAACGCGAGCCCCACGCCTTCGTCGTCCTGGCGGTCACCTTCGTGCTGCGCCCCGGGGCACCGCCGGCGCTCCGGTATCCCGAGCTGGCCGCGGCGCTGGCGGGCGCGACCGCCCCGACGCTGGCCGAGGCGCGTGCCGCCGTGCTGACCCTCCGCGCGCGTAAGTCGATGGTGATCCGGGCGGGCGATCCCAACCGGCGGAGCGCTGGCTCGTTCTTCACCAACCCCGTCGTGGAGGCGTCCGTGGCGGACGAGGTGGCCCGGCGCGCCGGGACCGCCGGCGCCGGGATGCCCCGCTTCCCGGCTGGCCCGGGGCGGAACAAGCTGTCGGCGGGCTGGCTCATCGAGCAGGCGGGCTTCGCCAAGGGGCTCCGGCGCGGCGCGGTCGGGATCTCGACGGCTCATGCGCTGGCGCTGGTGAACCTGGGCGGCGCGCGCGCCGCGGACCTGCTGGCCCTGGCCGCCGAGATCGTTTCCGGCGTGCGCGACCGCCTGGGGATCACGCTGGTGCCCGAACCGGTGCTGCTCGGCGCCTGGCCCCCCGCCGCGCCGCAAAGCTGACGCGACGTCAGCGCGCGCAACCCAGGAGAAAGGGCGGCATCTCATCCGCACCCTCTTGACGTCGTTCACAAAATGATTGATATCTTCATGTCATGAACGACCGTTCAAATCCTGAACGGCCCGCGGCACCCAGCCTGCGGGAGCGGTTCCGCGAGACGACCGTGCAGGCCATCCTGACGGCCGCCGAGGAGGTCTTCGCGGACGCCGGGCTGCACGCCGCGCACATGGGCGAGATCGCCGCGCGCGCCGGCGTGTCGGTCGGCACGCTCTACAACCACTTCGCCGATCGCGAGGCGCTGCTGGGTGGGCTGGCCGCCGCCCGCTTCACCGAGATGCTGGCGCACGTCGACGCCGCGCTCGATCAGAGCGAGGGGCAGAAATTCGGCGAGCGGCTCGAGGCGCTGGTGGGCGCGATGCTCGGCCACTGGGAGCAGCACCGAAAATTCATGCGCATCGCGATCCAGGGCGAGACCGGGCAGTACCAGAAGACGTTCCCGACCGCCTACGGAACGATGCGCGACAAGATGCGGGAGATCTACGCGCGCGTCGACAAGGTGACCAGCCAGGGCGTGCGCGAGAAAGCCATCCGCGCCGACGTGGCCGACCTGGCTCCCTTCTTCTTGATGGGGATGATCCGGTCGCTGATCATGCGCGGGCTGGTCGTGGACGAGGTCGACCAGTCGCTGTCCGCCGACGCGGGGCGCGTGGTGCGCGCCTTCCTCGAAGGGGTGGCGGCATGAGCGCCGCGGCCGGCACGTACGTGGCGGCGCCCGCGCGCGCGCCCGTCAACAAGTGGCTGGTCACCCTGTCAGTCACCTTCGGCACGCTGATGGGCGCGATCGACACCTCGATCGTGGCCGTCGCGACGCCGCACCTGTCGGGTTCGCTGGGCGCCACGGTCGAGGAGATGACCTGGGTGACCACCGGCTTCGTCATCGCGACCGTCGTCGTGATGCCGCTGACGGCGTTCCTAGGGCGCTTCTTCGGGCAGAAGCGCGTGTATCTCTTCTCGCTGGCGCTGTTCGTGATCGGCTCGGCCCTGTGCGGGCTGGCGCGCTCGCTGCCGGTGATGGTGGCGTGCCGCGCGCTGCAGGGGCTCGGCGCCGGGGCGCTGCAGCCGACCGAGCAGGCGATCCTGCGCCAGACGTTCCCGCCCGAGGAGCAGGGGATGGCCATGGCCCTCTTCGGCCTGGCCGTGGTCGTCGGGCCCGCCGCCGGCCCGGTGCTGGGCGGCTACATCATCGACAACCTGAACTGGCCCTGGATCTTCTACATCAACCTGCCGATCGGCCTGCTGGGCATCTTCATGGTGACCCGCTTCGTGCACGAGCCGGAGGACATCCGCCGCGCCAACCACGACCGCGCCGCCGAGCAGCGCAAGAACCTGGACTGGATCGGCGTCGTGCTGATGACGGGCGGGCTGGCCTCGTTGCAGTACGTGCTGGAGGAAGGGAGCCGCAACGACTGGTTTGCCTCCACGGCGGTCGCGGTCTGCACGGTGGGCGCCGGCCTGCTGTTGTCGGCCTTCGTGGTGCGCGAGCTGACCGCGCCCGTGCCGGCGGTCGACCTGAGCCTGTTCAAGGACAAGGTGTTCCTGTCCGGCACGCTCATCGGCGCGATGATGTTCGCGATCCTGATGTCGATCACCTTCCTGCTGCCGCTCTTCATGCAGCAGTTGCTCGGGTTCTCGGCGATCCAGTCGGGGACGGCGCTGATGCCGCGCGCGCTGGCGATGATGGTGGCGATTCCGCTGGTCGGCCGGCTCTACAACTACGTGCAGCCGCGCATCCTGGTCATGCTGGGCGTCATCCTCGTCGCGCTGAGCGCGTACGAGATGTCCCACTACACCCTCGACACGGGCGCCCACTCGGTCATGGCGGCCATTGTGCTGCAGGGCTTCGGCTTCGCCGCGCTGTTCGTGCCGCTGACCACGGTGGCGCTGGCCAGCATCCCGCGCTTCCGCCTCACGGACGCGACCGGGCTCAACTCGCTGCTGCGGCAGATCGGCGGATCGCTGGGCCTGGCCGCCTTCGCGACGCTGCTGCCGCACTTCCAGCAGTCGGCGCGGGTCGGGCTGCTGTCGCACCTGGTCCCGGGACGCCCGGAGGTCATCCAGCGCGTCGGCATGATCCAGTCGGCGCTGGTATCCCGCGGGCTCGACCCCGGCGCCGCGCAGGCCGCCACCACGCGCGTGCTGGACGGGATGATCACGCGCCAGGCGGCGCTGCTGGCCTTCGAACGGATGTTCGTCCTGGCCGGGGTGGCGTTCCTGTTCGTCATCCCCTTCGCCTTCTTCTTGAAAGCGCCCCCCAACATGCGCGGGCGCAAAGTCGACCTGCACTGACGCAAGCAGAAAGAAACGGACACGCACCATGGAAAGCGCCGCAACTACCACCAAGAGTCGAATCACCACCGCGCAGGCACCGGCGGACGCGCCGGCCTCGTCGCCGGCGATCGTTGTCCCGTCGGCCGACGCCGCGCCCGCCAAGCGCAAGCGCCGCCCGTTCCTGATCCTGGGCGTCATCCTGGCGCTGGTGCTGGCGGGCATCGGCATCTACATGCTGGCGACCGCCGGCCGCGAGGAGACCGACGACGCGCAGACCGCCGCCGACATGGTCCCCATCGCGACGCGCGTGGCCGGTCAGGTCACCCGGGTCAACATCGTCGAGAACCAGCGGGTCAAGCGCGGCGACCTGCTGATCGAGATCGATCCCAGCGACTACGACGCGCGCGTGCAGCAGGCCGAGGCCGAGCTGGCGACCGCCAAGGCCCAGGCCGAAGCGGCGCAGGCGCAGGTCGAGATCGTCGAGGCGACCTCGAAGGGTGGCCTCGCCACGGCGCGCGCCGCGCTGAGTGGATCGGCGGCCGGCGTGCAGAGCGCGGCGGCGCAGATGCAGGCGGCGCGCGCCGACCTGGCGCGGGCCGACGCCGAGCTCAAGAAGGCCGAGCTCGATCTGCAGCGCGCCCGCACCCTGCGCGCGGCGAACGCGGTCCCGCAAGAGCGGCTCGACACGGCGCAGGTCGCCTTCGACGCCGCCAGGGCCGCCAAGGCGCAGGCCGAGGCGCAGGTGGCGCTGGCCGAGGACACCCGCCGCAGCGCCGAGAGCCGGGTCGGGGAGGCCCGGGGGCGCGTCAGCCAGAGCGCCCCGGTCGCCCCGCAGATCGCGGCGGCGCGCGCCAACGCGGATCTCGCGAACGCGCGCATCCGCTCGGCGGAGGCGGCGCTGGCCCTGGCCAAGCTGCAGCTCGGCTACACGAAGGTCACCGCGCCCGCCGACGGCTTCGCGTCGAAGCTGACGGTCCACGCCGGCCAGCTGGTCACCGTCGGGCAGCCGCTGATCCAGCTGGTCCCGACCACGACCTACGTCATCGCCAACTTCAAGGAGACCCAGATCGGGCAGATGAAGGTGGGCCAGCCCGCCAAGATCGAGATCGACGCCCTGCCCGGCCGGACCTTCGACGGGAAGGTCGAGAGCCTGGCGGGCGGCACCGGAGCCAGCTTCTCGCTGCTGCCCGCCGACAACGCCACCGGCAACTTCGTCAAGGTCGTCCAGCGGGTCCCGGTCCGCATCGCGTGGACGAATCCGCCCGCCGACGTCGATCTTCGCGCAGGCCTGTCCGCCGACGTCACCGTCGACGTGCGAAAGTAGCCGCCATGCACAACGGGATCCGGATTTGCGCCGCGCTGGCGGCGCTGGTGGCGACGACTGGCTTGGCACATGCGGCGTCGCGGACACTGACCATCGACGAGGCCGTGGCGCTGGCGCTGCGGTCGAACCCGCGGCTGGCCGCCGCGCGCGCCCGCGCCGAGTCGGGCGAGGTGCTGGCCACCTCGACGGGGCGGCGCATGCTGCCCTCCATCCACGTCAGCGACGAGGCCCAGTACTGGAACGCGCCGTTCGCGGTGGCGTTCGGGCCCATGGCCTTCACGGTGCGCGAACAGAAGACCAACACGTTCGTGGCGGCGGGCGCCCAGCCGCTGGTCGGCCTCCTGCGGGCCAACGACGAGCAGACGGCGCAGGCCGAGCAGAGCGCGGCCCAGCGGGCCCAGGTGGCCGCCGCCGAGGCCGACCTGCGGGCCACCGTCGAGACCCAGTTCCTGCGGGTGTTCGAGGCGCAGGCCCTGGAACAGATCGCCGCGGCGTCGATCCGCGAGCTGGGCGATCAGGTGACCGTCGCCAAGGCGCGCCTGGCCAGCGGGGTCATCACCAACGCCGACCTGCTGCGCATCGAGGTCGCCGTGGCGAACGCCCAGCAACAGGCGCTGGAGGCGCGCAGCCAGGCGCAGACGGCGCGCGCCCAGCTGTTCGCGGCCATCGGCCTTGCCCCGGCGGATGCCGCCGACTTCACGCTGGTCGAGCCGACGGAGCGCCTGAACGCGGCGCGCAGCCCGAAGGCGGCCGGCACGCTGGGGTCGTTGCTGCCGCTGGCGGCCCAGCGCCGCCCGGAGCTGGCGCAGTACGCGCACCTGGTGTCGGCCGCCGAGCGCCAGCGCCGCGCGAGCGGCTTCGCGTTGCTGCCGGACATCGACTTCGAGGCCGCCTACGTCCGCACCGACGGACAGCAGTTCGCGCCCAAGAACTCGGCGTACGTCGGGCTCAAGGCGAACTGGGCGATCTGGGAGTGGGGCGCGACCGCGCTGCAACGCAAGTCGGCCATCATCCAGGCCGAAGCCGCGCAGCGCGACCGCGAGATGCTGGAGCGGCAGATCGAATCGGAGCTGACCGCCAGCCTCGCCCAGGGCGACGCCGCCCGCGGGGCCGTGGGCAGCGCCGACAAGGCGGTCGCCAGCGCCGAGGAGGCCTACCGGGTCACCGACGCCGCCGTGAAGGCCGGCAGCCAGACGACGACCGACCTGCTGCAGGCCCAGTCCGAGCTGACGCAGGCCCGCCTCAACCTGATCCGCGCCCAGTACGAGCTGGTGCTGTCCGACGTGGCGCTGGCCCGCGCGACCGGCAGGTGAGCGTTATTTGCGCAGCCGGCGGGCGCGCGCCTACAGTCGTGATCACATGATGGCGCGCGCGCTCGGCTTGGCTCTGCTCCTGTTCGCGATGTCGTCGGCTGCGCCGGGCCTCGAGCGCCCGGCCGCCGCATCGGTGCAGGGCGTCCAGGGGCGCCACCCGCACCGTCACCGGCGTCACCACGAGCGCCGGCGCGGCCATCGCCGCGAGCACGGCGGCCCCGGCGAGCGATGACCAAATTGCCACTCGGCGTTCCGGCGCGTTTGCAACGCGGCGTCGCCCATAGAAACGCTTCTATGAAAGTATCATCACGGGCCAGCTTAAGGGCGGGCCAGAGGCGGTCCCCAAGTGGGGCACATGGGCGAGGTACTCGGCCCGTATATCTGCTTGCATCCGTCTATGGCGCCACGGTGTGAGGGCACCACTCTGATTGACTGCTGTTCGACTGAACAAGGTTGATGCTGGACAAGTTGTCGGGCATAGCCAGCCGCATCCCAGAATTATAGTTGTAGACAATATTGCATCCCGTTGAATTGTCCGGAAACAGCAGCCAATACTGATCGGGGTGCGACGTCCCAAGGCAGTCCCAAATTTTGACTGCTGCTTGGTTACTTTTGGAACCTCCCGACACCCCCATACATTTTGTATAATTCATCGCATCGCGGAGGGAGCAGTAGGAGAATCCGCCCGATTGAATGCAATCAGATGTATCGAACGATAGCGCCTGATCCCTCGCATGCGTGTAGCCATTCTCAGGCAAAGCGTTGCAACCGCCCCACACAAACGGCGTGCCGTTGCTCATATTTCCGGAGCTCACACCTACGCAATTGTAGTAATTAACGATCTGACCTGGTGTACCCAGATATTGACCCAATTCAATGTAGGCTTGCGCACTTGCCGAACGGGTCAATGACGTAATACCGACGATGGTGATCAGACCGAGAAGAGCGTTTATGGGCGCGTGTCGCATGTTTTGCTCCTTGAGAGTCGCCGCAGAGCCTGTCTACTCGCGAATAGAGATCTAACGGTCTGCAAGAAGAAAATTTCACGACTCAATTGCTGGAGTGGAGGCCGACAGCTCCGACGTTGCACGCAGGGAGTGGGCACGCTCACCGCCTCAAGGCGTGTCGGGACTCAAAGACTTTGACGCAGGCGTGTGCTGTCGTTTCGAAGACGCGACTTCGCGATTTAAACCCGATTTAACCGACGCGACCGCCAGTCGGTTGGCAACGCGATCGAGCACGTCCAGCCCTTCGCATTTCGGCCCGATGGGCGGTTTGGGGAGTAGCGGGAGGCCGGCTCGGAAGGATGACTTAGGGTCCGGCGCCTGGGCCGTTCGGGCAGACGCTCTTGTCAGGGTTTGGATCGTTCGAGCAGGGCGCCGAACTCGCCGCCCACGCCTTCAAGACATCCAGCTCGAAATCGCTGAGACCGGGCGCGGGAGGCGGCGGCATGAGGTACTCCGGTTTCGTGTTCGTCGGCGGGAAAATCAGCGCAAATTCGTTCCGCGCGACGTAGGCGCCAGTCTTGGTGCCTTCCGAGCTATACCGGTCGAGGTAAATGTTGGTCGCCTTGAGCATGGCTGCGGTATTGGCGATGCTGGCCTCCACGGCCGCGTCCGGTCCCGTCGGCTCCGTCGGCACGTTGATCGCGTCGCCCGCCCCGTGGCACCGCGCGCAGTGGGCCATCAGGATCGGGCGCACGTCCGTGTCGTAGGCCGGCTGGGACGGGGCAGAGGCGACGGTGGTCGAGCAGGAGGCCAGCCCGAAAAGCGCCACCGCGCCCACCAGACCGGACAGCATCTCGCGTTGGGGTGCTCGCATGGGGTGTCTCACAGGTAGTAGTGCAGCTGGAGCATGAACATCGACGCCGACGACTCGGTGGCGCCACCCGTCCCGGTGAACTGATATCGGCCGATGGCCACCAGCTCGAAGTGAGCCCACGGGAAGAAATTGATCTCGAGGTCGAACGCGTCGTGGGCGGTCCCCTTGACGGAGAGATCTTCCTGGTACAGCTCGTGCGCCAGGCCCACCATCCAGCCGCGCCGCGGGAACAGGTTCACGCCCAGGTAGGTGACCAGCTGGGTCTCGCCCGCGGAGGCCGCGCTCACGTTGGCGCGGATGATGTCCGCCTCGCCCAGCAGCAGCGCCCTCCCCTTTTCCAGCCAGAGCTTGCCCACGGCCCCGCCCTGGTAACGGTTGACCTCGCTGCCGAACCCGAGGCGCATCTGCAGCCCCAACATCCCGGTCCCGTCCCACCGCTTCTCGCCGTAGGCGGCCACGCCGCTCTCGCGCCGCCCGACTGACTGCAGTCCATCGGGGAAGCTCTCGGGCGGCGGCGTGAACGCCGAGACGTGCAGCTCCCACTCGTCCTCGACGGTCCCGCCCGACAGGTTGTACGTCTCGTTGTAGAGGTCGTAGCCGGTGTAGCGCTGAACCCAGAAGATGTGCTCGACGAAGCGCAGGCCGTAGGGCGCGTAGAACCGCCCGGCCCGCACGTACGGGCCGGTGCCGCCCGACTTCCACATCAGGTAGTGCTCGTTCGACATCAGACGGTCGCCCACGGTGCTGGCCCGGCCGCTCACCGACGGGTCGACCGGCCGCGTGTCGCCGCGGATGCCGCCCTCGAGATACAGCGAGATCTGTTCGGTGAAGGCGAAGCGCGCATAGCCGTCGGCCTGCATCGGAAACGCCGCCAGCTCGGCCCCTTGCGGGCCGCCCGAGTTGTTGTAGAGGCCCGCCAGCCGCACGTCGGCGCCCAGCGCCAGCCACGACGGCGGCGTCCACGCGCCGTGCGCGAAGCCGCCGTTGCCGCCCAGGCTGATCGTGTCGCCCGATTCGTCACGCCCCCAGGACGTGATGAGCCCGCCGCCCGCCGGATCGTAGTGGCACTGGCTGCAGCGGGTCGTGCCCGAGCTGAACTGAAACTGCGGATACGCGAAGGCGCGGCCGCCGGCGAGAAACACCCATCCCGCCAGCGCGTAGAGGACTAATCGTCGCATGGCTCTCCGAGCTCAGTCGTTTTGCGCGCCGTCGTCGATCCACTTCTGGATCAAGGCGATGTCGGCGGCAGGCAAGGGATTGTCGGGGGGCATCCGCAGCGAGCCGGACGCGTTCAGAAGGTAAGTCAGCGACGAGGCGTCGCTGTCCTTCGGGATCACGTAGAAGCCGTTCTTCAGCGTGTAGTAGCCGATGTCGCGCGCGTGCAGGTCGACGCCGCCACGCTGGCTGACTTCGGAGTGACAGTTCACGGTCGCGCAGCTCGGCTCCATGATCGTCGCCGAGATGAAGGACCACTTGGCTGGCCGGTCGTCGGTCGCGCCCCCACACCCTGCCGCAAGCAAAGCGGCCACCGCGGCCAGCACTGCGAGCCTCGGTAAAAACATCGCGCGATTATGCATCAATCGATATCCGTCTCAATGTCGATTCCCGAGATCCATATGGTCGGGTGAGGCCGTTTTTGGTCACTTATTCCGCGGGTCGCCAGGAATTCGACATGCAGAGTTCCGCCGGGATGAGAAAAAAGCTCACTTACCGTCACTAGGGTTACTCCGTCGGAAAATGGCGCCTGCACCGGCGGCTGTCCGTCGGCGGCGACCGTGAGCCCCGCCCCTGCGCCGTCGGGGACGATCTCGGCCTTGAACGTCAGGCGGTGGCGGCCGGCCGGCAGCGGCAGATCCAACGTGGCGCCCGCGCGCGGCGCGGCGAGGGAGAGGCCAAATCCGTCCCAGACGCCGCGCACCGGCGACGCGGCGCCAGGCGTGGCTCCCGACGGAAGGACGTCGCAGATCTGGTTTGCTTCCTCCACCCGGCAGACGCAGACGCCCCAGCGGTCGCGCGCGCGCAGCCGTTCACCGGCGGCGGCCAGCCGCGGCCACCCCACCAGCAACAGAGCGACCGCCGCCGCGGCGGCCAGCGCCTCGGCGGCCAGGCGGCGCCGCGACGCCTGCCGAGACACGGCGTCGACCACGGCGCCGATCGTCCAGACCACGCCCGCGCCGGCGAACGGCAGCAGCAGCACGACGATCGCCAGGTGGTAGCGGGGCTCGGCGAAGAACAGCGTGTACACCGCCGCCAGCGCCAGCGGCAGCGGCAGCAGGCTCAGCGCCGCCCAGTTCCGGCGGGCCGCGGCCGCGACGACACCGACGGCGGCCATCGCGATCAAGAAGGCGTAGAAGCCGTCCACCAGACGCTCGACCCCCGCACGGTGGACGTCGAACCAGTTGCCCGGCGCCAGCACGCTCTGGCGGTAGAGCGGCCAGTAGAGCAGCGACCGCTCGCGCCCCAGCAGCCGGTCGGCCTTCGCCACCAGCAACCCCAGCGCGTACCCGGGCGAGACTTTGGTCCAGTGCATGGCCAGCGCATACGCGACCCGGTCCGACTCGCGGTGGGGCGGCTTGAACAGGGCGTACCCCGTGCCCTCCGAGAACAGGCGGTTCAGCGACCGGCTGTACGTCCCCTCCGAGTTGGGGTTGGCGCCGACCAGCGCGGTGTGGCCACCGTGGCTGTCGGTCAGGAAGAACTCGCCGTAGCGGCGATGGTTGCGCACGCCCCACGGCAGCAGCATCACCAGCGCGACCAACCCGGCGGCCAGCGTCCGCGTGGCCACGTGAGCCCAGCGGGCCCCGCGCGCTCGGAAGTGCAGCGCGGCCAGCGCGATCAGCGGCAGCGCGATGGCGCGGATGTACACGGACAGCCCCATCACGAACCCGAACGCGACCGGCGCGCCCAGCGGCCGTCGCCGCGCCAGCGCGGCCAGCACCCAGACGCCCAGGCCCAGCAGCGCCGCGGCGGGCATGTCCGTGCCCGTGACGCTGGACACGGTGACGCCCGCCGGCCACAGCGCGCACAGCAGCCCCGCCGCGATCGCGCTCGGTCGCCCGAACACGGCGCGCGTCGCCCCGTAGACCGCGGCCGTCGCCAGCCCGCCGGCGGCCACCCCGATCATCTTGACGGCGAGCAGGCCGCCGCCCAGCGCGTAGACGCCGGCGGCCAGCCAGACGTAGCCGGGCATGTAGATGAACTCCGGGTCCAGCGTCCCGTGCTCGACCAGGTAGCGTGCCGACTCGAGGTACATCGCGAAGTCGCCGACCGGGCGGGTGGGGACCAGCAGGACCCAGGCCAGGCGCACGGCGACAGCCAGCGCGGTCAGCGGCAGCACGAAACCGTTATAACCCTGGCAGGTCGTTTCTACCGACGACGATCCAGTGCGCGAACCTCTGGCCGGTCTTCCGGCCGGCGCGCGGCCAGTCGGGCAGCGTGCGGGGCCAGCCGCCCGGGCGGTCGTAGCCGACGATCAGCTGGGCGCCCGTCGACAGCAAGCTGTCGCGCACCGTGGCGCGTGGCGTGCGCGTGATGGTCAGCGTCACCGCCTCTTGCCACGGGACGCCGGCGGCGTGCGCGATCCCGATCTCGGCGAAGGAAAACGGCTCGATCATGACGCGGGCGCCGGGGGGGCGCGTGGCGCGCAGGTAGCCGGCCAGCGCGCGGTCCTCGTCGTCGAGCCGGGTCAGGGCACCCATCGACTCGGCGCCCGCCCAGATGCGGCCGCTGCCGGCCGTGGCCACCAGCCACACGGCCACCGAAAACCCGAGCGCGCCCAGGAACGCCGCCCAGCGGGCCGCGGACAGGCGCGCCGGCGGCAGCGCCGTCGCCGCGAAGGGCAACAGCAGCGCGCCGGGGACCAGGCCGAATCGGGCCAGCGGCTCGAAGCTCTGGGTCGCCAGTCCGCGCGCCAGGTAGACCGCCGGCGGGCCCAGGGCCGCCACCAGCGTGATGGCCATGGCCGGCGGCAGGGGGCGGGGGCGCCGGACCGCGGCGGCGAACGCCAGCGCGACGCCCAGAGGCGTCATGGCGGCGACGAACGCCAGCGCCCAGATGCCGACCTGCCGCGCGCGGCCCAGAAGCGCGCCGTAGCGGGCGGCGGCCGTCGCGGCCAGCCCGGCGTGGTCGCTGGAGATGTAGTGCGCGAAGAACAGGGGATCGCCGCCGGCGGCCGCGCCCCACGCGAGCCAGGCGATGGGCAGCGACGCGGCCGCCACCGCGAAAACCACCAGGCCGCGCGCGTGAACCGGCGCGCCTGCGCGCCGCCGCAAGAACCACGCGGCGCCGGCCACCATCGGCAGCGCCAGCCAGGCGTCGTAGCGGGTCAGCGCGGCCAGCGAGCCGAGCAGCCCGGCGGCCACGAAAGTCCCCAGCCGCCCCGTCTCGAGAGCCGCGAGCAGCCGGTCGATCGCCGCGACCCACAGCAACAGGTACAGCGCCTCGCGGGCGGCCGTCGTCGACGCCTGCACGTGCAGCGGCGACACCGCGAGCACGAACGCCGCGAACGTCGCGCCGCGCCCGCCGGCCAGGCGGCGGGCCAGCGAGAGGAACGGCAAGAACACCAGTAACCCCGCCAGCAGCGACAGATAGCGGGACGAGCGGGCCGCGTTCCGGTCCAGCGCGATGAACGGGCGCATCAACGTCGTGTGCAGCGGGCCGAACTGGCAGTAGGTGCGCGGCTGCGCGGCGCTGCCCGGGTCGAGGACCAGGCGCTCGGCGATGAGCGCCCGCATCGGCGCGTCACCGTGCTTGTTCTCGGCGAACGCGAAGAGCCCCACGCGCAGCACGACGGCCACGACGAAGATCCCCAGCGTAGCGCGCGCGGGGGCGGTCAAAACTTCGACAGCGCGGCGCGCACCCGCGGCAGCGCCGCGTCGATCTCGGCCAGCGAGACGGCCCCGACGGAGATGCGGAACCAGCCGCTGTCCTCGCGCAGCCCGAACGCCTGAAACGGCACGACCGCGAACCCCGCTTGCTCGAGCAGGCGCACGCGGGTCGCCTCGTTCGTGAGGCCGGGGATCGCGATGCGCACGGACAGGTAGATGGCGCCCTGAGGCGCGATGACCTCGACCGGATAGCCGTCGCGCTGCATCGCCCCGAACGCCGCCGCCAGCCGGTCCAGCCGCTGCTGCACGCGCGGCCGCATCTCGGCCAGGTAGGCGTCGACCGTGGCGGCGTCGTTCATCAGCGCCGCCATCGCGACCTGCTCGGGGCGGGGCGCCCACGCGCCGACGTGACCCAGGATGTCCGCCATCCGCTGGCGGGCGGGCGGCGGCATCACGGCCCACCCGACACGCAAGCCGGTCGCCGCGAAGCTCTTCGACGCCGCGTCCAGGATGATCGTGTGCCGGGCGATGTCCGGGCAGACCTCGGGCGGCGTCACGTGGCGCGTCTTCCCGAACGCCAGCTGCCAGTACACCTGGTCGTAGCAGAGCCAGACGCCCTTCACGCCGGCGCGCTGGCGGCGGTGGTTCTCCTCGACCAGTGCCTCGCAGATCTTCTGCAGCACCGTCGGGTCGATCGCCGTCCCGGTCGGGTTGAGCGGCGAGTTCAGCAGGAGCAGGCGGGCCGTGCGCAGGTGCGGCCGCAGGTCGTCGACCGTCGGGAAGAAGTTCGTCTCCGCGCGCACCGGGATCTCTTCGGCGCGCGCGCCGCACAGGTACGCGTAGTGGTTGTTGTTCCACGACGGGACCGGGTAGACGACCAGGTCGCCCGGGTCCAGGACCGTCCGGTACGTGCCGTAGAGCAGCGGCCGCGCCCCGCCCGTGATCAGCACCGATTCGACGGGGTAGTCGAGGCCCAGGCGGGCCTTGTAGTAGCGGGCCACGGCCTCGCGCAGCGCCACGACCCCGTCCGACGGCGGGTAGTTGGTCTCGCCGGCGGCCAGCGCCGCGCGCATCCCGTCCAGCAGCGCCGCCGGCGCCGGGAACTGCGCCGGATCGAAGTCGCCGACCGTCAGGTTGCAGATCTCGGCGCCCTTGGCCTTCAGCGCCCGGATCTGGGCGGCGATGCGCAGAATCTCCGACCCGACCACGCCGCGCGCGAGGTCAGATAGGGACGCGTCGATCGCCTCGGGCTCACCCAGGTTCATGCCCGCCATCTTACTATCTTAGTTGCGCGGAAGCGGGACGGGCCGCC
>CAZJMY010000748.1:0-6402 GCA_964546845.1 uncultured Myxococcales bacterium | reverse complement strand
GTCCCCCAGCCGGCGGAGGCGCCATGAGAAGTCCCGGCCGCATTCGCGCCGGCGCCGACATCAGCGATCCCACGTTCGAGGTCGACTTCGTGGTGGTCGGCAGCGGCCCCGGCGGCAGCACCGCCGCCGCGGTGCTGGCCGCCGCCGGCGCCAAGGTCGCCGTGCTGGAAGAAGGCGGGCACTACACGCGCCGCGACTTCAACATGCAGGAGGGCTGGGCCTACCCGGCGCTCTATCAAGAGCACGGCAACCGCGCGACCGACGACCTTTCGATCATGGTTCTGCAGGGACGGTCGGTCGGCGGCGGCACGACCGTCAACTGGACCTCGTCGTTCCGGACGCCCGACCGCACGCTGGCGCTGTGGGCCAGCCGCCACGGGGTGCGCGGGCTGGACGCGGCCACGCTGGCCCCGCACTTCGAGGCCGTCGAAAAGCGCCTCGAGCTGGGCGCCGGCGACCCCGACGACGTCAACGCCAACAACCGCAAGCTGCACGACGGCGCGGCCAAGCTGGGCTGGCACCCCGAGCTGATCCCCCGCAGCGTCAAGGGCTGCGCCCGCCTCGGCTACTGTGGCCTGGGCTGTCCGCTGGACGCCAAACGCACCGCGCGCACGACCTTCCTGGCCGACGCCGTCGCCGCCGGCGCCGACGTCTACGCCGACTGCCGCGCCACCTTGATCGAGAGCGACCGCGGGCGGGTCCGCGGCGTCATCGCCGAGGTCCTGGACCGCGACGGCGATCGCCCGCGTAGCCGGCTGGTGGCCTACGCCAGGCGCGGCGTCGTGCTGGCCGGCGGCGCCATCAACACCCCGGCCTTCCTGCTGCACGCGCACGCCGGCGCCGACAGCGGTCAGGTCGGCCGGCGCACCTTCCTGCACCCCACCGTTCCGGTCATCGCCTTCTACGATCAGCCCGTCGAGGCCTTCTACGGCGCGCCGCAGTCGGTGGCGGTTCACACGTTCGCCGACCGCGGCGAGCGCATCGGCTACATCTTCGAGACGGCGCCCGTCCACCCCATGCTGGCCGCGCTGGCCTTCCCCGGCTTCGGCGACACCCACCGCCAGATCATGCAGCGCCTGCCGTACGCGCAGGCGACCATCGCGCTTCTCATCGACGGGCACCACGACGACCCCGGCGGCGAGGTCCGGGTCGGCTCCAACGGGCGGGTGCGGCTACGCTACCCGTTCAGCGACGCGCTGAAGGAAGCAGCCGTCTCGGCCATGACGGACATGGCGCGCCTGCAGCTGGCCGCGGGCGCGCGCGAGGTCTGGACGCTGCACGAAACGCCGGTCGTCATCCGCAGCGAGGCCGACCTGCCGCGCATCGCCGCCGCCCCGTTCGGCCCCAACCGCTGCACGATGTTCTCCGCCCACCAGATGGGCGGCGCCGCGATGGGCGAGGACCCGTCCCGGTCGGTCGTCAGCTCGCGCGGGCAGCATCACCAGATCGAGAACCTCTGGATCACCGACGGGTCGATCTTCCCGACCGCGCTGGGCGTGAACCCCCAGCTGTCCGTCTACGCGCACGCCCACCTGTTCGCGACCGAGATCGCAAGAGCGGCTAAAACGTGACAGCCAGGCCGAGGTTCAAATCGATGTTGAACGTGAACTTCGTGAAGCCGAGCAGCGCGTTCGCCTCGGCCTTCAGCGCGACCGACGGCGTCAGGCTGTAGAGGATGCCGCCGGTGCCGCCGACGAAGATCGGCCCCGCGGCCACCGTGTCGACGCAGGTGCTGTGCATGTCGGCGCCGCAGTGGGGCTCGGACGGGAACGACGTGATGTGGCGGATGGTGCCGCCGCCCAGCATCCCGCCCACGAACGGGCGCAGCTCGCCCGATTCGAACAGCCAGGCCGCGCGCGCGAACCCCGACGCCGCATAGCTGGCGGGGTTGCAGACCATGTTGGGGCACTCGCCCGGGTTCAGCGAGTGGTACTCCGTCGCGCCCGTCACCAGCTGCAGCCGCAGCTGCAACGACACGATCAGGTTCGGATTGACGAAGTAGCCGACCTCGGGGACCACCTGCCCGAGACGCGACCAGGCGAACCCGGCCGGATTGACCTGGTCGGCGCCGTTGACCTCGCCCGTGCCCGTCGTCCAGCCGAACCCGCTGCCCAGGCCCAGCGCAAGGAACCAGGTCGGGCCCGTCCTCGCCGGTTCTTCCGTCGGGGGCTGAGCTGGCTTTCGCTTGGGCGGTACCAGCGCCGCCCCGCCCGGCCCGCGCAGGCTGACCACCAGCGGCTCGGTCGCCGAGCCCTTGTGCGCCAGCACCTGGTCGTCGTCGCCGACCGCCTCGATGTAATACGAGACCTTGGCGCCCTCGGTCGCCGAGGACGGGATCTCGCCCATCCAGTTGCCCGGCGACTGCTCTTTCATGTCGCGCTTGCCGAAGTCGTCCGACCCGTCGGCGCTGAACGACAGCACCATCTTCTTGGCCTTCACCGACGAATCCAGGGTCGCGTTGACGGCGATCGACTTGCCCTGCAGCGCCCGCGTGATCGGCTCGTGGGCGATGGCGTCTTCTGCCGGCGCCGCGGTCGCGGCGCCACCGCTGGCGCCGGCGCCGCCACCTCCCGCGACGGCCTGGTCAAAGACCTCCTGGATCTCCGGCGTGGCCAGCGCGGTATCCAGCTTCACGTCGCTCTGAATCTGGGCGGCCTTCTTGAACTCGGCGATCGCGCCGTCCTTGTCCTTCAGGCCTGCGAACAGCACCACGCCCATGTGCACGTGGGTCCGCGCCGTGACCGGGTGGCTGTCGAGGCCGCTGCGGGTACAGGCGGCCAGCGCCTCGTCCAGCAGCTTGCGCGCCTTCTCGAAGTTCAGGTTCTGGTACTCGTCCACCGCGCGCTTGTTGATCTTGACGATCTTGTCGATCGCCGCGGCCTCGTCCTCGGCGTGGGCGGGAGCTCTGCCGAAGGCCAGCGCAAAAAGCCCGGCCGCCAGCAGCCACGTGGCGAGGCGCGTCGCGGGTCGGGTCGCGTGTCGGGTGAGGTGGGTAGTTCCCAAAGCGGCCGAGCTGCCACTGTAACACGGCCCGTCGGAAAGCGCGCTGGACGGTGCGCACTGACGTGAGCAGCCGTATAATTCCAACATGCGGAAGTCGAGCTTGATCTCTGCTTGGGGTCCCTGGGGCGGGTTTGCAGCGGCTGTGGCGGGTGCCGCGCTGCTCTGGCACGGAGCGGCACCGGTCCGGCCGGCGAAGTCGACGACAGAGCGGGCCCCCACCAGTCAGGAGCTGGCTGAAGCAGAGGGCTTGCGTCCGACCACCCTGCTCGTCGACTTCCGCGACGACGCCTCGGCCGCCGCCATGGCCGCGCCCGGGTTCGACGAACAGCCGCTCAGCGACTACTCGGCGCGCGACCACCTCTTCCGCGTCCAGTTCGCCACCGCAGACGAGGCCACCGCGGCCCGGGCCAAGCTGGCGGCCAATCCGGACGTCGAGAGCGTCGACTACGACTCGCTGGCCACGATCCCGGGCGACGAGCAGGCCCAGGAATTCACCGCCGCCGGCAGCTCGATGGAGGCAGAGTGCGCCGCCGCCACGCACGACGGCGGTGGGTTCCCCAACGACGCCTGCTTCAAGTACCAGTGGCACCTGCGCCAGATCGGCGCCCCGGCCGCCTGGAAAGAGTCGAACGGCAAGGGCGCGGTGGTGGCCGTCATCGACACCGGCGTGACCAAGGTGGGCGACCTGGCCCAGACCAAGTTCGTGCCCGGCTACAACTTCCTCGGCAACAGCGCCGACGCTTCGGACGACCACGGGCACGGCACGCATGTGGCCGGGACGATCGCCCAGTCGACGAACAACGGGCTCGGCGTGGCGGGCGTCGCCTACGGCGCGTCGATCATGCCGCTGAAGGTGCTCTCGGCGCGCGGATCCGGCTCGATGGGCGGCATCGCTCAGGCGATCCGCTGGGCCGCCGACCACGGCGCGAACGTCATCAACATGAGCCTGGGCGGCCCGTTCGCGGTCGCGACCATCTCCAGCGCGATCAAGTACGCGCACGACAAGGGCGTGGTCGTCGTGGCGGCCGCCGGCAACGACGGTCGCGGCCGGGTCGGCTTCCCGGCCCGCGCGCCGGGCGTCATCGCCGTCGCCGCCACGCAGTTCGACGAGAAGACGACCTTCTATTCGAACTGGGGCTCGGAGGTGGACATCTCGGCTCCCGGCGGCAACACGCGCGTCGACCAGAACGGCGACGGGCGGCCGGACGGCGTCCTTCAGCACACGATCGTGCCGAACGACATCACGCACACCGACTACCTGTGGTTCATGGGGACGTCGATGGCGTCGCCACACGTCGCCGGCGTGGCGGCCCTGGTCGTCAGCGCGGGCGTGCGGCGACCCGAAGCGGTCGAGCAGATCCTGCTCGCGACCGCCCGCAAACCCCGCCCTGTCGTGACGAACGAAGCGCGTCTGGACGACCACTACGGCGCCGGCATCGTCGACGCCGCCGCCGCGGTCGCCAAGGCGCGGGAGGGGCGCGGCGCCGAGGAGCTGGGACTGGGCATGGCGACCGGTCTGCTAGCTCTCGCGCTGCTGCGCCGCCGCGGCGTCTCGACCGTCCGGCTGGGCTGGGGCGCGCTGGCTGCCTTCGTCGTCGGCTCGTCCGGGATCGACCTGGGATGGGCGATCCCGTTGTCGTGGCCGCACGTGCACGGGGCGGCCGCGGCCCTTTCGGGCGGCTTCACGGATCTGGCGCGGGGCCCCGTCAGCGCCACGCTGGTCTACAGCGCCATCGCGCCGGTCGGGCTCATCGTCCTCCTCTACGGTGTCCGCCGCCTGCGGCCCGTGCTGGCGGGATTCGGGTTCGGCGTCGCGGGCGCCCTGCTCTTCGCGGCCGTCGGCCACACGGTGTCGCTGCGGTTCATCCCCGACAGCCTCGAGCCGCTCTGGATGGTCGGCCAGGCTTCCGTGACGGCGCTCTTCGCCGCCGCCTGCCTGCGCAAGAGCTGACGCGGCCGCGACCTCGCCCGGCCGCGCGCCCTGGTCGAGCCGCTACTGCCCGCGCCGGAGCTCGGTCAGCACGGACTTGGCCACCGCCTTCAACGTGTCGAACACCCCGGCGCCGCTGGTCGCGCACGCCTCGAAGTCGGGGACCTTGGTCGGGTTCAGAACCTCGCGAAGCTGATCCAGAGGCGCGGCGTTGGGCAGGTCGCGCTTGTTGTACTGGACCACGTAGGGAAGCTTGTCGAGATCGTACCCCTGCTCGGTCAGGTTGAGCCGCAGGTTCTCCAGCGACTCGATGTTCGCCTCCATGCGTTCAATCTGCGAGTCCGCCACGAACACCACGCCGTCCACGCCTTTCAGGATCAGCTTGCGGCTGGCGTCGTAAAAGACCTGCCCCGGGACCGTGTACAGGTGGAACCGGGTCTTGAAGCCGCGGATCTCGCCCAGCGACAGCGGCAGGAAGTCGAAGAACAGCGTCCGCTCGGTCTCGGTCGCCAGCGAGATCATCTTCCCCTTCGCCTCGGGGCTCGTCTTTGCGTAGATGTAGTGCAGGTTGGTGGTCTTCCCGCACAGCCCGGGTCCGTAATAGACCAACTTGCAGTTGATCTCGCGCGACGAGTAGTTGATGAAGCTCATCGCGCCGGCCGGCCGGTCAACCTAGTCATTGAAGAGGTTGTCGATGTCGCTGTCCGTGATCTCGGTGAGGATCGAGGGCTGGCTCTTGGCCGCCGCCTTCTTCGCCACCTGATCGAACAGCTTCACCATCTCGTCGGACGACTTGCGGACGCGCAGGCGCACCAGCCCCAGCGAGGACCGCTCGTCGAACAGGACCAGCAAGATGGCCCGGCCACCGACCAGCGTGATGTGAACGTGGGTCTTTTCCCCCTCGTGGAACTGGCTGAAGAAGTCCTTCTCGCGAAGGATCTTCGAGATGCCGCCGGTGGCGGCGACATTGCCCGCCGTCAACGACGACAGCGAGGTGACGTCGAGCTCGTCGACGTCGCCTGCATCGGCAATTGGTTGTCCATCGCGGCCGATCAACAGCACCGCTTTGGCGTTCGCGTCCCTGGCGAGCCGCGCGCAGACCAACGACATCTGCTGCTGCTCCTCGGGAAACATCACATCGGGGCCACTCATCGCGCTCCTCGCCGGGTCGACATGGCGGTGCTAGGGATACTCACGAGTACCATTCAGGAAATCGGGATTCAAGGCATCTTACCTTAGCTTCAGCGTCGAGGAAGCTTCCTCGTCGGGGAAACTGGGCGGCCTGCCTACATCCTTGCCTACATCTCGCGGCGCCCGTCGATGGCGCGGGCGAGGGTCGCCTGGTCGGCATATTCCAGCTCGCCCCCGATGGGCACGCCCGTCGCGATGCGGGTGGCGCGCACCCCCAGCGGCCGCAGGAGCTTCGACAGGTAAACCGCCGTGGCCTCCCCTTCCACGCTGGGGCTGGT
>CAZJMY010000747.1:0-1529 GCA_964546845.1 uncultured Myxococcales bacterium | reverse complement strand
CTCCAGCATCGCCGGCTCACCGCGCGCCCCGAAGAAGGCGGCGATGCGCGGATCGTGCTCGCCGCGCGTCAGCTCGCGGATCATCGCCTTGTGCAGCTTCTGCATCAACAGGCGGACCGCGTCCTCGGGCGCCTCCGGGTCGTACTCCTCTTTCTTCGACGACAGGATGGTCCCCTCGAAGAAGAGGTGGGTGTAGAGGCGCGCGTACGACTGACCCGAATCCTCGGTCTGCACGTGGAACACACGCCCGCCGTACCGCAGATTGTGGTTGTAGCCGAGGACCGGGCTGCGGGCGCGCTTCGACATCGGACGGCCGACAAATTATATCGCGCGCCGTGGCGAATCTCGCGAAGATCGCCTAGATAACAGCCTCTTTTTGGCCGGGTGGCCGGCCACCGGGTTAGATTAGTGCCTTCGACGGACTCCATGACGCGCCGAGCAACGATCAAGCGAAAGACCTCCGAAACCGACATTTCCCTCACGGTGGGATTGGACGGGACCGGGCAGTGGCGCATCGCCACGCCCGTCCCGTTCTTCAACCACATGCTGGAAGCCGTGGCCCGGCACGGCCTCTTCGACCTGGAGATCCAGGCGACCGGCGACGTCGAGGTCGACGCCCACCACACGGTCGAAGACGTCGGGATCTGCCTGGGGCAGGCTTTTCGGGAGGCGCTGGGCGACCGCGCCGGCATCACCCGCTACGGCGACGCCACCATCCCCATGGACGAAGCGCTGGTCTCGGCGGCCGTCGACTTCAGTGGGCGGGCCGCCTTCGTCTACCGGGCCGACGCCCTCAAGGGGCGCTGGGTCGGCAACTTCGATCTCGAGCTGGGGCGCGAGTTCTTCGGCGGCTTCGTGGCCGCCGCGCTCTGCAACCTGCACCTCGAGGTGCGGTACGGCGAGAACGCGCACCACATGATCGAGGCGCTGTTCAAGGCGTTCGCCCGCGCGACGTCCGCGGCGACCCGCATGGACCCCCGCGTGGTCGGCGTCCCCTCGACGAAGGGGACGCTCACGGCATGAACGTCGTCGTCGCCGATCTGGGGAGCGGCAACCTGCGCAGCGTCGAGAAGGCGCTGGCCGCCGTGGGCGCCGACGTGCGGGTCAGCGCCGACCCCGATGTCGTGGCGGGCGCCGACCGGCTGGTCGTCCCCGGGCAGGGGGCGTTCGGCGCCTGCGCCGTGGCCCTGAACCGCGGCGGCGGCGCGCTTCGGCAGGCGCTGGGGGCTTTCCTGAAGACCGGGCGCCCGTACTTCGGCATCTGCATCGGCATGCAGCTGCTGTTCGACAGCAGCGAGGAGAACCCCGACGCGCAGGGGCTGGGCGTCCTGCCGGGACGCGTGCGCCGGTTCGCCGCGCAGCCAGGGCTGAAGATCCCCCACATGGGCTGGAACCAGACGCGGCGCAGCCCCTCGGCGGGCGACGGGGTGCCGGACGGCGCCTTCTACTACTTCGTGCACAGCTATTACCCCGACCCCGCGCGCCCCGAGGACGTGGCCCTGACCAGCGAGCACGGGACGCCGTTCTGC
>CAZJMY010000746.1:0-1468 GCA_964546845.1 uncultured Myxococcales bacterium | reverse complement strand
GCAGGTCGTCTTGCGACGCGCGCGCATCGAGATGGCGCGCGTGGTGGCTGAAGGCGGGGCGGGGAGCGCGGAGGAGCAGCTGCGGCGCTTGTGCGATCCGCGGCGGCAGCGGATGGACATCCGGCGGGCGCCGCTGTTGCGGGGGTACGTGGCGAAGGACGGGGAGGGATGGGTGGTGTTGCTGCAGGCGCACCACCTGGCGATCGACCATGCCACGCTCGAACGGTTGGTCGACGAGTGCCGCCTGATCGACGCCGGGGAAGACGAAGAGCTCTCGGCGCCGGTGTCGTACCGCGAGGTGGTGGGCAGAGCGCGGCTCGCCCTGAACCGGGACGAGCAGGCGGTGTACTTCACGAACCTGCTGAGTGACGTCGACGAACCGACGGCGCCGTACGGGCTGATGGAGGCCCGAGGGGACGGAAGCCGCGTGATGCAGGCGCGACGGCGACTCGGCGACTCGGCGGCGCGGCGCGTTCGAGAGCAGGCGCGGCGGCTCGGAGTGAGCACGGCGAGCGTGATGCACCTTGCGTGGGCGCTGGTGCTGGGGCGCTTGACCGGACGAGACGACGTCGTGTTCGGAACCGTCCTGCTGGGCCGGATGCAAGCGGGCCCAGGGGCGGAACGTCTGATCGGAATGCTGATCAACACGTTGCCGGCGCGCGTGAAGTTGGCACGAAGAGACGTCGCCACCGGCGTCCGGCAGGTGCAGGCTCAGCTGACGGAGTTGCTGCGGCACGAGCATGCGTCGCTGGCGCTGGCGCAGCGGTGCAGCGGGGTGGCGGCGCCAGCGCCGCTGTTCACCGCGTTACTGAACTACAGGCACACGCCCGCGGAGCTGATGGCCGAGTTGAACGAGCACGGCGAGCGGGAGCTGTCGTGGACTGAAGAGCGGACGAACTACCCGGTGTCGGTGGACGTGGACGACGAGGGAACGGGGTTCGTGCTGACGGTGCAGGTGAGCGAGGGCGAGAAGCGCGCGGAGCGGGTGTGTGGCTACCTGGAACGGGCGATCGCGGGCGTGGTGGAGGCGCTGGAGGAAGGGGGGGACAAACCGCTGAGGGCCGTGGAGGTGCTGGGGGAGGCGGAACGTTGGCAGGTGGTGGAGGGGTGGAGCGGGAAGCGGGAGGGGCTGGGGTCCGGGCGGTGCGTGCACGAGCTGATCGAAGAGGTGGCGCGGCGGGAGCCTGAAAAGGTGGCGGTGTGGGCGGCGGGCACGGAGGTGCGTTACGGGGAGCTGAACGCGGGAGCGAACCGGCGGGCGCGGTACCTGCGGGGTGCGGGCGTGACGGGGGAGGCGGTGGTGGGGCTGTGCCTCGGGCGCGGGGCCGAGATGGTGACGGGGATGCTGGGGGTGCTGAAAGCGGGCGGGTGCTACCTGCCGCTGGACCCCGGGTATCCGGAAGAGCGGCTGGCGCAGATGGTCGGGGACAGCCAGCCGGCGGTGGTGGTGAGCCGCGGGCCGGCGGTG
>CAZJMY010000745.1:0-2012 GCA_964546845.1 uncultured Myxococcales bacterium | reverse complement strand
GTGGTCCGAGCAGGAGCCGTCCGGGTTGCGGTCGATGCAGATCGTCGTCCCCTCGCACGCGTAGATGAAGTTCAGGTCCTTGTAGCCCCCGTTCTTCAGCTTGTCGCAGGCGCTGCCCTTCAGCAGGATGTTCTGCTTGTTCGCGTCGTACGTCCACCCGTTGGTGCCGTCCTCCGGAATCGCGACCTTCTTGTTCGTCGAGGTGTCGGTGGCCGACACGGCGACGTTCGTGAACCCCTGCGGCGCGGTCGACAGCGACACGGTGCACGAGAACACGGCGCCGATCAGCGCCTGCAGCGCGTTCTCCAGCGCGGTCGGGTCGGTCGCCGCGTAGTAGGACGTGGCCGCGCCCTTCTGGGCCAGGCCGCCCGCCATCGCGAAGTTGTTCAGCGTGCTCTGCGCCGTGGCGACGTCGCCGACGCCGATGACGAAGGTCTTGATGCCGTAGTTGTTCAGCGCGTCGCCGATCGCCTGCGTGGTCGCCATGTCCTCGCTCGGGTTGTCGGTCTGCGTGCACATGTTCGACGGCTTGGACATGGCCGCGCAGCCGCTCGGGCAGTTCGGGAGGCCGTCGGTCGCCAGCAGGATGTACTTGTTGTTGCTGTCCTTGACGCCCGACAAGTACATGGCGCCGGTCGCCACCGCGTCGCGCGTCGGCGTGTTCCCGCCGGGCGACGTTCCGTTGATCGCCGCCGCGATCGGGCCGCTGTTGTTGGGACCGATGCCGACGGCCGGAGCACCCGTCGCGTCACAGGCGTTGTTGTCCGAGAAGAACTTGATCCCCCAGTTGATCTGGGAGTCGTTGGCCATGACGACCATCTTCAACGCGGCCGAGACCTGCGACCACTTGGAATTCGCGCCGCCGCTGCCGCGCCCGTTGTCGTCCTCGTCCATCGATCCGGACTTGTCCTCGATGATCAAGACGTCGGGCGGCGTCGCCTCGATGGGGACGCTGGCCTGGCCGCAGTTGCCGCCGCCGCCGATGCCGACGTCGCCGCCGGACCCGGAGGTGAGGCCGACGCCCGTCGAGCCGGGACCGGCGCCCGCGCCGACCGACGCGCCGGCGCCGGTGTTTCCACCGTTACCGCTGCCGCTGCCCGTCGGTGGCGCAGCCTGACCGGGGGCAAACCCGCAGCCAATCACAGCGGAGAAAAGCAAAACTGTCGTCAATCGCCCGTTGAACCGCATCACAAGACCTCCGGGGGGTGGGGCCGCACGGACCGTGCAAAATAGATTACGCCAGGGCACTTCGAAAAGTACGCAAAAGTTGCTGAATTCGAGGGCTCGCAACGAGAGAAGGAACCGTTTGTGTCGCCCGCGTGTAGCGCTTTGTAGGTTCGTTCCGGACGTCTTGCACCAACGTTCCGGAACAACATCGCGCGGTCGGAGAAACCCTATCGGAGCATTCGTGCATTTGATGCGCCCCAATTCTCAAAAAATCGGCGCCGCTCTCGAAATTCGGCAAAGCTAGGGACCCTCCATGGCGGTCGAGCTCCCCGCGCGCGGTGTTCGGGTCGGTGGCGTGACCATCGGTCCGGGGGAGGCGCGCGCGGTGAGCATCCCGCTCGCGTGGCGCGGCGGCGACGGCGCTCCCGCCCGCGCCGTCCCCGCGTGGGTCGCGGTCGGCCGCCGGCCGGGGCCCCGCGTCAGCGTCGTGGCCGCCCTGCGCGGGACGGAGGCCAGCGCCTCGCGCGCGGCGTCTCGGTTGGCCGCGCGGCTCGATCCGGCGGCGCTGGCCGGCAGCGTGGTGGTCGTTCCGGTGCTGCGACCGGCGGGGCGCCTGCGGGCCACGGGACGTCCGGGCGCGTCGTTGCCGTTCCCGGGTGAGGCCGGCGGCGATCGCGCGGCGCGCGATGCGTTCTCCCTGTTCGCCGACGTCGTCATCGGCGCGCAGGCGTTGCTGGGGCTGGGGGCGCCGGCGCGCGGCCGGCGCGGCGTGCTGGTCGCGCGGGTCTCGCCCGACGAGCCACGCGCGCGCTGGCTGGCCGCGCAGAGCGGCGCCGCCGTCGTGC
>CAZJMY010000744.1:0-4909 GCA_964546845.1 uncultured Myxococcales bacterium | reverse complement strand
TCATGCCGCCGCCTCCGGCCCGACCGCCCGTCGCCCCGGCCGCGCCCGCGCCGCCGCCGGTCCCATCCGTCGTCGTCGCGCCGCCCGTGCCCGTCCCGCTGCTCGCGCCCGCGCTGCCGCCGGTCCCCGACGCACCCATCGCGCCCGCGGCTCCGGTCCTTCCGGCCATCCCGCCACCTCCGCTGGACGCGCAGCCGGGCGGGAGCGACAGACAGGCGGCTCCGAGGGCCACCGCCTTCAGGAGCTCGCGAACGCGCGTGACCTTTTCCATGGCGCGCTGAAGTGACGAGAGGCCCCGACCACGGGTCAGCTTTCGACCGGCACCGGGCGCGCGCTCAATAGAACAGGTAGACCCACCAGTTGTGCATCGGCGACCCGTCGTCGTTGGTCGCGGCGGTCCCGTAGCTGGGGAAGCTCTGATAGAGGTACGACGTCCCGTGGCCGCCGCAGTCGTCGTCGGTCGAGCAGTACGGCGAGCCGGCCGTGCACGGGCCCGCTTGCTGCACCTTCGCCAGGTCGTCCGTCATCTTGTTCGTGAACGGCGTCGTCGTGTCCTTGCCCCCCGCGCCGTCGTGCAGCCCGTAGTGCTCGCACGACGAAAGAACCATCGGGTCCGGCGTGTTCGCGTCGTAGGAATAGGTGCCGGTCGTGTTCGGATAGAAGTGCGCGTTGCCGCAGCCGCCCGACACGTCCGGGATGTCGAACGCCTTCGCGGCGCTGGGGCCGGACACCATGTGCGTGGTCGACTGCCAGAGCATGCAGTCGGTCAGCTGCGAGCCGTTGCTGTTGCACGCGGCGTAGAAGTTGCTGAACGGCGCCCCGACGCGCGTGTCGAGGTCCCAGTTCAGGAAGCGTCCCGCCTGCTTGCGGAGCAGCGGAATGGCCTGCGCGTCCATGTACCGTTCCCAGCCGTGCCCCATCGCATGCTGGTGGCACCCGACGCCGCGCGAGGTGTTGAAGTCGATGATGCGCGTCGACACCTTGCAGCCGAGGTTCGTGATGCTGTCGCCGTTCGACGCGCCCACGATCTTCAGCGGCGTCACCTTCGCCGGCGGATCGGTGTTGCTGTAGACGACCTTCGTCTCCTGCGTCTCGCCGCACTTCGTTTGGTTCTGCGTCGCCATGCACCAGACCTCGTTGATGACGCCCTTCTCGAAGAGCTGGCAGAGCGTCAAGTTCGGGCCGCTCGGATCCTTGGGGTCCTTGATCTGGATGTTGGCGTCGGCGAACGCCTGCGAGCTCCAGGTCGCGTAGTTCGGGCCGCTGCCGCCGTTGACGACCTTCACCAGCTGGTACACGACCATGGGCTGGGCGGCGGGGTTGCTGTACTTGTGGAAGCTGGTCGCGTTCGCCAGGCCGTCGATGTGACGCTGGATCAGCGTCGAGGCGTTCGACGTGTTCCCGATGTCGATCGCAAGCACGCGCGGCCGCAGCTGCGCGATCCTGTCGTGGTTCTGCACCAGCCAGTCGTCGGAGTTCGCGCTGCTCTGGTCGTTCGGCCAGATGAGGCCGCCCGCAGTGGCCGTGCCCGCGCTGCCGCCCGTCGACGCCGGAGCGCCCCCGCGTCCTCCGCCGCCGGGCGCGCCGCTGCTGCCGCCCCGTCCGCCCGTGACGCCCCCCGCCGCGCCGCCCGCGGCATGGCCGCTGTTGCCTGCGCCGCCGGACGACCCGCTCGCGCCGGACATGCTGCCCCCGGTTCCGCTCCGGTTGCCGCCGGCGCCGATCGCGCCGCCGGCGCCTCCGCCCGCTGACCCGCCGCTGCTCGCGCCACCGCTGCCGCCGCTCCCGTCGCCGCCACCTCCGGTGGAAGACGTGACGCTGCCCGAGTTGCCGCAAGCGCCGCCGCCGAGGACGGCGACGCACGACAGGGCGACGAACGACCAGCGACCGAAGCCGCCGCCGAGGCGAGACTGACTGCGCATGCGGACCCTCCCAGGGTGAACGTCGGGCACGAGGGCTCCGCCCCCCGGGCCTTCGGAAGTGCCCTGGTGAATGTCCGCGGCTCAGGAATCGGGAGCGACTCGCGGCGAAGTTTTTTGAGCTGCGCGCGGGTGCCTTCGTCACTTTGGAGCGAAGTCGGCTGTGTCCCGTGCCGCCGTGTGCCGGGAATTCGGCCCCCCTGCGTCCCGTACGGAGGACTTTCACAATGAAGCGCGTCGTTCTCCTGTCCCTTGGTCTGTTCTCATTGGGTGCATACGTCGGCTGCTTGCCGTCCGACATGCCTGGCAGCGCGACCGGCGGTTCCTCCGGCCAAGCCACCGGAGGCAGCGGCAACACCTCGACGACCGGGGGAGCGCCGGGCAGCGGCGGCAACGACAACCCGACCGGCACGGGGGGCGACAGCGGCCCGCAGGGAAGCGGTGGCAGCAGCACGGGAGGCGTCGTCGGCACCGGCACGGGCGGCAGCGGCACCGGATCCGGCGGTCGCGGCGAAGGCGGAGCCGCGGGCGCGGGCACGGGCGGACGCAGCAGCACGGGCGGCGCCGTCGGCACCGGCACGGGCGGCGCCGCAACGGGCACCGGCGGCGCGGCCGGCATGACGGGCGGCGGCACGGGCGGCACGACGGCGAACCCGGTCTGCGACAGCGTGAAGTCGTTCCTGAACGGCTTCCAGTACCTGCTCCCGTGCGGCGCCGACCAGAACTACTCGGTGCTCGTCTGTCAGAACACCAAGCCCGCCTGCGCGTACAGCAACTCGGAGTACCTGGTCGAGGCGACCTGCAACGCCGACAAGAAGTTCACGGTGGCCGGCACCTCGTCGCAGAGCTGCACGATCACCCTTCACGTCCAGGGCATCGTCGAGCCGAAGCACTACCTCACCGGCACGAACCGCTGCACGACCAACTACGGCACGGCGTACGAGGGCTTCGCCTCCGGCCCCGCGAACGGCGGGTCCGACAGCGGCTGCTACCCGAACCTGCAGGGGAACTACAACGTCTACATGATGCACGTCTCGGACAACGGGACGTTCCTGGGAAAGAACCTGACCGGCACGCGCTACTACTGGAACGCCATCAACAAGACCGAGGCGCACTTCAGCTACAAGATCGACTACACGACGCCGCCGATCACCATCAAGGGCGGCCAGCAGATCTGGATGCTGGCGGACGACTCGAACGCGTCGGCCATCAAGAACTGCGACACGAGCAGCAACGACCAGGCGACGTACGCCGCCGGCGGCAAGTGCAACCCGCTGCAGATCGCGAACCTCGACACGTCGGGCGGCGCGGCGATCGCGCAGCCCTACGCGGGCCAGTTCATCACGCTGCACGTCGCCTCGGCTCAGTAGTCCGCCGACCTCCGAAAGGTGCCACTGATGAGAGCTGGGACAGGTGTCCGCCGACTGGTTTCCGTCGCGCTGTTTTCGTGGTCTCTGATGGGTCTCGCCGGCGGTGCGCGCGCCGCCGACGAAGAGCGGGAAGAGGCCGCGGCAGCCGCGCCACCCGAGGCCGAGACGCCCGCGGAAACCGAGAAGAGCCCGCCCCCCGAACCAGCCCTGTCGAAGCCGGCGCCCCTGAAGACGCCGCCCCCCGCCGAGCCGAAGCCGTCGCCCACGGGCATTCAGCTGATCGAGCTCAACGGCTGGAAGATCTCGATGGACGGGCGTCTCAACTCGTTCATCGTCTACGGCTTCGGCAATCACAACGCCGCCAGCGCGCCCGAGACGGGAAACACCATCGTGGGCGGCATCGGCACGGGCATCAGCGCCGACAACCAGGTCAACACCAGCGGCAACTTCGCGACGCCCCGCATTCGAAGCGGCTTCTTACCCAACGTCCTGGCCTTCAATTTCACGAAGAGCTTCGGCGAGAGCACCGTCCTTTCGGGTCGGCTCGCGATCTGGGCGGAGGTCGAATCGAATCTGCGCGCCGAGATCACGCCGCAGATCTACGCGCAGGAGGGGTGGCTCAAGCTCGAGGGGGGCTGGGGCAGCCTGACCGTCGGGCGCCAGCTGGCGCTGTTCAATCGCGGCGCGATCGAGATCGACTTCAACTACGGCCACGGTTTCGGCGTCGGCTGGCCCTGCAACTTCAACGGCGAGGGCCCCGCCTGCGGACAGATCGGGTACGGCGCGCTCTTCCCGTTCTTCCGTCCGGGCTTCGTCTACGCGACGCCCGTGCTGAGCGGCCTTCAGGTCACGGTCGGCGCCTTCGACCCCGCGATGCTGCCCGGCAAATGGGAGCGGGTCATCACGCCGACGTTCCAGGGCGAAGTGGCGTTCACGCAGCCGCTTCCCGGGCTGGGCATGTTCAAGCTGTTCGCGAACGGGCTGTGGCAGCGTCTGGGCGGGCAGGCCAACTTCGTCGATCCGACGCCGGCCAACCCGAACCCGCCGGCCGACGCCTCGACCCTGGCGAACCAGACCGTCGACCAGTGGGGGGTCGCCGGTGGATTCCGCTTCGAGGCCGGCCCGCTGCGGCTCGGCGGCACCGCCCACTACGGCCCGGGCCTGGGCTTCAACTACGCGCAGGAGAACTCCCCGTCGGCGTACTACAACGCCGCGGTCGCCACCGATCCCAACAACGGCAAGCTGCGCACCTATCGCGGTCTCTACGCGCAGGCCGCCCTGGTGTTCGGTCCCGTGATGATCGCGGGCGGGGTCGGCGTGTCGCAGCTGCTGAAGCTGTCGTTCGACGACGTGTCGCTGAACCCGATGCCCAAGCAGAACCTGGGCATCAACGGCGTCTTCAACTACCACATCAACGAGAACCTGGTCTGGGACCTCGACTGGTTCCGGTCTCAGTCGAGCTGGTACGGCACGGCGTTCGCGCAGACGGTCAACGTCGTGAGCAGCGGCTTCACGCTGCTGTTCTGATCGCATGCGCGCGCGCGGCAATCGTGGCACGCCGTCCGGCTGGACGGCGTCGGCGGCCCGCCCGCGCGGGCTCGCCGCCGCGCTGGCCGAACA
>CAZJMY010000743.1:0-1609 GCA_964546845.1 uncultured Myxococcales bacterium | reverse complement strand
TCGCGCATGCGCCGGTACTCGTCGGGCGTCAGCAGCTGCGCGCGCGGCGTGTCGATGCCGCGCTTGCCCAGCACCAGCTTGGTGAGCCACTTGTCCAGCGTGACGGTCAGGACGTAGGCGTCGGAGTTCGTGTAGGGGAAGCCCAGCTCCTCGAAGAGCGCAGGGTAGAACGCTTCGCGCGCCCGCCCGCGCCGCCCCTCGGCGCTGTTGAAGATGAGGTCGGGGCCGTACGACTCGATGCGCGCGGCCAGCCGCGAGGCCGGTCCGGTCACCTCGATCTTCTCGACCTCGTGGCCGCCGGCGCGCAGGCCGGCCGCAATGGCGTCGACGGTCTCGACCGTGTCGAACTCGGCCTCGTCCTCGCTGTCGGTCAGCCGCAGGTTGTGCGTGAAGGCAATTCGCATGTGGGCCCTTCGGTGCTGGCGGTCACCCTAACAGGATTCCGCCGCGCCCGCCGAGCGCTTCGGCGACCTTCTCGCCCAACTTTTTCAGATCGTCGCTGGGCCGGACCAGATAGGCGTCGACGCCCGCCGCGAACGCCTCCTGGACGGACTCGTAGGAGGGGTAGGCCGTGTAGAGCACGGACGCGCAGTGCGGCAGGATCTGCTGGGCGTGCTCGATCACGCGCAGCCCCGACACACCGGGAAGATGGCGGTCGGCCAGCACCAGGTCGAAGAGGTTGCTCTTCAGCAGTGTCAGCGCCTCGTCGCCGTCCTTGGCCGCCGTCACGTGATGCGCCTTGCCCAGGTACTCGGCCAGCAGCTGCCGCCGCTGCCCCTCGACCTCGACCAGCAGCACGCGGCCCGACTTGCCGGCCGTCGTGGGCGGCTTGCGCCGCGCCAGCTGCTCGTCGCGCCGCGAGAGCGCGCGCCGGATCCGGAACCGCAGGTCGTCGACGTCGCGAATGGGCTTTTCGATGTAGTCCAGCGCGCCGACGTCCATGGCCTCGATCGCTGAATCGTACGAGCTGTAGCCGGTGATGAGGACGATGGCCGGCGCCGGCGTCAGCTTGCGCGCGGCGCGCAGCACGTCCAGCCCGGACGCGCCGGGCAGGTTCTTGTCGGTCAGCACCAGATCGAAGCGCCGCTTGCGCATCAGATCGATGGCCTCTTCGGCGGACGCCGCCGTCGTCACCCGGTAGCCGCCGCGCCGCAGCGCCTCGCGCAGCACCGTCAACACCACCGCCTCGTCGTCGACGACCAGCACCTCGTGGCCGGTGGGAACCACGGCGGCGTGCGGGCGCGAGACGCTGGCGTCGGCGATGAGGCGGGCGTCGACGTCATGCGAGGCGGACGGCGCGCGCGATCGCTCGACCCCCACCAGCACCCCGTGCCGGGCCAAGAGCTCGATGATGCGCACGCCGGCGGCCTCGCCGTGGCGGCGGGCCGCGGCCGAAGCGGCGACCCGGCCCACCAGCCCGAAGGCGCTGCGCGGCAGGTACGCGCGCGCGCCGGCGTAGATGGCCGTCGCCAGCCGCTCGGGCGAGGGCTGCGCGTCGATGACCACCAGCGCGGCCCCGGCGCCGCGGCCGCGCGCCTCGCCCAGGCGCGGCTCGATCTCGTCGGTCGCCTTGACGTCGACCACCACCGCGTCGGGGACCGGCGCGTCG
>CAZJMY010000742.1:0-4821 GCA_964546845.1 uncultured Myxococcales bacterium | reverse complement strand
GGCCGCCGACGACGCGACGAAGAAGATCGCGCTCCACGACACGGCCTGCGTGAAGCTGGTCAGCAGCTTCTCGCGAAACAGCCAGGCCGTGATCGCCAGCAGCACGCCCGACAGGATGTACGTCCCGGCGATCATGCGGCGCCGCCCGACGGTGTCGAACAGCCGCCCCATCAAGAGCGGCCCGAAGAAGTTCCCCAGCGCCAGCGGGATCAGGTAGAGCCCGACGTGCTCGGCCTTCACGTCGTAGTAGCGCAGCAGCACCAGCCCGTAGGTGAACATCACCGCGTTGTAGAAGAACGCTTGCGTCACCATCAACGTGAACCCCAGCAGCGAGCGCCGGCGGTGCTCGAACGCCATGGCCCGCCAGATCTCGCGCCAGGGGACGTGCCTGCGGCGGCGGATGCGCAGCTTCTCGGCGGCGGGCGGCGGCTCCGGGTGGCGGTGGACGACCGCCATCTCGACGTCGGCGACGATCTTTTCAGCGTCTTCCGGGTCGCCGTGCACCATCAGCCAGCGCGGACTCTCGGGGACGTGACGGCGCAGGAACAGCACCGCCGCGCCGATCGCCGCGCCCAGGCCGAACGCGAACCGCCAGGCGTAGGCGGGCGGAATCCAGCCCGTGTTCAGCAACAGCAGCGACGCCGCCGACCCCAGCGCGGCGCCGATCCAGAAAGAGGCGTTGATCGCCAGGTCGACGTGGCCCCGCACCCGCCCGGGGATCAGCTCGTCGACGGCCGAGTTGATCGCCGAGTATTCGCCGCCGATGCCGGCGCCCGTCAGCGCGCGGAAGAGGCAGAACGAGGCGAAGTTCCAGGAAAACGCCGTCGCCGCCGTCGCGGTCAGGTACAGCATCAGCGTCAGGCTGAAGAGCTTTTTCCGCCCCAGCCGGTCGGTGGCGTACCCGAAGAACAGCGCGCCCGCGACGGAGCCCAGCAGGTAGATGCTGCCGGCGAGGCCGATCTGCCCGTCGGTCATCCCCAGCGTGTCGGGGCGCTTGAGGACACCCGACAGCGCGCCGGCCAGGTTGCTCTCCAGGCCGTCCAGCAGCCAGGTGATGCCCAGCGCGGTGACGACCAGCGTGTGCCAGCCGCTCCACGGCAGGCGGTCCAGCCGCGCCGGGACGTCCGTCTCGATCCAGGCATCCTTTTGTTCGGACGACACGCGGCCTCGGCAGACCAACCTAAGGCCGAGGCCTATCCCGGCAATCGCGGCGCGGGCTACTTGCGGGGATCGCCCGGGCGGGGCGTGTTCTCGGCGATCTTGCGGTCGCGCGCGACGTCCTCGTTCACGCCCTCGTCGTGCGTCGTCTCGGTCGACGGGCGCTTCTTCCAGGCCTCGTCGTCGCCGCGCCCCTCGTGCGGGCGTTGTTGATTCATCCGCGACGGATCGCTGCTGCTGTGAGCCATACAGGATCCTTAATCACTCAGTTCGCGGTGAACACGGGCTCACCCAGCCGGTCGGCGAGCTGCCGCGGCGTCTCCCCGGCCTTGTTCGGCAGGTCCGGGTTGGCGCCGGCCTTCAGCAGCAGCCGCACGACGTCGTAGCGCCCGCGCGCCGAGAACACCGCCCGGCCGAGCGGGGTGTTCCCCTCCTCGTCCGGCAGGTTCACGTCCGCGCCGCGCCCGATGAGCAGCGTGGCCGCCTCGGGCAGAACCTCCTCCGCCGCGACGTGCAGGGCGGTGGCGCCGCGCGTGTCGCGCGCGTTCACGACGGCCTTCGATTCCAGCAAGAGGCCCAGCAGGGCCACGCTTCCCCCCAGCACCGCCGAGAAGAGGGGCGTCCGCCCGTCCTCGTCGCGCGCGTCGGGGTCGGCTCCCCGCGCCAGCAGCGTGCGGACGCGGATGAGATCGCACACGAACGCCGCCTGGGCCATTTGTTGGTCCAGCGCCCGGCGTTCCTCGTCGCTGATCGGCATGGCGCGGGAGCTTAGGCCCGGCGGCGCGGGGGCGCCAGCCGGCGCGCGACGGCGCCGCGCCGTGACGCGCGAGGACACGGCCTTGCTCGGACTTTCGCCAGTTTGCACTTGTGGTCGGCGCGCAGAGACTCCAGATTTCGGCCACCATGAGCTTCCCCCGCCGACCGCCGCCGGGCGTCGTGGCCCGCGCGCGAAGGTCGGTGCTTGCCGCTCTCGCTTTGGCGCTCCTGTCCCTGAGTTTCTGGGCTGCCGGCTGCGGCAAGACGTCCCCAAAGACGAACCCGGACGCGCTGCCCGTTCCACGCGACGGCGGAACCGACGTGGCGTGCAGCGGCGCGGCCGGCGACAAGAAGCCGAACGGTCAGGCCTGCGGGTGCGCCGGCGACTGCGCCAGCGGCTTCTGTGTCGACGGGGTCTGCTGCGACACCGCCTGCACGGACACCTGCAAATCCTGCGACATCCCGGGAGCCCCCGGGGTCTGCAGCTTCGTCCCGGCGGGCAGCCCGCCCCCCTCGGCGACGACCTGTCCGAAGTCCGACGTGGCGACGTGCGGGCTGGACGGCACCTGCGACGGCCAGGGCAGCTGCCGGCAGTACCCGGCGGGCGTCGTGTGCAAGCCGGGCACCTGCCAGGGTGCGGCGGTCACGGGCGGCCAGGTTTGCGACGGCGCGGGCAGCTGTCAGGCCGGGCCCCAGACCATCTGTGCGCCGTTTGGCTGCGACGCCACGGCGGGACAGTGCTTCCCCGACTGCCGCTCCGACGCGGATTGCGTGGCGGGGGTCAAATGCGTCTCGGGCAGCTGCGGACCCAAACCGCAGGGCGCGGTGTGCGCCAGCGGCAGCCAGTGCGCATCGGGCTTTTGCGCCGACGGCGTCTGCTGCAACGTCGCGTGCACCGGCGCGTGCGTCAGCTGTAACCAGCCCTCCCGGCAGGGCATCTGCTGGCCGGTCGAGGCGGGCGTCGCCGACCCCCACAAGGTCTGCCGCGACCAGGGCGCGCCCAGCTGCGGGCAGACGGGCGTGTGCGACGGCCTGGGGGCCTGCGGGCTCTACAAGGCCGAGACCGTTTGCGCCGCTCCCTCGTGCAGCGCCACCGATCATCTGAAGACGGCTGGAACCTGCGACGGTCTCGGCATCTGCCGCCCCCAGGGCGACGAGAGCTGCGCGCCGTTCCGCTGCTCGGGCGGCTCCTGCCTCAGCCGCTGCACGACGGACGCCGATTGCGTCGGCGGGCAGTCCTGCCAGAAGGGGAGCTGCGGCCTCAAGCCGAAGGGGCAGTCATGCGGTGGCCCGGGCGAGTGCGCGACCGGGTTCTGCGTGGACGGCGTCTGCTGCGACTCGGCGTGCGCGGGCAGCTGCCGCAGCTGCGCGCTGTCGACGGCCATGGGCACCTGCACCCCCATTCCGGCCGGGTCCAGCGACCCGCGGAAGGTGTGCACGGACCAGGGTGCGGCCTCCTGCGGCACCGACGGCAAGTGCGACGGGACTGGCGGCTGCCGCACGTATGCGCCGGGGACCATCTGCGCCGGCGAGCGCTGCACGGGCGGCGTCTACACGCCCCCCTCGACCTGCGTCAGCGCGCGGCAGTGTGTCGCGCCGTCGTCGATCATGTGCGCGCCCTTCGCGTGCAACGGCTCGCGCTGCTTCTCGGCGTGCACGGCCGACGCGAACTGTTCCGCGGGCAACAGCTGTATCAACAACACGTGCGGCAAGGGCCCGCCCGGGTTGGCCTGCTCCGGCGGCGCCGAGTGTGCGTCGGGGTTCTGCGCGCAGGGGGTCTGCTGCTCGACGGCCTGCACCGGCTCGTGCAAGTCGTGCGCGCTCGCCGGGTCGATCGGCGTGTGCAAGAACGTCCCGGCCGGCTCGCTCGATCCGGTCGGCCTTTGCCTCGACAAGGGAACTGCGTCGTGCGCCACGAACGGCAAGTGCGACGGGGCCGGCAGCTGCCAGCTGTACGCGAAGGGGACGACCTGCAAGGGCGCCTCGTGCGCGGGGGGGACCTTCACGGCGGCCGCCACCTGCGACGGCGCCGGCACCTGCGGGGCGGCGACGACGACGGCGTGCCTGCCCTTTGCCTGCACCGCCGCCGGTTGCAAGACGACCTGCATGACCGACACCGACTGCACGGCGCCGTCCGTCTGCCAGGGCGGGACGTGCAAGACGCTCGACGCGGGCGGGACCGCCTGCACCAGCGACGGCGCCTGCGCCAGCGGTCACTGCACCAACGGCTTCTGCTGCGCGGTCGCTTCGTGCGGCACCTGCCAGTCGTGCGGAACGAAGGGCAAGGAAGGCACCTGCGCGCCGGTCGCGGCCGGCACCGTCGACGCCGCGTGCCCCATCATGGCGCCGACCAGCTGCGGGACGACCGGAAGCTGCGACGGCAGCGGCAAGTGCGCCGTTTACGCCGACGGGACGGCTTGCGGCACGACCGCCTGCTCGACGGCCAGCGGCGGCATCGTCAGCCCCCAGTGCAGCGGCGGAACCTGCGTCAACACGATGGTGACGGACTGCGCGCCGTACAACTGCGACCCGACCCTGGGGATCTGCAAGCTGCTCACGTGCACCAGCAAGGACGACTGCGCGCCCGGGTACACGTGCAACGCCTCGGCCGGCGCCATCCTCAAGACCTGCAACTGAACGGGTCCGGGGCGCGGCCGCCCCTACGGATGTTCAGGTGCGAATTCGGACGATCCAAACGGCGTCGGCAGGGCACTAACCGGTATGAACAGCTCCTGTCGATGGCGGTCGTTCGCAGGATTGGCTTCCCTTCTGCTGGTGGGGGCGCGTGCGGACAGTCCGGATCGGGGGGCGGGGCGGCCACGGGCGGCTCACCGGCCAGCTCCGGCAGCGGGGGCGGCAGCGCGACGGGTGGGACGCCCGCGCACGGCGGAACGACCGGCGCGGGCG
>CAZJMY010000741.1:0-3176 GCA_964546845.1 uncultured Myxococcales bacterium | reverse complement strand
CGTCGAGGGGTAGGTGACCATCAGGGCGGCCAGCTTGTCCCGGTGCTCGCGCGCCTTGGCCTCGAGGTCGCCCAGGTCGACGTTGCCGTTGTCGTCGCAGGCGACCACGACGACCTTGTAGCCGGCCATGACGGCCGACGCGGGGTTGGTGCCGTGCGCGGACGACGGGATCAGGCAGACGTCGCGGTCGGCCTGTCCCCGGCTCTCGTGGTAGCCACGGATGGCGAGCAGACCGGCGTACTCGCCCTGCGAGCCGGCGTTCGGCTGCAGCGACGCCGCCGAGAACCCGGTGATCGCGCAGAGCATGCGTTCGAGGTCGCCGAAGATCTGGCGGTAGCCCTGGGCCTGCTCGACGGGGGCGAACGGGTGCAGGCGCCCCCACTCGGGCCAGGTCACCGGCATCATCTCCACGGTGGCGTTCAGCTTCATCGTGCACGAGCCGAGCGGGATCATCGCGTGCGTCAGCGACAGGTCCTTCGCCTCCAGCTGGCGCATGTAGCGCAGCATCTCGGTCTCGGAGTGGTGCGTGTTGAAGACCGGGTGCGTGAGGTACGGGCTGCGGCGCGCCGACTCGGCGCCCCAGGGGAGCTCGGCGTCGCGCGCCAGCGCCTCGACGGACGGCGTACTGGCGCCGAACACGGCCCACAGCGCCACCACGTCGGCGGCGGTGGTCGTCTCGTCCAGCGCGACGGTCACGGCCGTGGGGGCCAGGCGGCGCAGGTTGATCTTCCGCGCCGTCGCGGCCTGCACCCAGGCGTTCACCTCGGCCTCGCTGCCGTCGACGCGGACGGTGTCGAAGAAGTGGCGGTGGCGGACCTTGCGGCCGGCCTTCTCCAGCCCGCGCGCCAGCACGGCGGCGAACCCCGCGGTGCGCTCGGCGATGGCCCGCAGGCCGCGCGGGCCGTGATAGACGGCGTACATCCCGGCCATGACGGCGAGCAGGACCTGCGCGGTGCAGATGTTGCTGGTCGCCTTCTCGCGCCGGATGTGCTGCTCGCGCGTCTGCAGCGCCATGCGCAGCGCGCGGTTGCCGTGCGCGTCCTCGGAGACGCCGATGAGGCGCCCCGGCAACTTGCGCGTCCACTCGGCGCGCGTCGCGAAGAAGGCCGCGTGCGGGCCGCCGTACCCCAGCGGCACACCGAAGCGCTGGGCGCTGCCCAGCGCCACGTCGGCGCCGATCTCGCCGGGCGGCGCCAGCACGGTCAGCGCCAGAAGGTCGGTCGCCATGGCGACCAGCGTGCCGGCGTCGTGCGCGCGGCGGCACACGGGCGCCAGGTCGGGCAGCGCCCCGTCGGTGGCCGGGTACTGCAGCAGCAGCCCGAAGGCTTGCTCGCGCGCGAAGTCGAACGTCTCGGGCTCGCCGACCCGCACCTCGATGCCCAGCGGCTTGGCCCGCGTGCGCACGACCTCGATGGTCTGCGGGTGGCAGGCGGACGCGACCAGGAAGACGCCGCCGCGGTCCTGCTCGGCGGTGATGGGCGACAGCGCGTGAAGCATGTGCATCGCTTCGGCGGCCGCCGTGGCCTCGTCCAGCAGCGAGGCGTTGGCGATGGGCAGACCCGTCAGGTCGGCCACCATCGTCTGGAAGTTCAGCAGCGCTTCGAGGCGCCCCTGCGAGATCTCGGCCTGGTAAGGCGTGTACTGGGTGTACCAGCCGGGGTTCTCCAGGATGTTGCGCTGGATGACCGGGGGCGTGAAGCAGTCGGCGTAACCCATCCCCAGGAACGACTTCCACACCTGGTTCCTGGCGGCGATGGCGCGCAGCCCGCCCAGCACCTCCGCCTCGCCGGTGGGCGGCGGCAGATCCAGCGTGCCCGCGAACCGGATGTCCTCCGGGACCGTCTCGGCGATCAGCGCGTCCAGCGTCGGCGCGCCCAGCGCCTGCAGCATCTCGGCTTCTTCCCGCGCGTCCGGACCGATGTGCCGGTCGGCGAAACGCTCGGACGGACCCAGCTTCACGGTCACGCGTTCATTCCCCCTGTTCGCGGACGAAGGTTTGGTAGGCGGCGGCGTCCATCAGCCCGTCCAGCTCTTTCGGGTTGCTGACGGCGACCTGGATCATCCACCCCTCGTCGTATGGATCCTCGTTCACGTACTCCGGCGAGTCCGACAGCGGCGTGTTCACCTTGACGACCTTGCCCGTGAGCGGCGCGAACAGATCGGAGACGGCCTTGACCGACTCGACGGAGCCGAACACCTCGGCCTGCTTGACCGTCTCGCCCTCCTTCGGCAGGTCGACCTGCGTCACGTCGCCCAGCTGCTCGACGGCAAATCGGGTCACGCCGATCGTCGCCAGCTTCTGCCCGTCGCGGTCCTCCAGGCGGGCCCACTCGTGGTCCTTCGTGTAGTAGAGGTCGTCCGGATATTGCGCGCTCATGCTGTCTCGCTTTCTCGGTTTGCTGGATCTGGTCGCTTGTAAAAGGGCCCTTTGACGATCTCTGCGTCGATGCGCTTGCCGCGGCAGTCGACCACGATGCGGGTGCCGGCCGCGTCGGTCGCGGTCGGCACGTAGCCGAGGCCGATGTTCTTGCCCAGCGTCGGCGCCGGGCCGCCCGAGGTGGTCGTGCCCAGCGGCTGCCCGTCGGGTGTCTCGATCGGATAGTCGTGGCGCGCGACCCCGCGGCCCAACATCACGAAGCCCGCCAGCTTGCGCTTCACGCCGGCCTGCTTCTGCGCGAGCAGCGCGGGCCGCCCGACGAAGGGCGCGCCATCCAGCTTGACGACCCAGCCCAGCCCCGCCTCCAGCGGCGTCGTCGTCTCGTCGAGATCCTGGCCGTAGAGCGGCAGCCGCGCCTCGAGGCGCAGGGTGTCGCGCGCGCCCAGCCCGACCGGCTTGCCGCCGGCGGTGGCGGCGGCTTCGACCAGACGGTCCCACAGCGCCGGCGCGTCGCCCGCGTCGCAGAAGATCTCGAACCCGTCCTCGCCGGTGTACCCGGTGCGCGCGATCGCGGCACGCACGCCGGCAACCTCGGCGGTCACGATCGAGAAGCGCGACAGCTCGCCCAGCGGCGCGGGCGTCAGCGGCTGCAGCGCGCGCTGCGCCGCCGGTCCCTGGAACGCGATGAGGCCCGTCTGGTCCGAGGCGTCGACGATCTCGCAGTCGCCGCGCGCGTGCTCGACGAACCAGGCGACGTCTTTTTCGCGCGTCGTGGCGTTCACGACGACCAGGTAGTGCG
>CAZJMY010000740.1:0-2620 GCA_964546845.1 uncultured Myxococcales bacterium | reverse complement strand
CGCGACCGGCACCGCGGGCAGTCACGGCGGCGGCGGGGCGACGGGCGCCGTCCGCAGTGCCGGCTGCGGCAAGACGCCGACCCTGAAGAACAGCCCCACGTCGGCCGCCAACCAGAACATGCTCACGATCTCGGGGACCAGCCGGCAGTTCCTGATCCGCTGGCCCAGCAATTACGACAACACGAACCCGTACCGGCTCATCCTCGATTTCCACGGCGCCGGCGGCAAGGACACCGATCTCGCGCCGTCGTACTTCGGCCTGTTCGATCTGTCGGGCAACACGACCATCTTCATCGCGCCGTCGGCCAACGGCGGCACCTGGAACGCGACCGCCGACCTGACGTTCGTCGACGAGATCCTCAAGGCGGTCGAAGCCGACCTGTGCATCGACACCTCGCGCGTCGAGCTCGAAGGCTTCAGTCAGGGCGGCGCCATGGTCGCCACCCTCGCCTGCGCGCGCCCCGGCGTCTTCCGGGCCGCCGTGGGGCACTCGCGCGGCGGGTTGTCGGCCCCCTCGACGTGCCAGCCGATCCCCTATCTCGGCTCGCTGGGGCTGCACGACATCAGCGGCAACTCACAGGCGACGCAGACCGACGCCTTCGCCAAGTGGGACGGGTGCACCATCGAGACCTTGCCGACGGCCCAGACCGGTTCGCACGTGTGCACGCCCTACAAGGGCTGCGCCGCCGCCGACCCGGTCATCTGGTGCTCGTTCGACGGCCCGCACACCGCCTCGCCCACCGATTCGGGCAAGTCGTCCTCCTGGATGCCCGCCGAAGTCTGGCCGTTCCTCTCGCAGTTCTAGCCGCTCGACGGCGGGCGCGCGCGGCCTGCTTCACGACGGGGTGGCGATCGGCTCGACGGCGTAGCGAAGGTGGACGACGCCGTGGGCGAGGGTCTCGTTCGAGGCGAGGCGCAGCCTGACCTTCCCCTTGAGCCCCGTCGCGGCCGGGACCTCGAAGACGCCCGTGACGCCGAGGGCACCGTCCAGCGCGGGCGCGACGAGCAGGCTCAGCTCGTCGACCACGCCGGCCGCCAGCATCGACCCGTTCACGTTGCCGCCGCCCTCGACCAGCAGGCGTTTGATCCCCAGCTCGCGCCCCAGAAGCTCGAACAGCGGCCGCGGCGCCATCGCCTCGTCGGACGCGACGACGTACGACACGCCGCTGGCCGCCAGCTCGGCGAGGTGCGCGTCGGAGACGCCCGGGCCTAGCAGCACGACCACGTGATCGCCGCCGACGTCCGGCTTGCTGAAGTGAAGCTTGCCCGAGCGATCGAACGCGATGGCGTACGTGCCGGCATCGCGCCGCGCGAAGTGGTGCGGCCGCTGCGCCACTTCAGCCTGGCCCGGGCTGGCCGGCGGGCGCGGCGTCCCCTTGCTCATCTCGGCCATCGTCACCCGCCCGACCAGCCAGGCGTCACCGGCCAGCTTGCCGTGCACGTCCTCGTAGAGGGTCGTCCAGTCCTGGCGGTCGCCCTCGGGGGAGTCGGTCCAGCGGCTGGGATGGATGCGGCCGTCCAGCGAGACCATCATGTGGCAGATGACGTGCGGCTTCATGTCGGCGGTGATTTTGAATCCTCGCCGCCGTACGTCAACCGCGGAGACCTCCAAGGTTTGGGTCCCTTGGAGCCCTTATCCGTCCATGAACATTCATGCTTCGACGGGCGGACCGGCCCGGTCACGCGCGGCCACCGCGGCGCTGCTGCTCGCGCTGTGCCTGGCGGCCCCTGCCGCGTCCGCGGGGACGGTCCAGCAGATCACCGGTTTCGGCAGCAATCCCACCGGCATCGGCATGTACCTCTACACGCCCAGCAACGTGGTCGCGCACCCACCCATCCTGGTCGGCGTGCACGCCTGCCACGGCAAGGGGACCGACGTCTGCACGCAGACGTCTCCGTTCGCGGCGCAGGCGGACAAGTACGGCTTCCTGCTGATCTGCCCGTCCGCCGTCAGCAGCGACGGTTGCTGGGACGTGCATTCGAGCGCCGACCTGACCCACGACAACGGCGGCGACGCGGCCGGCATCATCTCGATGGTCAAGTACGTCATCCAGAACAAGAACGGCGACGCGACCAAGGTCTACGTGGCCGGGCACTCGTCGGGCGGCATGATGACGAACGTGCTGGCCGGCTCGTACCCCGACGTGTTCAAGGCCGGGGCGGCGTTCGCGGGCGTCCCCTTCGCCTGCTTCGCGCAGGGGAGCGTCGACAGCCTCGGCTGGAGCTCGTCGTGCGCCAACGGCAACGTCTCGATGAGCGGCGTGCAGTGGGGCAACATCGTGCGCGCCGCCTACCCGGGCTACACGGGCCCGCGGCCGCGCATGCAGCTGTGGCACGGGACCGCCGACGCCACGGTGAGCTTCAACAACTTCAAGGAGGAGATCAAGGAGTGGACGAACGTGCTCGGGGTCAGCGAGACGCCGACCTCGACGGAGAACAACGCGATCCAGTCCGGCTGGATCCGCACCCGCTACGCGGATGACTGCGGCGGCGCCCAGGTCGAGGCGATCCAGGAGACCGGGCAGCCGCACAACCTGGTCGTCGACATGGCGGACGCCGTGAAGTTCTTCGGCCTCGACGGCTCCAACCCGGGAACCTGCGCCGGCAGCGGCGGCAACGG
>CAZJMY010000739.1:0-6492 GCA_964546845.1 uncultured Myxococcales bacterium | reverse complement strand
GGGCAGGCGACCGGCGGCAGCGGCGGCGCGGCGGCTTGCGCGCCCGCCTGGCACGCCGAGGGCGTTCAGGCCCGCCTGCTGACACCGCCCACCGCGATGACCGCCTGCAGCGTCGCCGCCGCCGACGTCCCCGCGTTGGCGGCGGGCGTCGACTCGAGCACGTTCCGGGGCGCGTTGGCCTGCGGCGCGTGCCTGCGCGTGCAGGCGAGCCTGGGTCCGAACGCCGTCGTCGTGCAGGTCGTCGAGCTGTCGCAGACCAGCGGCATCCTGCTGACCAAGGCGGCGATGGACACGATCGCCCCCGGGGCCAGCCTCACGAACGTCGACTGGACGCTGGTCGCTTGTGACGTGCAGAACCAGCCGGTGAAGTACCTGATCAAGGACGGCAGCAACGCCGGGTACGTCGGGATCCAGATCCGCAACGCGCGCTACCCGATCGCGTCGGTGTCCGTCGTCGGCACCAACACCTCCGTCCCCCTGACGCTTCAAACCTACAACTACTGGGAGAGCACGTCCGCCGGCGCCGGCCCCCTGACGTTGCGTCTCACCGACGTGAACGGGCAGGCGATCGTCGACAGCGGCGTCCAGATCACCCCGCAAGCGCTCGAAGCCGGCCACGCGCAATTCCCGCTCTGCTTTTGACGCCGGCGCGGCACAATCGTGCGCGCCGATGTCCCTGCTCAGCACAGCTGCGATCGCGTTCATCGGGACGGTGTTCTGGCTGGCGAGCCCCGAGGCGGCGACGGCCCTGGCAGGCGCCCAGCACCGCTGGCCCGTGCCGCTCATCGGGCTGGTCGCCGCCGCCAGCCAGTCGGTCGCCCTGATTGGGCTGTATTTCTTCGGCGAGGCGCTGCGGCGCCGATCGGCCTGGTTCGACCGCCAGTGCGCGCGGGCCAGGGCGAACACCCGGCTGGGACGCGCCGGCTACGCCACGGGCGCCGTGGTCTCGGCGGCGTTGCTCGGGTTCCCGCCCGTGTCGGTCACCGCGGCGCTGCTGCCCGGCGTCGCCCCGCGTCCCGGGCGGCTGCTGCCCGTCATGCTGCTCCTGCGCCTGGTGCGCTTCACGGCGCTGGCCTGGGCGGGGGCCGCGTTCGGCGGCCGCCTGCCATGGCATCCGTCGGCGCACGGCCCGTGGCGTCCCTGGTAACCCATTTCCCGTGAAGCTGGCCCGGCGGTGCGCCACTGGATGGAAAACCGCTCCGTCCGCGCAAGCCGGCTCGGACTGATGGGCGCCACCGGGCGGCCGCGCCCAGATTCGGCGGGCGATGAAGAACCGCCCCTACACCAAGAAGCTTCGCAAGCTTCAAGCCCAGCTCTGCATGATGCAGCAGTGGGTGAAGCACGCGGGACACCGCGCGATCATCGTCTTCGAGGGACGCGACACGGCCGGCAAGGGGGGCACCATCCGCGCGCTGACCGAGCGGGTGAGCCCCCGCGTGTTCCGCGTGGTCGCCCTGCCCGCCCCGTCGGACCGCGAGAAGACGCAGATGTACATCCAGCGTTACGCGCAGTACTTCCCGGCGGCCGGCGAGATCGTGGTGTTCGACCGCAGCTGGTACAACCGCGCGGGCGTCGAGCACGTGATGGGCTTTTGCACCGACAAGCAGTACGAAGGGTTCCTGCGGGTCTGCCCGACGTTCGAGAAGCTGGTCGTCGCGAACGGCATCCAGCTCATCAAGCTGTGGCTGGAGGTCGGGCAGGAAGAGCAGGAGCGGCGCATGACGGCCCGCATCCGGGATCCGCTGCGCCAGTGGAAGCTGTCGCCGATGGACCTGCAGTCGTGGCCGCGCTGGTACGAGTACTCGCGCGCGCGCGACCGGATGTTCGACGCCACGGACACCAAGCACGCGCCCTGGCACATCCTTCGCTCTGACGACAAGCGGCGCGCCCGCCTGAATTGCCTGGCGCACCTCCTGAAGACGATCCCGTGGAAGCCCATCGCGCACAAACCGCTGTCGCTGCCGGCGCGCTGGACGAAGCACCGCTACGACGACCAGGCCACGCTGAAGCACCGCCGCTTCATCCCGGAGAAATTCTAGAAAGCAGCCCCTGTCGGTCATCGGCTGAAAGGGGGTCCGCCACGTTGCTACGCGCGCGGCGGACCGCAGATCCTTTCTGTCCCCGTGGAACCGATCAGACGACGTCAGACACGGTCCCTCCCCCATCCCACCCTGGCGGCGGTGGTCTGCACGCTTCTGGCGCCGACGGGCTGCAAAGTGGGGCCCAACTTCACGCGCCCGCCCGCCACGGTGACGCCGGCCTGGCACGCGGGGGCCGGTGACCCGCGCGTCGCGACCCAGACGGAGGTGGACGCTCTGTGGTGGAAAGGGTTCGCCGACCCGACGCTGGACCACCTGATCCAGCTGGGCGTGGCCCAGAACCTGCCGCTGCAGATCGCCGGGCTCCGCATCCTGGAGGCGCGCGCGCAGATGGCGGTCGCGACGGGGATGCAATTTCCGCAGACGCAGCTGGCGTTCGCCAGCGCGACGGCGATCGGGCTCAGCAAGCACGCCGTCGACCTGGCCAGCGCCGCCGGCGTGCCGCAGCGGTTCGGGACCTTCGCCGTCGGCTTCGACGCCAGCTGGGAGCTGGACTTCTGGGGGAAGTACCGGCGCGGCGTCGAGGCCGAGGCCAACAGCATGCTGGCCACCGTGGCCGACTACTACGCGTCGCTGGTGTCGCTGACCGCCGAGATCGCGCGCACCTACGTCACGATTCGCACCGACGAGGTTCTGCTGGAACAGGCCCGCCAGAACGCGAAGCTGCAGGAAGACGCGCTGGGGATCGCGCAGGCGCGGTTCCAGAACGGCGCCACGTCGGAGCTGGACCCGGCCCAGGCCAGCACGCTGCTGGAAAGCACCCGGGCCACGATCCCGCAGCTCGACATGGAGCTGCAGCAGGCGCGCAACGCGCTGGCCACGCTGCTGGGGCAGAGCACCGACGCCGTCGTCACGTTGCTGAACGGCCCGAAGACGATCCCGCACGCGCCCGAAAAGGTGACGGTGGGCGTCCCGGCCGAGATCCTGCGGCGGCGTCCCGACGTGCGCAGCGCGGAGCTGGCGGCGGCCGCGCAGTGCGCCCGCATCGGCGTGGCCAAAGCCCAGCTTTACCCCAGCTTCACGTTGCTGGGGACGATCGGGCTGCAGAGCTCGACGGCCGGCGTGTCGTCGAAGAACCTGTTCTCGACCAGCGCCGTCTTCTATTCGGCGGGACCGCAGATCAACTGGCCGTTTCTCAACTACGGCCGCCTGACGAACAGCGTGCGCGTCGAGGACGCGCGCTTTCAGCAGCTGCTGATCGCGTATCGGCAGACGGTGCTGAAGGCGGCGCAAGAGGTCGAGGACGCGCTGACCGGCTACGTGAACGGCGCGGAGACGGCCCGGTTCGAGAAGGCCTCGGTCGAGGCCGCGCAGCGCTCGGCCGACATCGCGCTGGCGCAGTACCGCGAGGGCGCGACCGACTACCAGCGCGTGGTCGACGCCCAGCGGCAGCTGCTGCAGCAGCAGAACAACCTGGCCGGCGCCAGCTCGTCGGTGGCGACCAGCGTGATCGCCCTGTACAAGGCGCTGGGGGGCGGGTGGGAGATGCAAGAGGCGCCGGCGGTCCCCGCGCAGACGCAGCAGGAAATGCAGCAACGAACCAACTGGGGCAACATGCTGTCGCAGCCCAGCACCGCCTCCAGCGGTCAGAGCGCGACGGCGCCCGCGAGCCATTAGGAGTCGAGCCGTGGCCAAGACGACGTCGAACAAGAGGCGCTGGTTGAAGTGGGGCGGAGTGGCGGCGGTGGTGCTGATCGCGGCCTTCGTCGGCGTCAAGCTGTGGAAGAAGAAGCAGAACGCGCTGCCCGAGGGGATCGCGTCCGGGAACGGCCGCATCGAGGCCAAGCTGGTCGACATCGCCGCCAAGGAGGCGCTGCGGGTCAAGCAGGTGATGGTCGAAGAGGGGGCCGTCGTGAAGCGGGGCCAGGTGGTCGTGCAGATGGATACGTCGACGCTGCAGTCCGAGCTGGCGACCGCGCAGGCTCAGGTCTCGGCGGCCCAGGAGAAGTTGATCGCGGCGCGGGCCGGCACCGTCAAGCAGAAGAGCGAGATCCGGCTGGCGGAGATCGAGGCTGCGCGGTCGCACAACCTGGTGCAGGAGCGGGCCGGCTCGCAGCGCGAGCTGGACGTGCGGCGCACCAAGGTGGCGACCACCAAGGCGTCGCTGAACGAAGCCGACGCTGAGGTGCAGACCGCCACGCGCGAGGTCGAGGCCGCGCAAGCCACGGCAGCCACCGTGCAGACGCGGATCGACGACGCGACGTTGCGCTCGCCGGTGACCGGGCGCGTTCTTTACCGGCTGGCGGAGCCGGGCGAGGTGTTGCCGGCGGGCGGCAAGGCCCTGACGCTGGTGAACCTGGAAGACGTGTACATGGAGATCTTCCTGCCGTCGCAGGAGGCCGCCAGCCTGAAGGTGGGCGCCGAAGGGCGGATCACCGTCGACTTCCAGCCCGATCGCGCGGTGGCCGGCTACGTCAGCTTCGTCTCGCCCGAGGCGCAGTTCACGCCCAAGCAGGTCGAGACCAAGAGCGAGCGCGAGAAGCTGATGTTCCGGGTGAAGATCCAGGTCCCCCGAGATGTAGCCAGCCAGTACATCCAGCAGATCAAGACCGGCGTGCGCGGCGTGGGCTACGTGAAGGTCAAGCCGGACGCGGTGTGGCCCGCGCGCCTGCAGAACCTGGCGAATCCGACGGCGGTCGGCCTGCTGACCGAATAGTCCCGGGGCGCCACCTTGTCACCGCCCAACGCCTCAGCGCCCGTCGTGTCCATCCGCGACGTCACGCACAAGTACCGTCAGGTGGTGGCGCTGGACGGCATCTGCCTGGACGTCCCCAGCGGCATCATGGTCGGGGTCGTCGGGCCCGACGGCGTCGGCAAGTCGACGCTGATGGGGCTGATGGCGGGTGCCAAGAAGCTGCAAGACGGGACGTTCACGGTCCTGCAGGGCGACATCCGCGACGCCGCTCACCGGCGCGCAGTCGGGCCGCGCATCGCCTACATGCCGCAGGGGCTGGGCAAGAACCTCTACCTCGAGCTCAGCGTCTACGACAACGTCGACTTCATGGCGCAGCTGTTCGGGCTGACGCCCAACCAGCGCAAGCGCCGCATCCGCGAGCTGCTGGAGGCGACGGGCCTGGGCAAGTTCGCGGACCGGCCAGCCGGAAAGCTTTCGGGCGGCATGAAGCAGAAGGTCGGGCTGTGCGGCGCGCTGGTGCACGACCCGGACCTGCTGATCCTGGACGAGCCGACGACGGGCGTGGATCCGCTGTCGCGGCGGCAGTTCTGGACGCTGATCGACGACATCCGGGCCAGCCGCGCGGGGATGAGCGTCGTGATCTCGACGGCGTACATGGACGAAGCGCAGCAGTGGGACTGGATCGTCGCCATGGACGCGGGCCGCGTGCTGGCGACGGGCACGCCCGCCGAGCTGATGGCGCGCACGAACACGCACGACCTGGAGAAGTGCTTCATCGCGCTTCTGCCCGAGGAGAAGCGCAAGGGGCACAAGGAGCTGACGATCCCCCCGCGCTCCGCCGGCCAGACCGACATCGCCATCGAGTCTCACGGGCTCACGCGCCGCTTCGGCGACTTCGTGGCTGTCGACCACGTGACGCTGTCGATCGAGCGGGGCGAGATCTTCGGCTTCCTGGGGTCGAACGGCTGCGGCAAGTCGACGACCATGAAAATGCTCACCGGCCTGCTGCCGCCGTCCGAGGGGACGGCCACGTTGTTCGGCAGCTCCGTCGAGGCCGGCAGCATGGAGGTCCGCAAGAACCTGGGCTACATGACCCAGGCCTTCTCGCTGTACGGCGAGCTGACCGTGCACCAGAACCTGGTGCTGCACACGCGGCTGTACCACCTGCCGGCGGACAAAGCCAAGGCGCGCATCACCGAGCTGATCGCGCGCTTCGGGCTGGAGGCTCACGTGGACGCACTGGCCGATGGCCTGCCGATGGGGCTGCGGCAGCGGCTGTCTCTGGCGGTGGCGGTCCTGCACGAGCCGCAGATCCTGATCCTCGACGAGCCGACGTCGGGCGTCGATCCGGTTGCGCGCGACAGCTTCTGGGAGCTGCTGATCGAGCTGTCGCGCGAGCAAGGGGTCACCATCTTCGTGACGACCCACTTCATGAACGAAGGGATGCGCTGCGACCGCATCTCGCTGATGAACGCCGGGCAGGTCCTGGCCTGCGACACGCCGCAGCGGTTGATCGAGGCGCGCGGGGTCGACACGCTCGAGGACGCGTTCATCCGCTACATGGAGGACGCGCTGCCGTCGGCGCCCACCAAGGTGAACAACCCGTTGCCGGCGGCGGCCGAGGCCGCGCCGGAACCGGCGGAGCCGGAGTCGATGTCGCCGCTGCGGCTGCGCGTCGTGCGGATGCTGGCCTACGCCCGCAACGAGGGGATGCAGATCCGGCGCGACCCGATCCGGCTGATGTTCGCCTTTCTCGGC
>CAZJMY010000738.1:0-2445 GCA_964546845.1 uncultured Myxococcales bacterium | reverse complement strand
GCCCCGTCCTCGTCCTCGTCCTCGTCGCCGTCCTCGTCTTCGATCCGGTCTGATCCGCTCCGGTCCGATCCGATCCGATCCGATCCGATCCGATCGCAACCCACCCGCGACCACTCGAGGACGAGGACGAGGACGAGGACGAGGACGAGGACGGGTCGAGACCCTATTTGCCGCTGTTCATCATGCCGCTCGTGACCAGGGCGCCGATCGAGCTGAAGGCGGCGGGGGGCAGCGTCGCGTCCAGGGTCCAGACCTTGCCGGCGCCGTCGCCGCCCGAGGTGAAGACCAGCGGAATCGGGGCAGACGCCGAGCGGGCCACGGCGGCCAGGCGCGGGTTGTCGCCGAACTGAGCCACGGTGCGCAGGACGGGGGCGAAGTCGAAGTAGTAGAACGCGTCCCGTCCCTTGGCCGCAGCCTGCGCGTCCGTCAGCGCCGCGGCGGCCTTGGCGGCCGGCGGCACCTTGCCCGCCGCGATGGCGGACATCTGGGCGCGCGCGTCGCGGCCGAACGTCACGATGAGCCGCGTCCCGGCCACGCCCTGGTAGGCGTCGATGCCTTTTCCGAGCACGCGACGGATGACGTCGTTGTCGTACGCGCTCCCCTTCTTCACCGTCAGGTGGAACCGCACCGCCTTCACCTTGCCGACCGACTCGCGCGAGGCCGTCCACTCGAACATCTTCGACAGCTCGCGCAGCTGGCTGTGAACGACGGCATCCATCGCCTTGGCGTCCAGCTTCGACAGCGCGGCCGCCACCTTCGCCGCCGACGCGGCGTCCTTCAGCGGCGTCGAGAACACGCCCGAGACCACCGGCACCTCGGTCCCGACGCTGATGGTGCCCGACTGCTGGCCGGCCATGGCCGCCAGGTACGCGTCGTAGTAAGCAACGGCGGCGGCCGCCCCCTTACCCGACTCGGCGGCCAGCCGCGCGCGGTACCGGTTCAGGACCTGAGCCCACACGCTGCCCACGCTCATGCCGCCCACCATGAACGGATTGGCCGAGGCGGCCAGCACGGCGGGATCGATCTCGAACGGACGGACGTCGCGCGCCACGCCCTCCAGCGCCGAGCCGGGTCGCGCGAACAGCCGGCCGCGCAGCACCAGGCCGCGCGCCGGGTCCAACGAAAGCCCGACGTCGACGGACTCCGAATCGCCGACCAGCGCCAACATCTGGGCGATCGTCTCGTACGACGCCGCGTTGTCGTCGGGCGACATCCCCGACGAAGCCGCGCCGACCTGCTGCAGCTGCCGGAGCTGGTCGACCAGCGTTGCGATGCCGGTCTTCACGTCGGTCCCGTTGGCGCGCGCGATGGCCTCCGGGAACAGCGTGGCCGTCACGTCGTCCGGGCTCGGGTGGCGCGCCGCCAGCGCCAGCATCGCGCCCCGCATCATCCCGTCGATCTCGTCGCCCAGCACCAGCACGCTGCCTTCTCGGTAAACCCAGCTCTGCGACTTGCCGCCGGTGCTGACCAGCGTGAGCAGACCGCGCGTCATCACCCGCTTGCCGAGCGCGTCGATCAACCGCTCGGCCTGCGCCGGCCCGCGCGCGGCGACCGCCAGGACCAGGCTGGTCCGTTTCCCTTCCAGCGCCGTCACCACCGCGCCGACGGGGGCGGCGGTGTCCAGGTTCGCGGCGACCTCGGGTGAGAGACCCGCCTCCGAGAACAGCCAGTCGCGCGCGCCGGACGCCGTCATCGGCAACGGCACCGCCGAGCCCACGAGACGGACGCCGTTGTCGAGCGTGCGATCGAACGACCCGATCGAGATGCTGGCCAGCATGAACGGCCGCGCGATCGGGGCCGGAACCAGCGCGACCGGAGGCCCGACCTCCGGGCCGGGAGGAGCCAGGGCCACCGCGCTGGCGGGCGTCTGCGCCGGTGGCTTCGAATTTCCCGCGCACGCGGCGAGCGCCGCCACCGCCAACAGCGTCCACGCGTAGGGGCGACGGAGGTTCCGTTTGGGCTCGCTCATGGCGGGCTAGACTACCCGCGGCGCCCGGAGCGCCATAGCAATTTTGCCGCGACGACGGACAGCCAGGTTGCGGGGTTGCGACCGCCTTGCTACCGTCGAGGGCCATGCCGGCGCCCGCTCGTTCCGTGTTGCTGCTCGTCGCACTCCTGACGGGCCCGGCGATCGGGTGCAGCTCGTCCAGCGCGCGCGATCAGAACTACGGCACGAACCTGGGTGCCGACTTCGTGGCGCCGGTGGTCGACGCGGGGCACGACGCCGCTCCCGACGGAGCCAGCGGGGGCAGCGGCGGTGCCGCCAGCCCGGGCACCGGCGGGTCCTCCGGCGCGGCGGGGGCGGCGGGCGCGGGCGGCGCCGACGTCACCGGCGTGGCGGGCGCCGACGGCAGCGCCGGGGCCGCCGGCACCGGATCGTGATTTCCAGAATGGACAACCGAGCGAATATGTTCGAAAACCACCAACAACTCGCCAGGACTTCCC
>CAZJMY010000737.1:0-12271 GCA_964546845.1 uncultured Myxococcales bacterium | reverse complement strand
CGCCTGTCCGCCGCTGCCGGGCGGGCCGCCCCGACCCGCCGCGCCGCTGCCGCCGGTGCTGGTGACCCCGCCCGTCCCGGTCTCAGAGCCGCCGGTGCCTCCGCTGCCCACGTGCCCGCCCGTCGCCGTCGTCGCGCCGCCCGTCCCAGCCGCCGTCCCCCCGGTTCCGCTTCCGCCCGTCGCGCTTCCGCCCGTTCCGCTGCCCTGACTCCCGCCCGTCCCGCCGCCACTTCCCCCCGACGACCCGCACGCGCCCAGCAGCAGCGCGCAGCTGACGGCCATCGCCCCGGACCAGAACGCGCCACGGCAGGTCTTCATGACCGACATTGCTGCGAACCGGCGCGTTTGTTCAAAAAAAGCTAGCCGGGCGACACTTCCGGGACGTTCCGCGGCGCCGCCGCCGGCCGGGGCGCCGCCGCGCGGCGCAGCGTCAAGACGAAGCAGGTGTCCAGCGACGACCGGTCCAGCACCAGCTGCCCCCCGTGCGCCTCCGCGATCCCCTTCGACACGCTGAGGCCCAGCCCCGTCCCCTTGCCGACCTCCTTGGTCGTGAAGAACGGCTCCATGATGCGGTTCTCCAGGTCCGGCGGCACGCCGGGCCCGCTGTCCAGGACGGACAGGCGCACCTGAAGGTCGTCGCTCTCGGTCCGGATGCGCACCCACCGCACGCTCTGGGTCTCGACGGCGTCGAACGCGTTCCCCAGCAGGTTCAGCAGAATCTGGGAGATCTGGATGCCCCGGCAGCTCGCGTAGAGGTCGGCCGGAATCGGGTCGACCCGCAGCTCGATGGCGTGGTGCCGGAACCGCTCGTTGCACAGCTCGACGGTGTCGGCGACGATGCGGGCCACCGGCTCGGGGCGCAGCGGGTCGTGCTCGGCGTCGCGCGCGAAGGTCCGCAGCGCGTCGACGATGCGGTGAATCCGCTGCACGGTGGCCTCGATGTCGCCGCTCACGCGCACCACCGCCTGCAGGTCCAGCGGCGACCGCGACACCAGCTGCCGCAATCGATGGGCGCGCAGCAGGATCGCCGCCAGCGGGTTGTTCACCTCGTGCGCGACGTTGCTGCTCATCTCGCCCAGCGCCGCCATCTTCGCCGAGTACGCCGCCGTCTGCCGGCTCAACTCCAGCTCGCGCTGGGCGCGCAGCCGCTCGCGCACGTCGTCGCGCAGCGCGCGCTCGGCCTCGGCGTTCGCGCGGCTCAACCGATACAGCGTGTAGATCAGCACCAGGAACGAGACGCCGGCCGAATAGACGTAGTAATGACCCGACGAGAACCCGGGCGGCGCCATGTACCACCCGTGCATCGCGCGCGAATGGCCCACCCCGAACCCGATCAGGGCGAACGACACCCCTGTGATCAGCGCCGCGCGCTCGGTCACGTCGAACAGCGCGAAAGGCACCGCCGCCAGCGCGACGAAGACCAGCTCCGCGCCCGAGTCGTGCCCCAGCATGACGTCGTTCCCCAGCACGATCAGGTTCGACACCAGCAGGCACAGCAGGCGCGAGCCGACCAGGAAGCCCAGCCGGTTCAGCAGCGGGAAGCAGACGTAGGCGACGCCGCCCAGCAGGTCCTCCACCACCACCCAGCGCGGCGCCTCGACCCGGTCGAACGGCGCGCTGGCGAACATCACCAGCGCCGCGAACAGCGACAGCCCGTTGGTCAGCCGGATCCGCTTGGCCAGCGACTCGTCAACGCCGGGGGTGACGCCCTGCTCGACCAGCGCACGCACGAATCGCGCCAACCAGTCGGCAAGGCGGGATCTCGGCAGGGTTTCGGCCATCGAGCGGGGCGTCGGCCCGACGAGCCAGGCCACCCCGCACGATAAGTTAATACGAACGAAACCCGCGCGAAACCTGAAGTCTGCATCATCGGCCCATCCGTGACTGAGCAACGCGATCTCGCTTCGGCAATCCAAATCGTTCATCATGCGGCTGCCGCGGCAGACGGTGCCGCGGTTCCCATGTCCACGCAGGCCGAGGCGGTCGCCTCACACCATCATCAACCGGCGCACGGCGTCGACCTCGCCAAGCTGGGCCTGGGTGCCATCGGCGTCGTCTACGGCGACATCGGCACCTCGCCTCTCTACGCGATCAAAGAGTGCGTCACGCTCCCCCACGGGGTGGCGCCGGTCGCGGTGAACATCTACGGCGTCCTGTCGCTGATCTTCTGGTCCATCACGCTGGTCGTCTCCGTGAAGTACCTGCTGTACGTCATGCGCGCCGACAACGACGGCGAGGGCGGCGTCCTGGCGCTGATGGCTCTGGTCGCGCGCCACATCACGCCCGGCCTGCAGGCCGGCGCGTCGGCGGACGAGTCGGGCGCCCACCGCGTCTCGACCCGCACCACCTGGACGGGCCTGCGCAAGCCCAAGATGATCCTGGTGATGCTGGGCCTGTTCGGGGCCGCGCTGCTCTACGGCGACGGCATCATCACGCCGGCCATCTCGGTGTTGTCCGCCGTCGAGGGCCTGGAGGTCGCGACCAGCGCGTTCTCGCCCTTCATCGTCCCCGCCACCTGCCTGATCCTGGTGGGGCTCTTCGCCGTGCAGAAGCGCGGCACCGGCGGCATCGGCGCCGTGTTCGGGCCGGTGATGGTGGCGTGGTTTTTGTTCATCGCCGCGGCCGGCCTGCCCTGGATCGTGCGCCACCCGGGCATCCTGCGCGCCGTGAACCCCTACTACGCGCTGCGGTTCTTCGCGATGCACAAGGGGCACGGCTTCCTGGTGCTCGGCTCCGTCGTCCTCTGCGTCACCGGCGGCGAGGCGCTGTACGCCGACATGGGGCACTTCGGCACGCGCGCCATCCGGCTGGCCTGGTACAGCTGCGTGTTTCCGGCGCTGCTGCTGAACTACTTCGGGCAGGGGGCGCTGCTTCTCGAGCACCCGGAGGCGGCCGCCAACCCGTTCTACGGCCTGGTGTCGGGCGCCTGGCTCTACCCGATGGTCATCATCGCCACCATCGCCGCGGTGGTCGCGTCCCAGGCGCTGATCTCGGGCGCCTACTCGCTCACGCGGCAGGCGGTGCAGCTCGGCTACCTGCCGCGCGTCACGATCGTCCACACCTCCGGCGTGACCGAGGGGCAGATCTACATCCCCGAGGTGAACTGGGCGCTGATGGTCGCCTGCGTGGCGCTGGTGCTGGGCTTCCGCGAGTCCAGCGCGCTGGCCGACGCCTACGGCATCGCGGTGACCGGCACCATGGCCATCACGTCGATGCTGTTCTTCTACGTCTGCCGCGACCTGTGGCACTGGAGCTTGTGGCGCGCGGGCGGATTGCTGGCGCTGTTTCTCTGCTTCGACCTGTCGTTCTTCGTCGCCTGCTCGACCAAGATCGCGCACGGCGGCTGGTTCCCGCTGGCGGTCGCCGTGGGCGTGTTCACGGTGATGGTGACCTGGAAGCGCGGCCGCAGTCTGCTGGCCGAGCGCATCGCCGCCGACTCGCTGCCCATCGACATCTTCCTCGCGGACATCGAGGCGACGAAGCCCCACCGCGTGCCGGGGGCGGCGGTGTTCCTGTCGTCGACCCGCCGGGGGACCCCGAACGTGCTGCTTCACCACTTCAAGCACAACAAGGTGCTGCACAAGGTGGTGGTCATCCTGTCGATCGCCACCGACGCCGTGCCGGAGGTGTCCGACGCCGACAAGGTGCGCGTGAAGAGCTTCGGCCAGGGCTTCTGGGGCGTGACCGCCCACTACGGATTCAAGGAGAGCCCCGACGTCATGGACGTCCTGCGCCGCTGCAAGGCGCAGGGCCTGCCCGTGAACGAGGCGGACACCAGCTTCTACCTGGGGCGCGAGACGCTGCGGTCCGTCAAGGGGCGGGGCATGGCCGAGTGGCGCAAGGTGCTGTTCCGGTTCCTCTCGCGCAACGCGCGCTCGGCGACCGACTTCTTCGCGCTGCCGCCCAACCGGGTCGTCGAGATCGGCGCGCAGATCGAGCTCTGAGCGGGCGCGGCTAGAACTGCTCGTCGGTGAAGCCGCCACCGCCGCCGCGGAAGGCGGGCGGTAGCGTGCCGCGCTTGAATGGGATCAGGCGGCTCTTGGGCTTGTCGGGGCCGGCCGGCTCGCCCGTCTCGGGGTTGGCGCGGGCCAGGACCACGCCGGGCGGCATCGGGAAGTCGCGCGCGGGCAGGTCCTTCACCGCCGTGCGCATGAAGTCCAGCCAGATGGGAACCGCGACCTGCCCGCCGGTCACGTCGTGGCCGACCGGCTTGAAGTCGTCGCGCCCGACCCAGACGGCGCACAGCACGTCGGGCGTGAAGCCGTAGAACCAGGCGTCGCGGTAGTTGGTCGACGTGCCCGTCTTGCCCGCCGCCGGCCGCCCCAGCGCCAGCGCCTTCTTGCCGGTGCCGACCTCGATCACCCCCTTCATCATGTCGGTCACGATGTAGGCCGTCTCGGGCGAGAGGCGCTGCTCGGGAGTCGGGTTGGCGGCGTGCTCTTCCAGCGTGCGGCCGTCCGCGTCGGTGATGCGCACCACGGTCAGCGGCCGCACCAGCTTGCCGCCCGCCGGCAGCGAGGCCAGCGCGTAGGCGGTCTCCTCGAGGCCCAGGTCGGCGGTTCCCAGCGACAGCGACAGCGCGTGCGGCAGCGGCGAGGTGATCCCCAGGTTCCGCATCACGTCGACGACCTTGTCGACGCCCATCTGCGCGACCAGCTGCGCCGACACGGTGTTGATGCTCTTGGCCAGCGCCATCCGCAGCGTCAGCGGGCCCAGGTACTCGGGCTTGTAGTTGTGGGGCGCCCAGATCCCCGAGGCGGTCTTGAACTTGACCGGCGCGTCCCACTTGATCGTCAGCGGCGTCATCCCTTCGTCGATCGCCGCCGCGTAGATGAAGGGCTTGATCGCCGAGCCGATCTGCCGGCGCGCCTGCGTGGCGCGGTTGAACTGGCTGGTGCGAAAGTCGTAGCCGCCCACCATCGCCAGCAGCTTGCCGGTGTGCGGGTCCAGCGCGACCAGCGCGCCCTGCACGGGCGGCGTCGTCGCCAGCACCGCCGTCGGGTGCGAGCGCTTGCCGGCCGCGACGTCGTTGTTGCGGAACTGCACCGCCAGCACGTCGCCCGGTTCGATATGAGCGCCGGTCTTGCCTTGCCAGGCCGCCACGCGCGCCTCGTCCGTCGGCTCCAGCCGGACTGACAGGCCGCCCGAGGCGACCGTGACCGTCTTGCTGACCGTGGTGACGACCGCCGCGTACGTCGTGTCGGGATCGGTCGGGAAGGCGGGCGGCGCGGGCCGGCGGGCCGCGCGGCGCATGGCCGCCTTCGCCTCCAGGGTCGCGAAGCGCGCGTTCGGCTCGCGCAGGCGGGCGCCCGGCTTGGTGGCGTCGATCAGCGCGGTCGTCGTCTCGGCGTCGGGCAGGGCGACCAGCGGCCCCGACTGCTCGCCGTCGTCGACCTCGAACCCGGTCGGGCCCAGGGGGCGCGGCCGCCCGCTGGTCAGGCGCGCGCGGTCGGCGGCCTCCAGGTGACCGATGGGCCCCGAGAACCCCAGGCGGCGGGACAGGTCCTCCAGCCCGCGGCGCACGGCGGTCTCGGCGGCGCGCTGATCGCGCATGTCCAGCGTGGTCTCGATGCGCAGCCCCTTCTCCAGCAGATCTTCCTCGCCGTAGCGGTCGACGACGTAGCGGCGCACGGTCTCGACGAAGTAGGGGGCCGCCACGTTGGTCAGGGTCCGCCGCTCGGCGACCAGCGCCAGCGGCTCGCGCCGCGCCGCCTGCGCCGCCTCGGCGCTCAGATACCCCGACTCCTGCATCTGATCGATGACGTAGCGCTGCCGCGACTGGGCGCGCGCGAAGTCGTTGAACGGCGTGATGCGCGACGGCGACTTCGGCAGCGCCGCCAGCATGGCCGCCTCGGCCGCCGTGAGATCCGAGAGGTGCTTGCCGAAGTAGGCGTTGGCGGCGGCGACGACGCCGTACGCGCCGTGGCCCAGATAGACGTGATTCAGGTAGATGCCCAGGATCTGGTCCTTGGTCAGCTGGCTCTCGATGCGATAGGCGAGCAGCGCCTCGCGCAGCTTGCGCGACAGCGAGCGCTCGTGGCCGACCAGCAGCAGCTTGGCGACCTGCTGGGTGATCGAGGAGCCGCCCTGCACGACTTGCCCGGCGCGCGCGTTCACCCAGGCGGCGCGCAGGATGCCCAGATAGTCGACGCCGTGGTGCTTGTAGAAGCGCACGTCCTCGGCGGCGACGAAGGCCTTCTTCACGACGTCGGGCACCTGGTCGACGGGGACCAGCACGCGCTTTTCGACGAAGAACTCGCCGATCATCTCGCCGTCGGCGCTGAAGATCTGGCTGGCGCGCAGCGGCCGGTAGTCGGTGACCACGTCGAGCTTCGCGGGCAGGTCGGTGCGGAACTTCCGGTACACCCAAATGCCCGCGGCGCCTGCGGAAAGCGTCGAGACCGCGATCGCGATCAGCGCGACGCGAACCAGCAGGCGAACAGCCGATCGGGATCGACTCGGAGCGTGAGCCACGGCGTGTCTCGACAGAGATGTTCGGCGGTTGCCTGTGGAAAGATGAGCCCATCTTAAATATTTTCGCAGTGTTGCCGATGAAGAGGGCATGGCGAGGTTGCGGCGGAGCGTCGCGGCGACCGCCTGGGTGGCGGTGGGGCTGGCTGTCGTCACCGCGGGCGGAAGCACGGCGCGCGCGTTGGGTGAAGAACCCCCGGTCCGCCAGGGCTTCTCGGTCGAACCGTTCCGGAACGTCCAGGGGATCGGCGCCCTCCAGCACCTGACGTACGGCGCGCCCGCGGTCATCGCCGAACGGTTCGCGCAGGCGGCGCCCCTGCGCTTCGCGGGGCGCCCCGAGCTGTTCAGCCGCACGCCGCCCCCCGGCGCCCGCTGGCTGGTGCGCGGCTCGTTCGAGCGGCGCGCCGACTGGAACGTGGCCGTCACCGTCGAGATTCACCCGGCCGCCACGCCCGATCAGGTGGCGGCGCGCGCGACCGCCGTGGGCGGCAAGGACGCCGTGCCCGCGACGGCCGTCCAGGCGGCGGTCGACGCGTTCGCGGCGCTGCCCGGCGTGGCCTTCGACGCCGCCGCGCTGGCGCGCGTGCGGGCGCCGCTGTCTCACGACGCCTACGCGTTCGTTCTCTACGCCCGCGGGGTGGGGGCCTTCCACGGCGGCGGCGGCGGGCCCGCGCGCGCCGAGCTGGCGGCCGGGTACCTGCGGCACGCGCTGCTGGTCGAGCCGACCGTGCCCGAGATCCGGCGGTTCATGGGGCTGGCGCTGATGGCGACGGGGAAGCCCGGGCCGGCGCGCGGCATGCTGGCCTCCGCGCTGGACCGCCGTCCGGACTATCTGCTGGCGCTGCGGAGCCTGGCCGCGGTCGACCGGGGCGAGGGGGGGGCCGCCGCCCGCGACCGGTACGCCAAGCTCGTCGAGCTGGATCCGGAGGACGTCGCCGCTCGCCGCGCGTACGGCGAGCTGCTGCTGCAGGCGGGCCGCCTGCCCGACGCGCAACGGGAGCTGGAGGCCGTCCTGGCGGCCACCCCCGACGACGCGCAGGCGCGCCGGCAGCTGGTGATGGTGCTGTCGTCCCGGCAGCAGGGGGCGGCGCTGGCGACGGAGCTGGAAGCCGCCGTGAAGGGCGATCCCAACGACCTGGACCTGCGCATGGATCTGGGCGCGGCGTACATGGCGCTGGGGCGCAAGGCGGAGGCCGCCGCCGTCTATGACGAGGTCCTCCGCCGCCGGCCGCGCCACCCGGGGGCGCTAAAGCTGGCCGCCGACCTCGCGCGCGAGCGGGGCGACGTGAAGACGGCCGCCGCCGACTACGCGCGCCTGCACGCGCTGGCGCCCCACGACCCGCGCCCCGTGTTCCTGCTGGCCGCGGCGTACGCGCAGGCGGGCGACCTGGATCGCGCGCAGCGCTGGTTCGACGAGGCCTCGCAGCTGCCGGGCATGATGGGTGACGCCTACGCCAACCTGGGCGCGATCGCGCTGCGGCGGGGCGACGCGCGCCAGGCGCTCTGGTACCTGAGCCGCGCCGTGCGCCGGCGCCCGGACCGCGCCACCATTCGCTTCAACCACGCCCTGGCGCTGCACCAGCTGGGGCGCGACCCCGAGGCGCTCGACGAGCTGCGCGTCGCCGCCGACGCCGATCCGGCCGACGCGGGTGTGCGCTTCTTCGCCGGCGTCGTGGCGCTGGCGCTGGGCAAGTTCGACGACGCGACCGACAGCTTCAAGGCCGCCGTCGAGCTGGACCCCGGGTTCGACGACGCCCGCGAGAACCTGGCCCTGCTCGAGCGGCGCGCCCCCGCGGTCGACGACCCCACGGCCACGCCGGCCGAAACACCGACGGAGACGTCGGCCGAAACGCTGTCGATGCCCTGAGGCGCCCGCGCCTCAGTCGCCGCAGCGGACGGCCAGCGTCCAGCCGTCGTACAGGTAGACGCGCCGGACGGTCCCCGCGCCGCCGCACACCTGCTTGCCCCCGACGGGCAGCACGCACAGTTCGTGGGGGCCGGCGTGGGTGCGCACCGGAATCTTCTTCTGCGCCGCGATGTCGCCGATCGCGTGCCCGTCGATCGTCAGCTTCGACGGCTGCGTGCAGCGGGTGTTGTCGATCTGGATCCAGATCGCGGGGCCGCCGGCGGGCGCGGCCTCGGGCGTCTTCGCGGTCGGCGCGGCCTTGGCCGCGTTACTCGTCGGCTCGTCCGCGGGTTCCAGCTCCCAGTCGCCGGGATTGGTGGGATCGGGGCCGGCGGCCTCGGCGGCGCCTCCGTCGGGGTGGGGGCCGCCGGCGGTCGCCGCCAGCGGCGTCAGCTTGCAGCCGGCGTGGCGCATCTCGCCCTGCAGCTGGTCGTAGAACGCCGCCCGCATCTCGCGGTAGTCGCGGACCAGCCCCAGGTACAGCTCGCGCGCCTTCTTGGCCTTGGCGCGGTAGTCGGGCGTGAGGCCGACCGTGTCGCCCAGGTCCTCGGCGCGGTGGATGTCGCGGTAGCGCGCGGCGAAGCGACGCCCCAGCGCCAGGAATCGGCGTCCCGCCTCGGCGGCCCGCGCGTACATGCGCGGCAGGTGCGGCGGGCAGCTCTTGGGCGGCGCCGCCGCGCCGACGGGGCCCAGCTGCGCCATCGCGTCGTGAACGGCGCCCGAGAACTGATCGCGCACGGTCTCCATCTCGGCCTGCAGCGCCAGGAACTGATCGATCGTCTCGCGCAGGCCGGCCGTGTCGGAGAACACCGGGTCGATGCGCGGGGCGACCTCGGTCCGGAACGGCTTGTCCGCCGGAGGGCCGTTGCCGTTGCCGCCACCGGCGGCGGCGGTCAGCACGAAGGCCAGCAGCGCGGGCGGGGGCGCGAGCAGCATGATCGGGTCGGCGATCGACTATATGCCTTCTGTCCCCCGTCGCCAGAAACGAGGCGGCGTCCTGGGGTATATGTGGCGAATGCGGCGTTCCCCCGGCTTGGTGGCGGTGATTGGGTGGGTGGTCCCCTTGGCGCTGGGCGCGACGGCGCGTCCGGCGCGGGCGTTCGACGCCGTGCTCTCCGCCAACCAGGACACCTTCATCAACAGCGCCGCCGCCGACAACAACGACGGCGCCAGCCCGTCGCTGTACACCGGCCACAACGGGATGGGCGGCACGATGCGCGCGCTGGTGCGCTTCGCCATCCCGTCCGACTGGAAAGGCCGCGTGATGGTCACCCGCGCCGTCCTGGCAGCGATCACGCGCGGGACGGGAAACGCCGAGACGACCGTGCCGACCGCGGCGACCGAGGCGCTGCAGGCGGTGACCACCGCCTGGACCGAGGGGACCGGCTTCGGCGACATGACGACGATGAACACGGTGGGGCAGGCCTGCGGCACGTCGGGCGCGACCTGGAACCAGCCGAACTGCGCGGGGGGCACGCCGTGGTCCGGGGGCAGCGTCGCGGCGACCGTCAGCGGCGCGGCGTCCGCTCCCGCCATGATCGAGGCCACCGTGACCTGGGACTCGGCGACCGACGGCAACGCCGGCATGCTGGCGGACGTGCAGGGGTGGATCGACGTCCCGGGCGCCAACCAGGGCTGGCGGCTCTCGAGCAGCACCGAGGACGCCACCAGCGGCGAAGCCCAGCGCTTTTACTCGCGCGAGGTCGCCGGCAAAGGGCCGACGCTGACCGTCACCGCGACGTGCCGCGCCGGCTTCGTCGAGGTCGACGGCGGTTGCACGGCCGGCAGCGGCGCGCCCGACGGCGGGATGCCCGACGGCGGCGGCTCGATCGACAGCGGCACTCCGCCGGTGCAACGGTCCTCTGACTCGGGATGCTCGTGCAGCCTGGCGGCGTCGGAACGGCAGGGCCCGCGCGGCCTCCTCGCCGCGTCCGCCACGTTCATCGCAGCGCTCGCGGCGGCGCGTCGCCGGCGGCGCGCGGCGCGTCTCAGCGGAACTTGATCCCGCAGCCGATCCCCTTGGTCTCGGCCAGCGGGGCAGGGTGACCTTCGAGGACGGCGTCCAGCGCGTCCTTCAGGTAGTGCGCCTTCACCGCCCCGGCGTCGCGGTGGTTGTCGTCAATCGCGCCGTGGTAAACGAGCTTGCCGTTCTTGTCGAACAGGAACGCCTCGGGCGTGACGTTCGCCCCCAGCGCCCGCGCGACGCCGGAGGTCTCGTCCACCACGTACGGGACCTGCAACCCCAGCTGCTTGGCGCGGGCCTGCATCCCGGCGAAGTCGTCCTCGGGGTACTTGGCCGGATCGTTGGCGTTGATGAGGATGACGCCGATCCCCTTCTTCGAATATCCGTTCGCGAGGTCGGCGATCCTCCGCTCCCAGCCGCGCGCGAACGGGCAGTGGTTGCAGGTGAAGACCACCAGGGTGCCGGCCTTGCCGCGCACGTCGCTGATGGACACGAGCTTGCCGTCCAGCGCGCTCTTCATCTTGATCGCGGTCGCCGACTCCGGCGCGGGCGCGCCGACGGCCAGCGCGGACAGGGCCAGGGTGGCGAACAGCTTGGCGATGGCGAGAGTCATGGTTTTCCCTTCGGTTTGTCTTTCAGCTCGCGGAGGCCAGCCTCCAGCTCGGGCACGGTGATCGGGCCCGACCAGAAGCGCTTCTCCGCGCCGTGCGCGTCGTACAGGAACGAAGCGGGCAGGGCGCCCGTCCAGTTCGGATCCAGGCCGTTGACGAACGCGTCGTCGGCGCCGTGCTTGATGAACGCCGTCGCTCCGGCGGCGCCGGCCTTGCCCAGATACGCGGCCACCTGCTCGCGCTGATCCTCGTCGTCGGCGGAGACCAGCACCAGGCGCAGCCCGTCCGCGCGATGCGCCCGCGCGAACCGCAGCAGCGCCGGCATCTCTTCGCGGCAAGCGTCGCACCAGGTCGCCCAGACGTTGACCAGCACGGCGGTCGCGCCCGGCGCGGTCACGGCCGCGCGGATGGCCGCCAGGTCGCCGACCGCCACGGGCACGGGCGCCGGATGGGCGGTCGCGGCCGCGACGAGGAAGAGCGCGGGGAGCGGGGGCAGCACGGGGCCGAAGTTTAGCCTGCCGGCTGCTAATCTGGGACGCGATGGACGGGATGGCGGAACGGCAGGGGGCGACGCAGCCCGCCTGGCTCGCGCGCCCGCGGCGGCGGCTGCTGGCCGACGTGGTGGGTGGACTGCGGCAGAACTGGGACAAGCTGGTTCAGCTTGCCGGCCTCGTCGGGGCTTTCCTGCGCCCCGGCCTCGTGCGGCGCCGGCTCGAGCGGCTGCGCGCGCTGGGGCACATCGAGGCGGTCCCGACCGTCCCTCAGCTGCTGGTCGCCGGCCGTGACCAGATGATCGTGGGCGCCGCCGCCGAGACGAAGATGTTCTACCGGTCTCAGGGGATCCCCTGGGTGTTCCACAACCTGCGCCGGTTCATCTCGGGTCCGGCCACGATGCTGGACCCCATCGGCCTGTTCTCGCCGCGCGACGCGATCGTCGAGCACGTGCTGCAGACGTTCCACCGCCACCCGCTCTACGACCTGGTGCTGCTGCGCGCGCACGAGGGGGGCCTGGAAGAGATGGCGCGCCAGGCGCAGCAGCTGGCCGCCGGGACGCACCCGCACCAGCGCGCGCTGACGTCGCTCATCGAGGACGGCTCGTACCACGCCCGGCTGCCGGCCGACATCGCCGCCTTCGCCGCCGACCCCACCGCCCCCGCGCGCCCGCTGCCCCCCGGACTGGTCGACGACCCCGAGCTGATGCTGGCCATGGATCAGTTCAAGGACCTCGCCGGCTTCACGCGCTACGCCGCGCGTCTCCGCGTCGGATGGCCGCGCGCCATCGCCGCCTGGCTCATCGCCGGCTTTGACGAAACCATGTCG
>CAZJMY010000736.1:0-3273 GCA_964546845.1 uncultured Myxococcales bacterium | reverse complement strand
GGTATGGACAGGCGCAGGAGGCCGCTCTTCCGGATCATCGCGCGCTCTGCGCGCGCCGTGCCTCCGGCCCGGTCGCGGGCCACGGCCGTCTCGGCCAGGTGCGCCGCCAGCAGATCGGCGGCGGCCATCGCGTCTTCAGCGGGGAGAGGATGAACCGACAGGCTCATGGCGTGCCACTTCAAGCAGGAGGCATGCCGTCTCCCCTTTTGGGGATCGCGGACCGGCCCGCGGGCCGTTCTGTTGCGCCAGCACCACCGGTGCAGCTGCGCTGCTGGCGCCGCAACACTCACGGATGGCCGGGGCGGGTCTTTAGATGGGCACGCAAGCTGCTAACCGCGATAGCGATGGAGATCTTTTGGTTCATTCCCACGCACGGTGATGGGCGTTATCTCGGGACGACGCGCGGCGCGCGTCCGGTCACTCACGCCTACTGCGCCCAGATCGCGCGAGCGGCCGATGGCTCGGCTACTTAGGCGTCTTGTTGCCGGCCGGCCGCTCGTGCGAGGACGCGTGGATTGTCGCCGCAACCTTGGTGCCGCTCACCCGCCGATTGAAGTTTCTGGTCGCGATCAGGCCGGGGGTCGTGTCGCCGACTGCATCCGCACGAGAAGCCGCGACTCTGGATCGCCTGTCGGATGGGCGCGTTCTCATCAACGTGGTCACGGGGGGAGATCCCGCCGAAGCGGAGGGCGACGGTATCTTCCTGACGCACGACCAGCGCTATGCGGTGACCGACGACTTTCTGCAGATCTGGACCCGGGTGCTGCGGGGCGAAACCGTCGACTACGTGGGACCACACCTGCGGGTGAAGGGAGCCAAGGTCCTTTACCCACCCGTGCAGAAGCCCTATCCGCCCCTCTACTTCGGCGGCTCTTCGGAGGCCGCGCATGCGCTAGCGGCGCGCCACATGGATGTCTATCTGACCTGGGGCGAGCCGCCAGCGGCGGTCGCGCAGAAGATCTGCGACATGCGCAGGCGCGCAGCCGACCAGGGCCGAAGCCTCCGTTTTGGGATTCGCCTTCACGTCATCGTCCGCGAGCGGGCCGAGGACGCCTGGCGAGCGGCCGAGCGGCTCATCAGTCACCTCGACGACGGCGCGATCGCAGCCGCGCAAAAGGCTTTCCAGAGGTTTGACTCAGAGGGGCAGCGGCGCATGTCGGCCCTGCACGGCGGGCGGCGCGATCGGCTCGAAGTCAGCCCGAACCTCTGGGCGGGCGTGGGCCTGGTTCGTGGTGGCGCCGGCACTGCGCTGGTCGGCGACCCGGCCACGGTCGCCGACCGCATCCGCGAGTACGCCGACCTCGGGATCGACACGTTCATTTTCTCGGGCTACCCGCACCTTGAGGAAGCCTACCGGGTAGCCGAGCTCTTGTTTCCGTTGCTGCCGGTCAAGGGCCTCGTCGCGCCGACTGAAACCAACCTGACGGGTCCGTTCGGCGAGATGCTGGCGAACGGCATCCTTCCCAAGACCGCCCAGAGCTAAGAGCTGCGCCACCCTAGGCTGCTACCGCCAAGCTGCCGCTGCCACGCTGACCGGTCGATGAATGAGACGGTGGCGCAGCGACGAGTCGGCAACCTTTTGTTGCGAAGCGACCAGCTCGTCGTCGAAGGGCTGCAGGCCGAATTGGCTCCGTCCCAACGTCACCGCCAGCGCTGCGGGATCGATCCCGGCGGGACCGGCAAGCAACCTCACCACGAGATCGCTACTCTCGTTGGCGGTACGCCCCAGCGATCGAACCTCCGAGACAAACACGTCGACGAGGTGCCGGTTCGCCAGCGCGAATGCGCGCCCCGCCACATAGTAAGCGCGGTTGCTCGAGAGTCCCTCGGCATCACGCAACACGCGCGCGCCGAGCTGCTGTTCGACGGCCGCCAGCCAAGGATCCCAAATGGCCCAGGCGTCGACCTGCCGGCGCTCGAACAGCAGCCGTGCCTCCTTCGGCGCGCCGAACACCACCTCCACGTCCCCGGCGGACAAGCCGGCCTCCTCGAGCGCGCGAAGCAGGAGCACGTGTGCGTTGGCCCCTCGGGTCACCGCCACACGCGCTCCGCGGAGATCGGCCAGAGACGACATCGACGACGTCAGCGGAACGATGATCGCCTCGCTGTGCGGCGACGGTGGCTCCGCCCCCACGTAGACGATCCGCGCATTGGCCGCCTGGGCAACGACCGGTGGCCCTTCGCCCGTAACGCCGAGGTCCAGCGCGCCCGCGCGCAAGGCTTCGGCCAGGTCCAGGCCGCTCTGGAATTCGGTCCACGCCACCCGCCATCCGTGCGGGGCCAGCCCGCGCTCCAGACCGCCGCTGGCCCGCAAGAGCGAAAGTAGCCCGAACTGCTGGTGCCCGACCCGCACCTCTCGATCCGGTGCTTCGACCAGCGGCGCGCGATCTCGGGCGTTGGGCGCGATCTCACCGATCGCTTGCAAGCGCGCGCGAACGACGTTGCGACTGATGCCGAGGAGACGCGCGGTCTGCAGCTGGTTGCGGTGGCAGAACTCGAACGCGGTTCGCATGACCGTCGCCTCGATGCCGGCAAAGATGTCGTCACCACCTGCCTCGAACCGCTCGAGCAACGCAGCCTCCAGCGCGTTGGCTTTCGCCGCCGACGGGCGCGGCGCCTCGTCGGCGGCGTCGCGCAACACGGGGCTGGCCAGGCGGAGGTCGGCTGCCGTAACTCGCCCTTCCCGGCACACCAGCAGCGCGTGGTGAATCACGTTTTCGAGCTCGCGGATGTTGCCGGGCCACGCGTGCGCCAGCAGGCGAGCGACGGCGCCGTCATCTAAGCTCACCTCATGGGTCCCCAGCCGCTGCCGGTAAACTCTCATGAAGTGGTCCGCGAGCGGCAGGATGTCGCCCGGGCGTTCCCGCAACGGCGGCAGGGCGATGGCCGCCACGTTCAGCCGATAGTAGAGGTCTTCGCGAAACCTCCCGGCGCACACGGCGGCCGCCAGATCGACATTGGTCGCGGCAACCAGACGAACGTCGATCGAGATCGGCTCACGTGCGCCCAGGCGCACCACCTCCCGCTCTTGGAGGACGCGAAGCAACTTGACCTGAACGGCTGGCCTCAAGTCACCGATTTCGTCCAGGAACAGGGTTCCACCATGGGCGGTCTCGAACCACCCCTTCTTGACGCTGGCGGCTCCGGTGAACGCCCCGCGTTCGTGGCCGAAAAGCTCGCTTTCGACCAGCGTCTCCGAGAATGCACCGCAGTTCACCGCCACGAACGCGCGACCCCGTCGCGCACTGAGCTCGTGCAGATGTCGGGCGACGA
>CAZJMY010000735.1:0-4698 GCA_964546845.1 uncultured Myxococcales bacterium | reverse complement strand
GTCGTAGAACTTCACCTGGATCTCGCTGTCGTCGAGCGGCTGCGAGAAGAACGCCAGGTACTCCAGGTTCCAGCTCCCCTTGTCGGCGCCGCTCTCTTCGGTCGGCCAGATCTTGTCGATCTTGTTCTTCTGCAGGGCGCTCACGAACGCGCCCGACGACGAGAAGTGCATCGGCAGGCGGTTCTTCGTGATGATGATCTTGCCCTTGAACACGTCCTCGGGCTTGCCGGCCAGGCTGGGGCGAGCGGCCGCCAGCAACACGAGGGCCAGCACGGTTCCGAACCGGAGCGCAAATCTCTTGTGCATCTAAGGAGCTCCCGCGCCGTCGGCGCTGTGGTGAAACGGGGCCCGATATTAGGCGAAGACCGCCCGGGATTGCCAGGCAGAACCGGGCTCGCAAACCCGCGCGCCGCCTGACGGCCGTCTCTACTTGCCCGGCTTGCCGTTGCTGCCCGCCGCCCCGCCCTTGAACAGCGCCTCGAGCTTGGCGGCCCGCGCCGCGTCCATGTCGCTCTTCTCCTTGGCGAGCCGCAGGACGTCGCGGCCCACCAGCTTGTACAGCTCCAGCATCTCGGGCGCGCGCGCCTGCAGGGTCTTGAGGTGGCGCTCGACCGACGAGACGTCGCCCCGCTCGACCGGGCCGGTCAGCGCCCCGGGAAGACCGACGTGGGCCAGGTTCTGCACGACGCTGTTCAAGAGCGGAATCAGCACCGGCAGCGCCTGGTCGGCGGGAACGCCGGCCTTCATCAGCAGCGACTGCGCCACGTCGGCCAGCGCCACGACGTAGTTCGACGCCATCACCGCGCCCGCGTGATAGAGCGGCAGGTTCTCGGCGTCCAGGATGACCGCCCGGGCGCCCAGCGACCGCACGATCTTCTTGGCCGCCGCCCGCGCCAGCTCGTCGCCCTCGATGCCGAACGCGACCTCGCGCAGCCCCTCGACCGCCACGCGCGCGTCGGCGAAGGAGACCAGCGGGTGCAGCGTGCCGACGGCGCGCACGTGCGGCACGGCCGGGGCCAGGATCGTGCGGGCGGGGTACGCGCCCGACGTGTGCAGCAGGATCTGCTCGCGGCGCAGGCGCTTCTCCCGAACCAGCCGCTCGGCCACCTCCGGCACGCGGTCGTCGCGGACGGAGATGATGATGACGTCGGACTGCGAGAGGATCTCCGGAATCTCGTCGGAGGTCGCCACCACGCCGGAGATGGCGCGGGCGGCGTCGGTCAGCTCGCGCTGGCGGCCGTGAAGCCCCGTCACCGGGATCCCGGCGCGCACCAGGCGGGCGGCCAGCGCGGTGCCGACCACGCCGGCTCCCATCACGAACACGGCCGGGGTCGGCTCGGCGGGGCCTTCGGCGGCTGCCCGGGCGTTCACCTCGGCTTCGGACATGTAGCTCATACGAGTTCCTCGCCAGCCTTATACAGGTTGTGTGCCGAGATGTAATCGAGAACGGCGCGCGGAACCAACCCGCGCACGTCGCCGCCGGCCGCCAGCGCGGCGCGCACCTGCCGGGAGCTCACCGCCGGCAACGCCACGGGCGTGGCGGGCACCTCCGGCCCGCTGAAACCGGCCCGTCCCACCACGATGAACGGCACCGTCCGCTGCAGCTCGGCGCCGCCCAGCCACGACGGCACCTCCCCCACCAGGTCGGCGCCGACGACCAGCGAGAAGGTGGTGCCCGGGTGATCCTGCTGCAGCCGGCGGATGGTGCGCAGCGTCCGGCTCTCTTCACCCAGGTCGCGCTCGATCGCGCTCACCCGCACGCGCGGGCCCAGCGCCGCCGCGGCGGCCTCGCACATCGCCAGGCGGTCCGCGAACGGGGCCAGCGTCTTGCCGAACGCGTGCCGCACCGCGGGGACCAGCCACAGCTCGTCGACGGGCGCCGTCTCCAGGACGTAGAGCGCCGCCATCTGATGCGCGACGTGGGGCGGGTTGAAGCTGCCCCCGAAGATCGCGACCCGCATCGTCAGGCGTAATCGGGGATCAGCGCGGGCCGCCGGACCTCGGCGAACGTCCGCTCGAACCGGGCATCCTCGGCCAGCACGTCACCCAGCGGCGCGCCGCCGTCGATCGCGCGCCGCACGCGATCGTCGCCCGTCAGCAGGTCGATGGCCGGCGGGTCGGCGACGAACTCGTACGGCTCCGTCCGCCACCGGAAGTCCCCCGGCGACAGCCGGCGCGCCGCCGCGATGAGCGCCAGCCCCGTCGCGTACGGGCGGAACGCCGCCGGGTCCGTGACGTGCAGCTGGACACCGCCGCAGGACCGCCCGGCGAACTTGTGGAAGGTCGGCCGGAACGAGAGCGGCCGCAGCCGCACGCCCGGCGACGCCGCCGCCGCGGCCCAGGCGTAGCCGTCCACGAACGGCGCCCCGACCAGCTCGAACGGGCGCGTCGTCCCTCGCCCCTCGGACAGGTTCGTCGCCTCGAACAGGCACTGCCCCGGATACACCAGCGCCGTGTCGGGCGTGGGCATGTTGGGCGACGGCATCACCCAGGGGAGCCCCGTCTGCGCGAACGTCATCGCGCGCCGCCAGCCCCGCATCGGGATCACGGTCAGGTCGCCGTCCAGGGCGCGCGCGAACCGGGCGTCGCCCGCCCAGGTCATCCCGGCGGCGCGCAGGCGCGCGATCTCCGCGATCGTGAGGCCGTGCCGGACGGGCACCGGGCACAGTCCGACGAACGAGCGAAAACGCTCGCCGACGGAGCCGCCTTCGATGGCGAGCCCGCCGAGCGGGTTGGGCCGATCCAGGATGACCACCGCGACGCCGGCCGCGAACGCGGCCTCCATCGACAGCACCATGGTCCAGACGTACGTGTAGTAGCGGCTGCCGACGTCCTGCAGGTCGACGACCAGCACGTCGATGTCCGCCAGGTGCTCGGGGCGCGGCGCCAGCGACTCGAACGTCGAGCCGTACAGGCTGGAGACTGGGATCCCGGTCCGGCTGTCCTGGTCGTCGCTGACGCCGATCATGTCCTGCGCCTCGCCGCGCACCCCGTGCTCGGGGCCGAAGAGGCGCGCCGGCCGGACGCCGGCCTGGATCAGGCGGTCGACCGCGTGCGTGAGGTCGCCCGCCACGCTGGCCGGATGGCAGAGAACCCCCACCCGCCGGCCGCGGAGCAGCCCGAGCCGCTCCCGGCACAACACATCGAGCCCCGTCTCGACGTTCACCGGGTCACTTTATGGCCAAGCGCCCACAAACGAAAGGCCCACCCGGCACGCCGGGCAGGCCTTTCTCATTGCCGTCAGACGGTGACGGTCAGTTGATGGCGATGGGCTTCAGCGTGACCTGCTCGCCCTGCGTGTTGACCTTGAAGCGCACCATGCGGCACTTCCACTTCTGCTTCAGGCCGCCCTCGATCAGGCGGAGCTTGGCGGTGAACGCCTGCACGGTGATCCCCTTCGTCGGCTTGCCCTGGCTCTTCAGCGCCGCGACGTACTCGTTGAAGATGCGCGTGAAGTAGACCGGCTCCGGCTCCTGGCTGAGGGTCGCCGCGTCCGGCGAGGCCGCCGCCGACGGACCCGAGCCCTCCTCGACCAGCATCTGGTCCGATCGCCAGCGCGAGGTCTCGTCCTGCTCCTCCTCCGGCTCGTCCTCGTTCGGCTCCTCGCGACCCAGCAGGCGCGCCAGCATCACGTTGAGGCCGTTCGAGAGACCCTCGAAGTCGGGGCCCACCGGCTTGAACTGGTAGTCGATGTTCCCGTTGATGATCTCGGCGACCCCGAGCTCGATCTTGTCGAGCGGGCGGATGAAGCGCGAGGCGGTCAGCATCGTCGCCGCCAGCATGACCAGGATCGCCAGCACGCCGAACCCGATGATCTTCATGCCGACCGACGACACCGACTCCAGCGCGTCCGAGATCGACATCAGGGTGACGACGCCGCTGGTCTTGTCGAACGCGTTGCCGTGCAGCGGGGCGGCGACGGCGGCGTACTCACGCCCGTCCAGGGTCAGGTGGAAGACCTCCGTCGGCGCGTTCTTCTGCAGGGCCTGCTGCCCCCAGGCCTCGGGCGACTGGAAGAGGATTGCGTTCAGCGCCTGGGTCTTGTTCCCGTCCTCCTTGGCGTTCTCGCCCGTCCCCTCGGAGACGAAGCTGGAGGTGTGGACCTTGCCGTTGTGGAAGTACGCAACCTCCGCGCCCAGCAGGTCGCGCTTGGACTGGGCGTCGCGCGCGGTGACCACGTAGCCGACCAGCAGCGCGCCGCGGATGGTCCCGTCGGGGTGGATGATCGGGGCGACGGCGACGCGCGTCATGCGGCCGGCCAGCGTCCAGATGTCCTTCGTCGAGTCGCCGCGCAGGGCGACGCTGACGGCCGGAAACTTCGACCTCAGGTCCTCGCCGTACATGGCGTTGACGTTCAGGTCGCGGGCGATGACCTTCCCCTCGGCGTCCAGGATCGCGACGATGTCGGCCTTGCGCGCGCCGCCCGTCTGCAGGAGGCCGTTCAGCTGCTCGGCCTGCTCGAAGGCGGCCTGCCGCCGGCCGGTCTCGTCCGATTTCGAGAAGATGCCGACGACCGCCGCCCGGTGGGCCAGGGACCCGACCAGGTTCGCGAACTCGAGCGCTTCGAGGCGCGTGATGTCGCTATGCATCCGCTGGGCGCGGGAAACGTCGAATTCAACGGTGCGGATGGTCGCGTCCCGCATCTCGTGGGTGACGGCGGAATACACACCTGCCGTGACCACGACTAGGATGATGGCG
>CAZJMY010000734.1:0-4482 GCA_964546845.1 uncultured Myxococcales bacterium | reverse complement strand
CGCATGCTGGCGGCCGGCGAGAAGCAGAAGCTGGAGATCCTGAAGCAGCTCTATCTGGGCAGCAAGATCGTGATCCTCGACGAGCCGACCAGCGTCCTGACGCCCGCCGAGGCCGACGACGTGCTGGGGCTGCTGCGCCAGATGGCGACCGACGGCGAGCTGACGATCCTGATGATCTCGCACAAGTTCCGCGAGGTGATGGCGTTCGCCGACGAGGTGACCGTGTTGCGGCGCGGGCGGCCGGCGGGGCAGGGGCGGGTCGCGGACCTGACCCCCGACGCGATGGCGCGCATGATGGTGGGCGAGGAGCCGCCGCGCGCCAGTGGCAGCCGCGGCACGCGCACGCGCGACGACGTGGTCCTGCACATCTCGGGGGTTTCGGCCGTCGACGACCTGGGCACCCCGGCCGTGCGCGACTTCTCGCTGAAGGTGGGCGCGGGCGAGATCGTGGGGATCGCCGGCGTCTCCGGCAACGGCCAGGAGGAACTGGTCGAGGTGCTGGCCGGGCAGCGCGAGGCCACGGCGGGCACGATCACGATCGGCGGCGCCGCCTATCGCGCGCGGCGGGGCGACATGCGCGCGTTGAAGGTGCGCTGCCTGCCGGACGAGCCGCTGCGCAACGCCTGCGTGGGCGGCATGTCCGTCGCCGAGAACATCGGCTTCCGCAGCTTCGATCGCCCGCCGTTCACGCGGGCGGGCGCGCTGGTCAGCGGCGGCGCGCTGCGCCGCAACGCCGAGGGGCTGATCGCCGCCTACGGCATCCGCACGCCCGGCCCGGACGCGCCCATCGGCAGCCTGTCCGGCGGGAACGTGCAGCGCGCGGTGCTGGCGCGCGAGCTGTCCGACGACGTGGCCGTGCTGATCGCGTCGAACCCCTGCTTCGGCCTGGACTTCGCGGCGGTGGCCGAGATCCGCACGCGCCTCATGGACGCCCGCAACCGCGGCGCGGCGGTGCTGCTGATCAGCGCCGATCTGGACGAGATCTTCGCGCTGGCCGACCGGATCGTCGTCATCAGCGACGGCAAGGCCGTTCACGAGACGCCCATCGCCGACGCCGATCTGGGCGTCATCGGCCGCCACATGGCGGGTCATGCTTAGTCCCTCCGCCCCGTCCTCGTCCTCGTCCTCGATTCTGGCTCCGCCCTGGACGACGCACGGCGACCCTGATCGAGGACGGCGACGAGGACGAGGACGAGGACGAGGACGGGGTTTGGAAAAGAGTGAACGGCGTCGTACCGTTGGGGGCAATGAACCCCGGTGAGCTTCGGCTGGACGAGATCCTGGCGCGCCTTGAGCGAAACGAATTCACGTGGCAGCCGTTTCAGCCCGGCGTCGAGATCAGCCGGCTGTGGGGCGACCCGCAGCATGGCGCCTCCAGCGCGCTCCTGCGCTATGCCCCGGGCGCGCGCGTGCCGCGCCACCGCCACGAAGACATCGAGGAGATCCGGATCCTGCGCGGGTCCCAGCGCGACGACGACGGGGTCTATCCCGCCGGGTCGCACGTGCTCAAGCCGGCCGGCTCCGTCCATACCGTCGAGAGCCCCGAGGGGTGCGTGGCCTGGCTGGTCTGGCGCAAGCCCAACACGTTCGTGGAGCCCGGCACGCCCAGTGGCCGGACCTGAGACCGCCGGCTGGGGCGCCTCGCTGGCGCTGGGATTCACGGCGGACGCGAGCGGCGCGACGGCGCTGACCCGGCGCGCGCACCGGGGCCCGTTCCTGGTCCAGCGTCCGTTCTTTCCGGAGGGGCGCGAGGTCTGCCACGTCTACCTGCTGCACCCGCCGGGCGGGCTGGTCGGCGGTGACCAGCTGCGGCTGGAGCTGGCCGTCGGTCCCGGCGCGCGCGCGCTGGTGACCACGCCGGCCGCCGGCAAGGCCTACCGGACGCGCGGACCCATCGCGCGCCAGACCCACGCGCTGGCCGTCGACGACGGCGGCGCGCTCGAGTGGCTGCCGCAGGAGATCATCGTCTACGACGGCGCCGACGTCGAGCTGGCGACGGAGGTCGACCTGGGCGCGGGGGCGCGCTTCCTGGGCGCCGAGACGCTGTGCTTCGGCCTGCCCGCGCGCGAGGCGCCTTTCCTGCGCGGCGCCTGCCGGCAGTCGTTCGCGCTGCGGCGCAACGGCGCGCCGTTGCTGATCGAGCGGACCCGCTTCGAGGGGGGCGGCGCCGTGCAGACCGCTCCGTGGGGCCTGGGCGGCGCGACCGTCCTGACGTCCATCGTGGCCTCGCCCGCGCCGCCCGCCGAGGTCGTCGAGCGGCTGCGCGCGGCGGCCAGCGATCTGCCGGCCGGCGACCGCGCGGCGCCGACGGTGGTGGCCGACGGGGACGTCCTGGTCGTCCGGCATCTGGGATGCGACGCTGAGCGTGCGCGGACGTTCGTTCACGACACCTGGCGGGCGTTGCGCACGTCGCTGTTCGATCGTGCCGCCGTCGCGCCCCGTATCTGGTCTACTTAGCGCCGACGCCATGGAGCTCACCCCCCGCGAGAAGGACAAGCTGCTGCTGTTCACCGCCGCCCTGCTGGCCGAGCGGCGCAAGGCGCGCGGCCTGAAGTTGAACTACCCCGAGGCGGTCGCCTACATCTCGGCGGCCATTCTCGAGGGGGCGCGCGACGGGCGCACGGTCGCCGAGCTGATGGAAGAGGGGACGCGCCTTCTGACCGAGGACGACGTCATGGAGGGGGTGGCCGAGTTGATCCCCGACGTGCAGGTCGAGGCCACGTTCCCCGACGGCACCAAGCTGGTCACGGTCCACCAGCCGATCGCGGTGCGGCGGCCGATCGGCATCGGCGCCGTCGAGGCCGCGCCCGGGACGATCGCGCTGAACGAGGGGCGGACCACGGTGCGGGTCGAGGTCGCCAACACCGGCGACCGGCCGATCCAGGTGGGCTCGCACTATCACTTCGCCGAGGTGAACCCGGCGCTGGCCTTCGATCGCGCGAAGGCGCGCGGCTTTCGGCTCGACATCCCGGCCGGGACGGCCGTGCGGTTCGAGCCGGGCCAGACCCGCACCGTCGATCTGGTCGCCTACGACGGCGCGCGCATCGCCCAGGGTTTCCGCGGCGACGTGATGGGCCCCCTGGACGCGCCAAAGCCATGAAGACGATCGACCGCGCCGCCTACGCCGAGATGTACGGCCCCACGACGGGCGACCGGGTGCGCCTGGGCGACACCGATCTGTGGATCGAGGTCGAGCGCGACCACACGGTCTACGGCGAGGAGGTGAAGTTCGGCGGTGGCAAGGTGATCCGCGACGGCATGGGGCAGAGCCAGCGCGGCGCCGCCGAGGCGGCCGACCTGGTGATCACGAACGCGGTGGTCGTGGACACCACCGGCATCGTGAAGGCCGACGTGGGCATCCGCAGCGGGCGCATCGTCGGCCTGGGCAAGGCCGGCAACCCCGACGTGCAGCCCGGTGTCGACATCGTGATCGGCCCCGGCACGGAAATCATCGCCGGCGAGGGGTGCCTGCTGACGGCGGGCGCCATCGACACGCACATCCACTTCATTTCGCCCCAGCAGGTCGAGCACGCGCTGATGTCGGGCGTGACGACGATGATCGGCGGCGGCACCGGGCCGGCGGCGGGGACCAACGCGACCACCTGCACGCCCGGTCCCTGGAACATCGCGCGCATGCTGCAGGCGGCGGACGCGCTGCCCATGAACCTGGGCTTCCTGGCCAAGGGGAACGCCAGCCAGCCCGAGGCGCTGCACGAGCAGATCGTCGCGGGCTGCGTCGGGCTCAAGCTGCACGAGGACTGGGGGACCACGCCGGCGGCGATCGACTGCTGCCTCTCGGTCGCCGAGATGCACGACGTCCAGGTCGCGATCCACACCGACACGCTGAACGAATCCGGCTTCGTCGAGGACACGCTGGCTGCGTTCAAGGGGCGCGCCATCCACAGCTTCCACACCGAGGGGGCGGGCGGGGGCCACGCGCCCGACATCATCAAGGTGTGCGGCGTGCCGCACGTCCTGCCGTCGTCGACGAACCCGACGCGCCCCTACACGGTCAACACCGTCGACGAGCACCTGGACATGCTGATGGTCTGCCACCATCTGGACCCATCGATCGCCGAGGACGTCGCCTTCGCCGAGTCGCGCATCCGCCGCGAGACCATCGCCGCCGAGGACATCCTGCACGACCTGGGCGCGATCAGCATGATGTCCAGCGACTCGCAGGCGATGGGTCGCGTGGGCGAGGTCGTGACGCGCACCTGGCAGACGGCGCACAAGATGAAGGTCCAGCGGGGCGCGCTGCCCGAGGACACGGCGCGCAACGACAACGTGCGCGTGAAGCGCTATCTGGCCAAGTACACGATCAACCCGGCGCTGACGGCCGGCATCGCGCACGAGGTCGGGTCCATCACGCCCGGCAAGCTGGCCGACCTGGTGCTGTGGCGTCCCGCGTTCTTCGGGGCCAAGCCGGCGGTCATCATCAAGGGGGGCATGATCGCGGCGGCGCCCATGGGCGATCCGAAC
>CAZJMY010000733.1:0-5424 GCA_964546845.1 uncultured Myxococcales bacterium | reverse complement strand
AGCCCTACCTGCTGCCCGGCTGGCGGGCCGCGCCCGCGCGCGCCGCCGCCGCGTACGAGCGGTCCCTGCGGGCCGCGCAGACGGCGGCGCACGAGGCTGGACTGCAGATCTGGCAGACCATCCCGTTCTGGTACCGGACCGTGATGGTCGCCGGGCAGTCGCTGGAGGATCGGGTCCTGGCCGTCTCGGACGGCGTGGTGGTCATGGCCTACCGCAACGGCGCCGACGACGTCCAGGCGCTGGCCGGGCCGGTGCTGGATCGCGGCGCCCGCCAGGGCCTTCCGGTGCTGGTGGCCGTCGAGACCACCTGCGTCGACCCGCCCCGCGTCAGCTTCTGCGGGCAATCGGGCCCTCAGCTGGCGCAAGCGCTGGATCGGGTCGCGTCGGGGCTGCGCGGGTCGCCGGCGTTCGCGGGGCTGGCCGTTCACAGCTACCCCGGCTGGGCGCGCCTCGACGGCGCCGGCCGCTAGAGTCGGGCATGAGGGCGTCGAAATTCATCCGGGGATGGACGTGGTGGCCGCCGCTGGCGGTGCTGCTGGCGGCGGCGCGCCCGGCCGCGGCGCAGGAGGCAGGCGCGGCTCCGCCGTGCGGGACGGGCGCGGACTACGAGCCGGTCGAGACCCGTTGCGACGGCGTCGACAACGACTGCGACGGGTTGGTCGACGTTCTGTTGCCGACCGCGGCGAACGCGTGCGCGCCGGCCGACGGGCTGTCGTGCGCGCCGGGGCACGCCGCCTGCGTCGACGGCCAGCGGGTCTGCCTGGCTCCCGGGCCGTCGCCGGAGGTGGTCGACGGCGCCGACAACGATTGCGACGGCGTGGTCGACGACGTGCCAGCCGCGCCGTTGCCGGCCGCGCGCGCCCGCGCGCTGTTGCTGGTGCCCGGATACGCGTTCACGGACGCCGCGCTGGAGGTCGACCACATCGCCTCCGTGCTGGACCAGTGGGGGATCGCGTTCGATCGTCCCTCGGCGCCGGCCGAGTTCGACGCCGCGCTGGCCGGTTTGTCCCGATACCCGCTGGTCGTCATCCCGGGGTATCTGGAAGAGGATTTCCTGGTCCCGTTCCGGCAGGCGGCGCTGGAGGGCTACGTCCATCAGGGTGGCGTGCTGGTCGTGTTCAAGCCGATCTTCGCGGACGGCAGCCCGGCGCAGCAGCTGATTGGCGCGCTGAGCACGGCGCGCCGTTCCGACGCGGACGCCGTCGCCTTCGCCGGCCCGCGCGCCGGCGCGCTGCGCGCGTTCGACAGCCCCGAGGAGCTGCGCGTCCCGATCGCCACGCCCGGGTCCGAGGAGGCGGTCGTCGTCCACGTGTTGGCGCCCGCCGGGCCCGAGACACAGGTGCTGGCCACGGCCAGCACGGCCGGCGTTCCGATCGGCGCGGTGCTCACGCGGCGGGGCGCCGGCGCCGGGGCCGTCTACGCCGCCGGCTACGACCTCCACACGTCGGTCGCCCAGCGTTGCTACATCAACTGCTTCGAGCCGGCGGGCGATCTGGCGGGGCTGTTCCTGCGGGAGGTCTTCCGCGAGGCGATGCGCGGCCACGTCGTCCTCAAGCACACCGTGCCCGGTCCAGAGGACGGGCTCGCGATCTTCTCGCACGACCTCTGCGCGTACGACGCGCAGCAACCGGGGGACGGGTGGGGTGAGCCGGGCGCCCTGCAGATCGCGGCGGCCGAGCAGCGCTGGGGCGCGCGCGGCAGCTTCTTCGCGACGACCCAGAACGTCGCCACCGACGAGAGTGTCCCCTATTACTCGCCGCCGCTGATGCAGCAGCTCTGCGGGCTGGACATGTGCCCGGTCGGCGCCCACTCGGTCGTGCACCCGGCCGACTTCGGCCAGCTGCCGCCGGGCACCTGCGCCGAGACGGCGGGCGACTACGCGGCGGCGGTCGATCCGACGGTCTGCGGCGAGGTCGGCGTGTCCCTGGAGCTGGTCGCGCAGGCGACGGGCGCCCGCCCGGTCGCCTGGCGCAGCCCCTACCTGGACGTCAACCCGTTCCAGTACGACGCCCTGGCGGCGCGCGGCGTGCTGCTCGACAGCAGCTACGCCATCGGGGACCTGAAGTCCAACTTGCCCGTCTCGCTGGCGCACACCGGGGTGAACCAGTTCCTGTTCCACGCCCAGCCGCTGTATTCGATGCCCATCGCGCTGGAGGACGGCATCGGCGGCATCGAAGACGGCTCCCCCACGCGGCAAGAGATGAACGCGGCCAACGCTGCCCAGTTCACGTCCCTGTGGTCCTACGCGCTGTTGCGGAACGCGGACAACGGCGGGCACACCATGGCCCTGATGCACCCGTCTTACGGGGTCAGGCAGCCGCAGGACAACGTGCGCAGCAAGGTCGCGGTGCTCGAGAACGTCCTGCAGGCCGCGCGCGCCCGCGGGTTGCGCGTCCAGTCGACCGCGGCGGACGTGGCCGCGTTCTGGCAAGCGCGCGACGAGGCGGTGGTCGACGCGTCGTACCTGGCCGGCGCGCCGGCGCGGTACGCGGGCACCATCACCACGGGGGCGCACGACGCGCCGGAGTTGACCGTCGAGTTCGGCGACGCGATCTCGGCGTTCGACTGCGCCGGATGCGGCGTCGCGCAGATCGCCGGCAAGCGCGTCACGCTGCACGGCGCGTTGCCGGCGTCGACGACGTTCGCCTTCCAGGCCACGGTCGGCGCGGTCGTCGCGGCGCCGCCAGCGGTTCCGGCGGCGACCCGAGGCTGGGCGCTGGTCGTGGCGGCCGGCCTGCTCGCGAGCGTGCTCCGGGGACGCCGGCGGCGGGTTTCGGGGATCGTGGCCGCGGCGATTCTGCTGCACGCGCTCCCGTGCCAGGCGCAGGAGACGACGCCCTACTGCACCCGGATCCGCGAGCGCGCGGCGGGCGACGCGGCGTTGCTGGTCGCGCCGCGGCTGCTGGTTCAGGGGCTGCGCTTTCCGGACAACGGGACGCTGGAAGGGGGCGTCGTCGTCGCGAACGGGTTCCAGCTGCGCGCCGGGGTCGCCTTCTCGGCCACCGACCTCTACAAGGGGCTGGGCTTGCAACAGATCGCGGACGCCGACTGCCGCGCGCACGACGCGCGCGTGCGGCTGGAGAGCACCGTGTCCGGCGGGGACGCGGCCGCCCGCCAGGCCGCGCTGGAGGCGCAGGTCGCCTTTCTGGAAGCGCACGCAGCCGAGGCGCGGCAAGCGGTCGACCGGGCGACCGCGCGGTTCACGGCGCACGCAATCACCCTGATCGAGCTCGAAGACGTTCGCCGGCGTGCGGCCACGCTGGAACGCATGGCGGTCCAGTCGCGCGGGCAGGCGGCGCAGCTGGCCGCCAAAACCGGGGCCAGGACCGCGGACCCGCACGCCGGCCAGCGGGCGGCTGAACAGCTCGCGCGAACCTACGCGGAAGCCTCCGCCGATCTGGACCGCGCGACGGCAAACGTCCAGTCGGCCCAGCCCTGGCAGCTGGAGGTGACGGCCGGGGTCATCCCGTCGTCCAGGTTCGACTGGTACGGGATCCTGCAGCTGGGCTTCAACCTGGGTGGGGTCGTCCAGGCCCGCCACGCCGCCGCGTGGGCGCGCGCGCACCAGCAGGAGGTGGCCGGCGCCCCGTACGAACCGGCTTCGCTGCTGGCGCAGCAACGCCAGCAGCTGAGTGCGGCGCGCGATCAGGCCCGACTGGAGCTGGGCCTCGTCGATCGCGAGCTGGAGGTCGTCGTCAGCACGGCTCAGGCGCTGGAGGGGGCCGACGCCGCCGCGGCCGTCCATCAGCGCGATCGGCTGGCGCTCGACCAGCTGGCGCTCGGCGCGCAGCGGGCATTCCAGGACGCTTACCTGACGGGTCTGCAGCGGCTGCTGGAAAACGACTGACCGCCGGTGACGGAAACGTTCGCGCGTGGTCGGCGGGGCGCGCTTGCGGCGCGGGCAGATGCTAGAACGGGGCCGATGAGCGACGGACGCAATCAGAAGGCCCCCGAGGAAGATTTCGCCGCCATGCTGGCCGAGTCCGAGCGGGGGCAAGGCCGCGGCGCGCGCGGGCCCCGGTTCACCGTCGGCGACCGCGTGAAAGGTAAGGTGGTCTCCATCGGCCAGGAGGTCACCATCCTCGAGCTGGCGGGTGGCGGCGAAGGGACGCTGGACACGCTGGAGCTGCAGGACGGCAAGGGGCAGCTCACCGTCACGACCGGCGCCACCGTCGAGGCGCGCGTGGTTCGGCTGGGCGACCGGCCCGGCTTCGTCTACCTGGCGCGCAGCGCGGGCGGTGGCGCGGAGTCACGCGGCGACCTGGCGACCGCCGCGCAGAGCGGGCTGCCCGTCGAGGGGGTCGTCACCGCCGTCAACAAGGGCGGCGTCGAGGTCGACCTCCGGGGCGTGCGCGCGTTCTGCCCGATCTCGCAGCTGGAGCTGCGGCCGGTCGCCGACGCGTCGGTCTACATCGGGCGGAAGCTGATGTTCCGGATCACGCGCTACGAGGAAGATCGCCGCGGCCCCAACGTGGTGCTGTCGCGCCGCGCGCTTCTCGAAGAGGAGAACCAGGCGCGCGCGGCGGAGACGCGCGGCAAGCTGTCCGTCGGCGCCGTCCTGTCGGGCGTGGTGGTCGCCATCAAGGATTTCGGGGCGTTCGTCGACGTGGGCGGGATCGAGGGGCTGCTGCCGGCGTCCGAGATCGGCTTTCAGCGTGGCGCGCGCCCGTCGGATTTCCTGACCGTCGGCCAGCCGGTCACGGTGCAGGTGCTGAAGATCGAAAAGCGCGACGACCCGCGCCGCCCCGAGCAGGTCTCGTTCTCGCTGAAGGCGCTCGAGCGCGACCCCTGGCTGGACGCGGCGGAAAAGTTGCCGGCCGGGACGATGGTCCGGGGAACCGTGACGCGCGTCGAGCCGTTCGGCGCCTTCGTCGAGGTGGCGCCTGGCGTCGAGGGCCTGCTCCACATCAGCGAGCTCGCCAGCGGGAACCGTCAGCTGCGCCACGCGCGCGAGGCGGTCAAGCCGGGCGAGTCGATCGAGGTGGCTGTTCTGGCGATCGATTCGGAGAAGCGACGCATCTCGCTGGGGCTGGCCGCGCGAGAGGCCGGCGTCGACGTCGAGGGGCGCGCCGCGGCGAGCCGCGCCTCGGGCGGCGGGCAAGGTCTGGGGACGCTGGGCGACCTGTTGAAGGGCAAGTTGCCGAGCCGCTGACCACGGCGCGCCGTCGTCAAAGGCGGAACGACGAATATCCCCAATGAGCCTGGCTCGCTGTCAATCATCCGACGCGCCAGGATAACGACGGACGTCAGGCGAGTGGCGCGGGTTTGCCCGAGTTGCACCGTTTCCACGAGGCCGAAACAGATCCTTCGTCGACCACTTGGTATGTAAGTTCCATTAACAGCGACTTGCCGGTCGTTGATGAAGGAATACAAACAAATGTTCGAAGGACCCACTGGTTTCTTGATCGACATGGACGGTGTGAT
>CAZJMY010000732.1:0-5500 GCA_964546845.1 uncultured Myxococcales bacterium | reverse complement strand
GCGCGCCAGCGCCCCGTCGAGGAGCTCCGGCTGCGATCCGCCCCCCTGCGCCATGTCGGCGCGCCCGCCGCCCTTGCCGCCGACCGCCTTGGCGACCTCGCCCACGATCTTGCCGGCGTTGTACTTGCCGACGAGATCGGGCGTCACCATCGAGACCAGCGCGATCTTCTCCCCCTCGACCCCCGCCAGCACGATCACGCCCGAGCGCAGCTTGTCGCGCAGCTGGTCGGCCACCTCGCGCAGCGCCTTGGCGTCCGCGACGTCGGCGCGCGTGGCCAGCACGCGCACCCCGCCCACGTCGCGCGACTCGGCGAGCAGATCGCGGCCGCCACCGGACGCCAGCCGGCGGCGCAGCTTCTCGATCTCGCGTTCCAGCGCGCGCTCGTCGGCCTGCAGCTTCGCGACGCGCGCCGCGACCTCCAGCTCGCCGGAGCGCAGCAGCTTGCCGGCCTCCATGAGCTCCCGCTCCATCCGGTGGACGTAGGCCAGCGCGCCCGCGCCGGTGGTGGCCTCGATCCGGCGCACGCCCTGGGCCACGCCGCTCTCGGACAGGATCTTGAAGATGGCGATGTCGCCCGTGCGCGAAACGTGGGTCCCGCCGCAGAACTCCTTGGAATCGCCCATCGTGACGACCCGGACGGTCTCGCCGTATTTCTCGCCGAAGAACGCGATCGCGCCGGCCTGCTTGGCCTCCGCGATCGGCAGGACCGCCGTCGCCGCCGCGGCGTTCTGCCGCACGCGCGCGTTCACCAGGTCCTCGACCTTCTCGCGCTCTTCCTCTGTCAGCGGCGCCGAATGGGAGAAGTCGAATCGCAGCCGGTCCGGCGCGACCAGCGAGCCTTTCTGCGTGACGTGCGTGCCCAGCATTTGGCGCAGCGCCCAGTGCAGCAGGTGCGTCGCCGAGTGGTTGCGCCGGATGTCGTCGCGCCGCTCGCCGTCGACGGCCAGCTTGACGGTGTCGCCGACGCGAAGCTCGCCGCTCTGCACGTCGCACAGGTGGACCCACAAAGTCGGGACCGGGCGCTTGCAGTCGCGCACCAGCAGCTTCGCCTTGGCGGAGGACATCGTGCCGGCGTCGCCGATCTGGCCGCCCTGCTCGCCGTAGAACGGCGTCTCGGCCACGACCACCGCCACGTCCTTCGAGTAGGGGCCGACGACGTCCGTCTCCTGCCCCTCGGCCAGCAGCGCCACGACGCGCGAGGTCCCCTCGGTCGCCTCGTATCCCGTGAACATCGACGGGCCGACCCGATCGGCGATCTGCTGGAACACGGCCGCGACCGCGACCTCGCCCGAGCCCTGGAACTCGCTGCGCCGCCGCTGCTCGTCCATCGCGGCGGAGAAGCCCGCCTCGTCGACGGTCCAGCCGCGCTGCTCGGCGATGACGCGCGTCAGGTCCAGCGGGAACCCGTACGTGTCGTACAACATGAACGCGAGCTGTCCCGGGACGGTCGTCGCGCCCTTCCCCTGTTTCTCATCGAGGAGGCGTACGCCGCGCTCGAGCGTCTCGCGGAACCGGACCTCCTCGTCGCGCGTGATCTTGGCGATCAGGCTGGCGCGCTCCGCCACCTCCGGGAACACGCCGCGCATCTTCTCGATCACGTCGGCCGCCAGGCGGTCCAGGAACGGCTCTTTGATGCCCAGCAACCACCCGTGATAGACGGCCCGCCGCATGATCCGGCGCAGCACGTATTCGCGTCCGGTCTTCTCGGGGAAGACGCCGTCGGCGATCAGGAACGTCGCCGCGCGCGCATGGTCGGCCACCGCGCGCAGCGACACGCTGGGGCCGGTGTAGTCCGTCGGGTCGAAGGTCTTGTTCGACAGCTGGGCGGCGTGATCGATCAGCGGCCGCAACAGATCGGTCTCGTAGTTCGACCGCACGCCCTGCAACACCGCGCAGAGCCGCTCGAGCCCCATGCCCGTGTCGACGGAGGGCTTGGGCAGCGGGCGGCGATCGCCCGGCGCCACCTGGTCGAACTGCATGAAGACCAGGTTCCAGATCTCGACCCACCGGTCGCAGTCGCAAGCCGGTCCCAGGCACTTGCCGCCCGCCGCCTCGACGGCGCAGGCGACGTCGGCGCCCTGGAAGTAGTGGATCTCGCTGCACGGGCCACAGGGCCCGGTCTCGCCCATCGCCCAGAAGTTGTCCTTGTCCCCCAGCGAGATGATCCGATCGTCGCCGACGCCGGCCACCTTCTTCCAGATGACGCGCGCTTCCGTGTCCGACTCGTGCACCGTGTAGATGAGCCGCTGGGCGTCGATGCCGTAGGTGCCCGTCAGCAGCTGGTACCCGAAAGCGATTGCGTCCGCCTTGAAGTAGTCGCCGAAGCTGAAGTTGCCCAGCATCTCGAAGAACGTGTGGTGGCGCGCCGTGCGGCCGACGTTCTCGAGGTCGTTGTGCTTGCCGCCCGCCCGGACGCACTTTTGCGACGAGGTCGCGCGCGCCATGGGCGCCTTCGCCTTGCCCGTGAAGTAGTCCTTGAACTGGTTCATCCCGGCGTTGGTGAACAGCAACGTCGGGTCGTTGTTCGGCACCAGCGAGGCGCTGGCGACCTCCGTGTGCCCATGCTGCTTGAAGAAGTCGAGGAAAGCGCGGCGGGCGTCGGCAGAGAGGAGCTGGGCAACCATGGGGGGGCGTAATCTAGTCGGGGAGGGCGTCATCCTCAACCGCCGCCGTCGATCCCGGCGCGCGTTTGTTGCGAGAAGGCGCCACCGGCGCCGGTTCGAAGGGGACCGCGCCCTCGGGCTGGCCATCGCCGCCGGGCGCCACGATCCAGCTGCGCAACTCCGGTGTCGCCCGCCAGACCACGCCGGCCGCGCTGCGCTTGCGGCCGTCGCCGGCGGGCGCCAGGCGCTGGTGCAGGACGCCGCGCAGAACGCCGGCCAGGCGCGTTCGGGCCGCTGGACCGGCCGCCGGGGCGAGCAGCGCCGCCAGCTTGTCGAGGGCGTCCCGGACGTCGGTGGCCATCACCGTCGCCAGCACCAGCCGGCCCGCCCGCGCGGCGTCGACGGCCAGCGCCGCGGCATCCGGGTCGGCGACGTCGCTGACGGCCAGCACGTCCAGGTCCTGCCGGGCCGCCGCGCGCAACGCGGCGCCCACGGTGGGTACGTCGGTCCCGACCTCGCGCTGCACGACCACCCCCCGCCGGTCCTTCAGCAGGAACTCGACGGGATCCTCGATCGTGACCAGCCGGACCGGCCGCTGCCCGACCAGGTCGTCCAGCAGCGCTGCCACGGTGGTGGTCCGCCCGCTGGACGCGCCGCCGGCGATGAGGACCAGGCCGCCGCCGGGCTCGGTCAGCCCGCGCACCGTCGCCGGCAGGCCCAGGTTTTCCAAAGTCGGCGGCTCGGGCGGGACCAGCCGCAGGGACAGCCCCAGTCCGGCCCGGTGGTGAAAGACGTGCACCCGCTGCCGGCCGCCGTTGCTGGTGGCGGTGGCCAGCACGACCTCGCCGGTGCGTTCCAGCTGCTCGCGCCGCCGGTCGTTCAGCAGCGAGTGCCCCAGGCTCTGCAGGAACTCGCGGGACAGCGGGGGAACGTCGCTGAGCGTGCGCAGCTCGCCCCCGATGCGCAGGATGGGGGCCAGCCCCGGTTTCAGATGCACGTCGGAGGCACCCAGCCGGCGCGCGGCCACCAGCGCCCGATCGAAGAAGGATTCCATCGCCCCAGTCCAGCGTACCAGGCGCCCGCCGCCCCCGGCGCCACATTCATGACCTTTGAAGACGGGCAATCTGGAAGAGCCGGGGCGTTCCGGGTAACTTGCTGGGCACCGTGGGGAGCCAACCCGCCGCCGGGCAGGAAGTGCTGGTCGTCGACGCCGACGACCAGGTGGTCAAGGGGCTCGACAAGCTGCTGACCAAGGTCGGGCTGATCGTCACGGGGACCAACGACCCCATCCGGGCCCGCGACCAGCTGCTGAACAAGTTCTTTGCGGTGGCGCTGGTCGACGCGGACACCCCCACCCCGGGGGCGGGCATCGAGCTCCTGCAGTTCGCGCGGGACAAGTCGCCGCTGACGTCGGTGGTGGTGATGACGGCCCGCAAGTCGTACGACGTGGCGCTGAAGGCCTTCCGGGCCGGGGCCACCGACGTCGTGCTGAAAGAGCCCGACACGGTCCCCTACCTGCGCGAGCGGGTGATCGAGGCGGCCGGGGAGATCAAGGGGACCGCCGACCGGAACATCCTGCTGGAAGAGGTCGCCGACACGCACGAGGACTTCCTGCGGCGCCTGCGCGAGGTGACGCGCGAGCTGATCGACGTCGAGGACCGGCTGGCCGGGCGCAAGCCCGAGGACGTGTCGGACGCCGCCGCCAGCGTCAACGTCGTGGTGGTCGACGACGACCCGGCCGCGCTGTCCCGGCTGGAGGAGGCGCTGACCACGGCGCAAGGATGGCTGTTCCGCGCGGCGCTGACCGGCGGTGAGGCGCTGGACGTCGTCACGCAGACCCGACCCCAGATCGTGCTGGTGAAAGAGGATCTGCCCGACCTGCCCGGGAGCATGGTCGTCCACACGGTGAAGGCCAGCGCCCCCGACGCGGTCACGCTGCTGTACACGCCGCCCGGCAAGAGCGGGCGGGCCGGGGAAGTGAAGCTGGTCGACGCGACCCGGGTCATGAACCTCATCGGCAGCTACACCGACCCCACCCAGCTGGTGGTCCCGCTGGGGGAGATCCGGGAGGCGCTGAAGCAGAAGGCGCACGAGCGTCGCTACCTACAGGCCTTCCGGCAGCGCCACCTGGAGTTTCTGCAGCGCTACAACGCGCTCAAGCAGCGCCTGAAGGAAGAGCTGGACCGCGGCCGCAAGCCGCGGTGATCGCGGTCAGCCTTCCAGAAGGTTGATTCCGGGCAGATTGCGGTACAGCTGCCGGCCGTCCAGCCCGTAGCCGACCACGAAGCCGGCCGGCGCCGGGAACCCCACGAAGTCGAGGGGCAGGGCGGCGCCGCCGGCGGGCGGCTTGGCGAGAAGCGCGCAGACGTGGAGGCTGGCCGGGCCCCGGGCGCGCAGCAGCTCCAGCAGGTACCGAAGGGTGAGACCCGTGTCGACAATGTCTTCCACCAGCAGGACGTGGCGCCCGGCGATCGGCGCGCCCAGGTCGGTGGTGATCTCGACGACCCCCGAGGAGACGGTAGCGTCCCCGTAGCTGCGGACCCCCAGGAAGTCCACGGTCAGGTCGCGGGGGATGGCTCGCACCAGGTCGGCGGTGAAGATGAAGGCGCCCCGCAGGACCCCGACGACGGTCAGCGGCCCGGGCGGGAGCCGCCCGTGAATCTCGGCCCCCAGCTCCGCGACCCGCCGGGCAATGGCGGCCGCCGAAATCACCTCACGCAACGGCACCCCCCGAAAGTGCCCCAACCCGTCCCGGCTGTAAACGTTTGGAGATAAAGGTCGATGGAACTGGCCGGTGTGGGCGTTGTCCCTAAGACTGAAAGCGGGGTTTTGCCGATGAAGAGAGGCCTTTGGCTGGTGCCCCTGGCGCTCGTCGCCGCCTGCGCCGGCAAGTCGA
>CAZJMY010000731.1:0-4339 GCA_964546845.1 uncultured Myxococcales bacterium | reverse complement strand
GGGCGGCGCGGCCGGCGGTCCGGGCGGGCGTGGCGGCGCCGCGGGCGGAACCGCGGGCGCGGGCGGAACGGCGGGCGCCGGCGGCGCGGAGATCCCGATGCTCGCGTACTACCCGTTCGAGCAGACCTCCGGACCGACAATCACCGACGCGTCGGGGAACGGCCACAACGGCACCGCGCAGGGGACGGTCGCCTTCGTCACCGGTCAGATCGGTAAAGCGCTGAATTTGAACAACGGCAGCACGGGGACGAACTACGTCTCGCTACCCGCCAACCTTCTGCAGAACGCGACCGACCTGACGATCGCCACCTGGGTGTTCGTGCGAACGGACCTGTCGTGGGCGCGCATCTTCGACTTCGGCAGCAGCACCACCAAGTACATGTTCCTGACCTCGCACGCGGCCGGGACCGGCCTCAGCGCCGTGCGGTTCGCGATCACGACCGGCGGCAACGGGCCGGGCATGGAACAGCAGCTCACGGGCGCGGCCCCGCTGCCAACCGGCACCTGGACCCACGTCGCCGTGGTTCTCCAGGGAACCAGCAACGGAACCCTCTACGTCAACGGCACGGCCGTCGCCAGCAGCACCTCGATACCCCTGCGCCCGTCGGCTCTGGGGTCGACGCCCAACGACTGGCTCGGCCACTCGGAATTCAACGACCCCAACTTCGACGGCGAGCTCGACGACTTCCGCATCTACACCCGCGCCCTGACCGCCTCCGACATCCAGGCGCTCTACACCGAGCGCTAGGCTCTCCCCCGTCCTCGTCCTCGTCCTCGTCCTCGTCCTCGTCCTCGGATGCGCTGGCACTTCCCGACCGTCGCCGCTCCCCGCGGCAGGCGACGAAGTAGCGGCTCGGCTCGGCTCGGCTCGCCGGATCGGAAACGAGGACGGCGACGAGGACGAGGACGAGGACGAGGACGGGGACGGGGAATGGATTAACGGCAGTGGACCGGGCGTTTGCCCGAGTACTCTAGGCGGGGTGCTGCGGGGGGGACGAGCTCACGGGGGGGCGGGACGTGGCCGCGCGCGCGCAGCTGGTCGGCGATGGCGTCCCGGATCGGGGGGCCGCCGTCGAGGGTGGCGCGTCGTTGCCATGTGTCCGGCAGCAGGTCGTCGCCGCCCGTGGCCAGGAAGTCGCTGGTCAGGACGGTCAGGCGCGCGTCGGGCGGGATCGGGCGGCCGTCGCTGCGCGCCAGCGTGACGGCCAGCGATCCGGCCATGCAGCGGGCCGTCGCGCGCACGCCCGAGACGGAGACGATTCCGTTGCCGTGGGACAGATTGGCCGCGATCACGGCGGCGAGCTCGCCGGCGGTTGTCGGGATGGTGGCGAAGCGGTTGTCGAAGGGGAGCGCCTCGTACAGCCGGCCGTAGGTCAGGGGCCCGATCGGGAGATCCGCGCGCAGGCCGCCGCCGTTCAGCAGCGCGACGTCGGCGCCGGGGCGGGCGGCGCGCATGAGGTCGGTGACCAGGTTGCCCAGCGCGGATTCGGTCTTCTGCGCGCGCGGCAGCGGCTCCGCGAGGTCGACGCCCAGCCGCTGCTCGCGTAACGCCGCCGCGGCGGCCTCCGCCTGCGCGACCGCCGCCGCCGTCGACCGATCGACGCTGACCACCTCGCCCTCGTAAGCGGCCAGCTGAACGGAGTCCCGCCACGGCAGGTCGTGGGGCGCGAAGATGGCCGCGTCGACGACCCGCCCGGTCGCGCGGTCGACCGTCAGATCGACGCGGTCGAAGGCGCGCCCGTTGGAGAACGCCTCGACGACGGGGATGCCGTTCACGCGGTGGGCGACGCCCTTGTGCGTGTGACCGGCGACGATGAGGTCCACCGTGCCGGCCGGCAGGGCCCGCGCGACGTCGAAGATCTCGTCGTGCTTGTCGCACGTGCTCAGGTCCGCCGGGTCGTCGAACCGGTGGCAGTCGCCGCCCGCGTGGGCCAGCGCGATGACGACCGTCGCCCCCTGACGCCGTAGATCTGCCGCGGTGGCCACGATGGCCGGGGCCAGCGGGGTCACGGCCAGGCCGGAGAAGTTCGCGGCCAGCGTCAGCCGCGGCGTGCCGCTGGTCGTCACCCCCAGGATGCCGAGCTTGACCCCCTTCACCTCGCGGACGACGCCCGGCACGACGTTGGTCCAGGCCGGCGGCCGTCCGGTGGCCGTGTCGACGAGGTTGGCGTCGAGGAAGGGGAAGGGCGCCTCGGCCGCCCGCGCCCGCAGCGCGCCGCGCGGATCCTGGTCGGGCGGCGGCTCGGCGCCCGCGGCGCACGCCTGGCCCGCGGGCACGGACACCGCCGGGCCGACCGGGCCGTAGTCGAACTCGTGGTTGCCGATCGCGACGGCCAGGTAGCCGAGCGCCGCGTAGGCGCGCACGACGGCCGCGCCCTCGTTCAGGTTCGACTCGAGCGTCCCCTGGAACATGTCCCCGGCGTCGACCAGCACCACGGCCCCGCCGTCCTGCGCGCGCACCCGGCGCAGGTTCGCGACGAAGCCGCCGAAGACGGGCAGCGACTCGAGGTGGCCGTGCAGGTCGTTCGTGCCCACCACCGACAGCGTGAAGCGGCCGCGCGGCGGGGTGGGCCGGTGGCAGGCCGACAGGACCAGCGGCAGCGCCGCCGCGACGAGGCGGATCAGGGAACGACGGGTTCGCATCGGCCGCTGGCCGCGGACCGAGCCAGCGCGTCGAGCACCGACTGGTTCTTCAGCGAGTCTTCCAACGGAATCGGCCCGGCGTGGTCACCGCTGCCGGCGGCGCTGACGAAGGCCTCGATCAGGCGCGCGTACTGGTCGACGGCGGGAAACGCCACGCGTTCGGCCAGCGGCTGCTCCAGCGACAGGCTGGTCTCGACGACGATCTCCGACGCGAGGTCGGCCGGCGGCGTCCAGGCCGTTGGCACGTCCAGGTGGCCGCGCGTGCCCAGCAGGACGGCCCGCTGCATGGGCGCGATCTCCATGCAGCACGTGAACGTGGCATGTCCGCGCGGGAACTCCAGCACGCCGCTGGTCAGCAGGTCGACGCCCGTTTGCGGGTCGCGCGCGGCGCGCGCCGTGACGGCGGTCGGCTCGGACTCGAAGCAGAACCGGCTGACGGTCACCGGGTAGAACGCAACGTCCAGCAGCACGCCGCCCCCCATGGCGGCGTCGTAGCGGATGTTGTCGCGCGTCGGCAAGTTGTAGCCGAACGTGCCCACGAACGCGCGCAGCTCCCCGATGCGGCCGGCGCGCAGCAGGTCGCGCACCGCCAGCCAGCGCGGCTGCAGCCGCACCATCGTCGCTTCGCAGATCGTCACGCCGGCGCGATCGCGGGCCGTGATCAACCGGCGCGCCTCGTCGCCGTTGGTCGCGATCGGCTTTTCGCACAGCACGTGTTTTCCCGCCGCCGCGGCCAGCTCCGACCAGGGGACGTGCAGGTGATTGGGGAGCGGGTTGTAGATCGCGTCGACCTCGCGGTCGCTCAGCAGCGCTTCATACGAGCCGTGGGCCTTCGGGATGCCGTGCGCACGCGCCGCCGCCGCCGCCTTTCCGGGGTCGCGCGACGCGATGGCCACGACCTCGACGCCGGGCACGGCGCGCATCGCCGGCAACATCCGCCGCGTCGCGAAGTGTGAAACGCCCAGGATCCCGAAGCGCATCAGGTCTAGATGACGCTCCCGTCGGGGATGACGCCGTTTTTCGGGACGATGACGATGCCCTCACGGATGTAGTACCCGGGGCCGTCCTTTTCCTTGACGCCTTCTTCGTTGATGATGCGGACGTTGCGCCCGATGCGCGCGTTCTTGTCGATGATCGCGTTCTCGATGATCGACTTGGACCCGATGCCGATCGTCGGGACCCCGCGCGCCATCGTCGCCTGCATCTCGTCCAGCGTCTCGTAGTGGTCGGCGCCGATGAGCAGGCTGTTCTTGATGTTCGTTCCGACGCCGATGCGGCTGCGGATGCCCACGACGGCGCGCTCGATCTTGGCGCCGTGCATGATGCAGCCCTCGCAGATGAGCGCGCTCTTGATGTCGCAGTTCTCGACCTTCGAGGCCGGCAGGAAGCGCGGGTTCGTGTAGACGGGGTGGTTGGCGTCGTAGAAATCGAAGGGCGGGATGGCGTCGCACAGCGCCAGGTTCGCCTGGAAGTACGAGCGGATCGTCCCGACGTCCTCCCAGTAGCCGCGGTACACGTGGGCCTGCACGCGCGAGCGGGGCACGGCGTCGGGGATGACATGGCGTCCGAAGTCGACGAGCTGCGGGTTCGCCAGCGCCTTCTCGAGGATCTCGCGCTTGAAGAGGTAGATGCCCATCGAGGCGAGGTACCCCTGCTCGGCGCCCGGCAGCTTCGAGGCGAGGCCCGGCAGGCGGCT
>CAZJMY010000730.1:0-3668 GCA_964546845.1 uncultured Myxococcales bacterium | reverse complement strand
GGCCGCCGCGGCCGCCGCGCCCAGCGCGCTGGCCGAGAGGCCCCCCGCCCGCGTCACCCCCAGGTTGTTGCGCCCGGACTGCGACGCCAGCAGCGGCAACAGGGCCAGCGTCGCCACGAACGTCGTGCGCCGCCGGCGGGACGCGACCGGCCACACGAAGCGCGCGATGGCGAGCGAGCCCGCCGCCAGCAGCAGATGCGCCGTCAGGTAAACGGCTTCGTTTGCCCCCAGCGCGCTCAGCCCCAGCCGCCGCGCCGCGATCAGCGCGAAGTACGCCAGCGGTTGCTCCTCGGACGCTTGGCCCCGGCCCAGCGCCAGCTGGCGGGCGTGGTCCAGGTAGCCGAGGTTCATCCACCCGATGTCCCAGCCGTAGCGGGCCAGGTACAGCAGGCGCGCCGCCAGCACCGCGCCCAGCGCCCACCACGTCGTTCGCGCGGACCAGGTCGTCACCTCGGCGACCGGGGACGCGTCCGCTGCGGTCCGGCTCATGGCGCCTACGCGCTGGAGCCCGGCGCCGCGCGGTCGTCCGTGCGCGGGGCCTCGTGCGGCACCTGCGACTCCCGACCCACGAGCGGCCGCGCCCGCGCCCAGGTCAACAGCGCCGGCAGCGCGACGATGGCCGCGGACAAGCAGGCGACCTCGCCCAGGATCGCCATCATGCCGAAGCCCTGCAGCGCCCGGTTGCGCGCCGCCAGCAGCGACCCGTACCCGACGATCGTCGTCCACGAGCACAAGGCCACCGCGGCGCCGGCCGAGACGACCGCCGGCAGGATGGCCCGCTCTTCCCGGTACCGGGTGATCACGTTCAGCGCGTACTCGGCCCCGATGCCGAACGTGATGGGCAGCGCGATGAAGTTCAGGAAGGTGACGTGCACCTGCGCCCAGCCGGCCGCGCCGACCATCAGCAGCACGCCCAGGATCAGCGTCCCGATCGCCATCACCACCGCCAGCGCGGGGCGAATGGTGAAGCCCACGATCACGATGACGGCGATCAGCGACGCGACGGTGGCGATCGGCCCGTCGCGCAGGACGGAGCGGATCATGGCGCCGAACACGACCGCGCTGCCCGACGTCTCGACGACCTTGCCGTCGGGCAGGTGCAGGTGCTGCAGCACGGACGCGATCCGCAGCAGGTCGCGCCCGTTCCACACCGAGATCCCGTGCTCGGCGGCGTACACCAGCACGACCCGGCCGATGGTCCCGTCGCTCTCGGTGAAGGGACGCCGCGCGAGGGGCGGCAGGTCCGACGGCTGCAGCAGCCGCAGCCCCTCTGGCGGGTCGATCTTGGCCAGGTCGGCCCGCTCCTTGTCGTTCAACACCGACAGCGCCGGGTCGTGGGTCAGCTTCCGGATCTGCGCGATCAGCGCCAGCTTGCGCTGCTGCGCGTCCGGCGGCCCCGGCAGGAGGTCGTAGATCGTGACCACGTTGCCGATGACGTCGGGCCCCGGCAGGTCCTGATCCTGCTTGCGGATCGTCTGCTTGATCGGCTCGACCTCGTCGACCGAGTCGGCCAGCACCACCGTCGGCGACGGCCAGCGTCCGAACAGCTTGTCGAGGCTTTGGCTGAACTGCTGCGCCTCGCTGTTCGGGCTGGTGCGCACGCTCAGCTTGAGGAAGTTGTACTCGAAGGGGTCTTTCAAGAAGTGCCGCAGGCCCACCACGCTCAGCACGGACAGCGCGATGAAGGCGACGCTGATCGGGGCGCTGTACCGGCGGATGAATCCCGCCAGCGGGCCCAGCTCGATCGGCGGGCGGTGGGGGCGGACCTTTTGCTTGCGCCGCGTGTCCAGTAGCACCAGCAGCGCCGGGAGGACGGTGTAGGTCGCCGCCCAGCACGCCAGCGCGCCGGCGGCGCCCATGACGCCGAACTGGGAGAACCCGCGGAAGCTGGTCACGGTCAGCGACGCGTACGCCGCCGACGCGGCGATCGACGCCACCAACGTGCCGCGCCAGGTGCCGCCCAGCGCGCAGCGCAGCGCCTCGCGCCCGTCACGCCCGCGCGCCCGCTCTTCCTCGTAGCGGGACATGAAGACGATGGCGTAGTTGATGCCGTTGCCGATGATGATCGACCCCAAAAAGGCGGTCGACGAGTTCAGGTACCCGAACGCCAGGTCGGCCACCGCGAACGCCATCGCCGCGCCGATGAAGGCCGGGATGCCGGTCAGCGGGATGGCCCGCAGCCGGCGGAAGTAGAAGCCGATCGACAGCACCACGATCAGCACGCAGCTGGTGGTGACGACCGCCAGGTCCTGCTCGATCGCCAGCCGGTTGGCGATGCCCGTCGCGATGGGGCCGGACAGCTCGGCTTTCATCTCGGGGTGGTAGCGGGACGGCGGGTCCTCGGCGATCAGCTGGCGGGCGGCGTTGTACAGCGCCTCGCCCGCGTGCCCGCCGAAGAGTCCGCCCGGCGGCAGCGCGGCGATCCAGACGTACTGCCCGTCGGGGCTGGTGAACACGCCCCCGGGGAACCGCTCTTCGATCCCGTTCTTGTGCTCGAGCCGCTTTTGCAGCTGGTCGACCGGCTCCTCGTCGTCGAGCGTGACGAAGAGGGGGTTCTTGCGCTTGCTGATCTCGTTCCGCAGGCGGTCCCGGATCGACTCCAGGTCGTCCTCGGAGACGTACAGCCACTTGTTGCTCTGGAAGAACTGCCGAAGATCCTGGATCTCGTAGGTCGCCAGGTTGACGACCTGGGGCGGCAGTGCGCGCAGCTTCTTGGTCAGCGCGTCCGCGTAGCGCAGGTTCGCCGCGTGATCGGGGGAGCGAATGCCGACCAGCAGCAGCGACAGGTCGCCCATTCGCTTTTGCGTGCGCTCCAGGGTGACGACCCCGGGGTCGTTGCTGGGCAGCAGCTCTTCCAGCGCGGTCTTCAGCTGGAGCCGGGACGCCAGAAACGAGGCCAGCGCCCCGACGATCAACGCGCCGATCAGGATCCGGACCGGATGACGAACGACCCAATGGTGATAACGGCTGACCCGACTTTCGGCTGGGGGCGCCACGCGCCGACCTTAGCAGGATTTCCTCGACGGACGCACCTTCGCGGCCTGTCGTTTCACCCGGTCGAGTCGCCGTCGACGTCGCCCTTGCACACACGACCACCGATGTGGCCCCCCTCACGGTATTGAAGGTGTCGGGTTTACGAATGGCACCGGCATCGATATCCTTCATCCATGGCCTCGCTTCGTCTCGCATCGCGAGGAGCTCTCTTAGCCTCGATTTTTGGTCTGGCGCTCGGGTTGGACGCAGCTCCGGCGTTCGCCATCGGTGAGGTGATCACCGACGTCCGGATCCTCGATAATCAACGCACGGAGGAATCCACCGTGCGGTCGATCGCGGGGGTCACCATCGGTGACACCCTGCAGAGCGACACGCTGGACACGGTGCGCGAGCGCCTCAACACGACCGGCCTCTTCGCCGACGTGAACGTCTGGTGGGAGCCGCACGGTTCCGGCGTCCGCATCAACATCTCGGTGAAGGACAAGTTCCCCTGGGCGCCCGTCCCGACCGCCTCCTGGTCGGCGAACAACAAGTCGTTCGGGCTGCTGTTCGTCCACGGCAACCTGTTCGGCCGCGGCAAGCAGCTGCTGATCGGCGGGCGGCTGGCGCAGATCGACTCGGGCGCGGTGCTCGCCTACCGGGATCCGTCGCTCTTCGGAACCTGGATGTACTGG
>CAZJMY010000729.1:0-2366 GCA_964546845.1 uncultured Myxococcales bacterium | reverse complement strand
GTGCTGAATCTCTGCGCCGCGCAGGGCGACTTCGACGACCCGTCGCGCAGCCGCCCGCCGATCAACCAGTCGTGTCACGACCAGATCCAGTTCGGCGCTCACCGCGAGCCCGTCCAGCGCTCGTCGACCGGCGCCGTCAAGCTGATGCCGCGCGCGACCGCCATCGTCGGCCCGCTGCGGCGATTCGCGCTGTCCCTCAGCTATGGCGAAGGCGTCCGTTCGGTCGATCCAACATACGTCTCTCAGGACCTCGCCACGCCGTTCGCGAGCGTCCGCGCCTACGAAGGCGGCGTCACCTGGGCGCGCGCAATCGGGTCCGTCGACGTGACGGCCCGCTCGGTCCTGTTCATGACGAAGGTGGACCAGGACCTGGTGTTCAGCCAGACCGCCGGCCGCAACGTGCTCGCCGCCGGCACGACGCGCCTCGGGTGGACCGCCGCCCTGCGCGTGCTGGGCTCGTTCTTCGACGAGGCCGCCAACCTGACGCTGGTGCGCCCGACGTTCGACGACACGCACCTGCAGATCCCGTACGTTCCGACGCTGGTCGTCCGGGAGGACGCCGCCTTTTTCCACGAGGTGCCCCGGGCCATCGCCGGACGGCCCGTGCGCGGCTCCCTGGGGCTCGGCTGGACGTACGTGGGCCGGCGCGCGCTTCCTTACAACCAGGAGAGCGACGTCATCTCCGTGATCGACGCGACGGCGGCCGTGGCCGTCGGCGCCTGGCAGCTGTCGGTCGAGGCGACCAACCTCCTCGACACCCGCTACCGGCTGGGCGAGTTCAACTACGCGTCCGATTTTCACAGCGCGCCGGAGCCCACGCTCATCGCGGCCCGTCACTTCACCGCCGGGGCGCCGCGCGGGATCTTCGTGTCGCTCTCGTGCAGCTTCGGAGGGGCGTCGTGAGGATCGCGGGGACGCTGGCGCTCCTGAGCGCGCTCGGCGTGACCGCGTGCGCCGGCGACACCGGCGGGGAGCTGGTCGGCTTCACCGCGTACGCCGCGGGTGTCGCCGACGGGACGCGGGAGCTCGACACGGGGCTCGGATACCACGTCTCGCTGACGGCGGCGCGGGCCCACGTCGGCGCCGTCTACCTGCGCCTCGGCCAGTCGAACCCGGGATCCGCGAACGCGAGCTGCGTCGGCGACACGACCTACGGCCTTCAGGTGCCAGGGCCGGTCGACGTGGATCTGTTGTCGACCACGCCGCAACCATTTTCGGTTCCCGGCAGCGCGACCACCGACCTCGACCAGAGCGGCGAGATCTGGCTGGTCAACGGCGACGTCAACGTGACCGCGAGCAGAACCGTCGTCGTGTCGGTGGCGGGCACGGCGACCAAGTCGGGCGCGGCGTATCCGTTCGCCGCCGCGATCACCATCGGCGCGAACCGCCTGATCCCGCCCGCGAACCCCGCGGCGCCCGGCACGAACCCGATCTGCAAGGAGCGGATCGTCGCGCCGATCCCGCTGCAGCTCCAGCCCACGCCCGGCGGCCACCTCCTGTTGCAGATCGACCCCGCCGCCTGGTTCGACGACGTCGACTTCGCCACGCTGCTCCCCGGCCCGGGCGGCGCGACGCTGGCGATCCCCGACGCCAGCACCGGCTCCGGTCCCGACATCCCTGCCGGCCGCGCGTTCTTCATGGCGATCACCAGCGCGTCGCCCGACGTCTACCGCTTCTCGTGGATTGGCCCCTGACTCTTGCTTGAAAGGACAACGACAATGACCAAACGAAGAACACAGCTCCACTACGTGCCATTGCTGGTGGGCGCACTGGCGCTGGTGGCCGGCGCCTGCTCGTCGAGCGGCGGCGGCTCGCAGACCATGAACGTGACCACCGGCGATCCCGGTCCCGGCGGTCTTTACCTGACGGCGTCGGGGGAGGCGCTCGCGGTCACCGGCTACGACTTCCCACCGGCATCAGGCGACGACACATTCCTCGTCGACGGGTGGATCTTCAAGCTGGATCACGAGATCGTGACCATCGACCACGTCAAGCTCTGGGAGACGCCCGACAAGGTCCCGGCCGACCAATCCCAGCACGGCGCCCAGGTCGCGCACGCTGACGGGCCGTGGGCGATCGACCTGCACCTCGGCGGACCGCTGACGGGGGAGGGCGGCACCCCCGAGCAGGCGCAGCCCTTCGCCGGCATCAAGTCGAAGGACGACGGTGGGGCCTTCGACACGACGAAGCGGTACGCCTTCGGGTTCGACACGGTCCCGGCGACTGCGGCGGCGACCAAGGTGAACCTGGACGCCGACGGGGAGTCCGAATACGACTTCATGGTCCAGAACGGCTACTCGGTGCTGTACGTCGGGACGGTCAGCCGGCCGGCCACGGATCCGTGCGCGACGGCGGGCGGGACCGCC
>CAZJMY010000728.1:0-8485 GCA_964546845.1 uncultured Myxococcales bacterium | reverse complement strand
CGACGGTCGTCACGCACAGCGCGCTGGTCAAGACCGTCGAGAAGGTGTTCGGCCTGCCGATCCTGCCCACCGTCGCCAGCGCCAACGACTTCGGCGACATGTTCCAGCCCGGCTTCTACCCGTAAGCCCAGGGTTGTCTCGGCCGGCTCCGGCCTCACCTTCAGGTTGGAGGGAGACATGGAGTCGGCGAGACAGGAGCATCACTACTGGCACCGGGTGCCTCAGCTGGAGTCCGAGTACCGCCCGCGCAACGTGAATGAGCGCGAGCGCATCGCGTCGGCGGTGCTGGGGTCGGTGCTGATTCTCTTCGGCGTGCGCCGCCGCAGCTGGCTCGGGCGCGCGCTGGCCGCCGCCGGTGGCGCGCTGATCGAACGGGCCGCCAGCGGACGCTGCGGTGTCTACTCGGCCCTCCGGCTCAGCAGCGCGTAGTCGCCGCCCCCCCGACGACGGCGGCGCCGTCGAGGGGCTGCGCACCGTCGTCGTCGCGCTGGCGGCGAACCTGGGCATCGCCGCCGCCAAGCTGGTCGCGGCGCTGCTGACCGGGTCCAGCGCGATGCTGGCGGAGGTGTTCCACTCGACGGCGGACACCGGCAACCAGGTGTTGCTGCTGATCGCGAACCGCCGCGCCGGGCGGCCGCCGGATCCCGGATACCCACTGGGACACGGTCGCGAAGCGTACTTCTGGGCGCTCATCGCCTCGCTGGGGATGTTCTTCACGGGCGCGCTGCTGTCCATCCGGGAGGGCATCTCCGAGCTGCTGCACGCGACGCCGGTCGCCTCTCCCCTCGTCGCTTACGCCGTGCTGGGCGTGTCGTTCTGTCTGGACGGGATGTCGCTGATGCGCGCCTACCGCCAGCTGCGGGCTGAAGCGAACACGCTGGATCGCGCGTTTCTCGAGCACCTGGACGTCACGTCCGACCCCGTCGCGCGCGCCGTCTTCGCCGAGGACGCCGTGTCCGTCGCCGGCAACCTGGTCGCGGCCGGCGGGATCGGGCTGCATCAGCTCACCGGGTCGGCGATCCCGGACGCCGTCGCCGCGCTGGTGATCGGCGCCTGCCTGGGCGTCGTGGCGCTGGATCTGGCCCGGCGCAACCGCGATTTCCTGGTGGGCCGCGAGGCCGCCCCGTCGATCCGCACCCGCCTCAACGACCTGCTCGCGCGTCAAGACGGGGTGGCCCGCGTCGGCGAGCTGCTGGTCACCTACGTGGGGCCGCGGCGCCTGTGGGTCGTGGCCCGGCTGGACGTCGATCGCCGGCTGGACGCCCTGTCGCTGGACGGATTGCTGGCCCGCGTCCAGACCAGCGTGCACGCCGAGATGCCCGCCGTCGTGCGCGTCGATCTCACGCCGCACGCGATCTAATCTCGCGCCGTGGCCCGGCCGCGCAAGGCGAAACGCGAACGAGAGCGACAGCTGCGCAAGCAGGTCGCGCGCGTCGAGCGCGATGCGCGCACGCTGCCGGGCGGCGCGGCGAGCCACCCCATCGAGGTCGGCAGCGCCGCCGTCGTGGAGCTCAAGGCGCGCGGCACCCCGTGCGTCCGCTGCGGCGGGCAGCTGGACCTGCGGCGCGACCAGGCGGCCTCGACGCCCCGGGGGGTGCTGCGCGAGATCGGGCTCGCCTGCCGGTCCTGCCACGCCGAAAGAACCCTGTGGTTTCGCGTGGTCCCGCCGGCTGTTAACTGAAGAGTTTCCTCATTTTTGGCGCATCGTCCGACAACGGCGCGCGCGCCGGGCCCTCGCGGGAATATCCGGACGTGGTCCCCATGCGAAGGCGCGTCGACTGGCCGATCCTCTTTGGACGTGAACCTCCGGTGCCGACGGTCGCCACGCCCGCGTCCTCGGACGCGATGGCCCGCCTCCTCAGCGCCTTCGACACGCTGGCGGCCCACGACGATCGCGACGCCGTCGTGAAGCGCGCGATCGAGCTCGCGCGCGACGAGATCGGCCTCGCCCGCGCCGGGATCTTCCTGCTCGATCGCGAGCACGATCTGATGCTCGGGTCGTGGGGGACGAACCTGGCGGGAGAGGTCGTCGACGAGCACCACGTCATGTACGCGCTCAGCCAGACCGACCGCGAGGCGTTCCACCGGGCGGAGCAGCTGTCCGCGCGCTTCACCGTCTTCGAAAACTGCCCCATCGTCCAGCACGAGGGCGGCGAGACGCGCGTCGCGGGACGCGGATGGGTCGCCTGCACGCCCATCCGGTCGACGCGCGCCCGCATCGGGATGTTGTTCAACGACGCGGCGCTGACGGGCGCGCCCGTCGACGAGGGCAAGCAGACGCAGGCGGCCATCCTGTGCGCGCTGCTGGGGACGCTGCTGGATCCGACACGCGGCGCGCCGGGCACGCGGGCCCTGCCCCGCGCGCAGCCGGCCGCGCGCCGCCTGGCCGGCGAGGCGGTCGCGGTGTTGCGCGCGGATCCCTCGCTGGGCGGCAAGGAGATCGCCGACCGGCTGCAGATCAGCCTCAGCCGCCTGGCGCGCGTGTTCAAGACGGAGATGGGGATGTCGCTGGTCGAGTACCGCAACCGGCTGCGCCTCGATCGTTTCGGTGTGTTGCTGGAGAACGGGCGCAGCAATCTGCTGGAGGCGGCGCTGGACGCCGGGTTCGGCAGCTACGCCCAGTTCCACCGCGTGTTCCGGGCCCTGCGGCACGCGGCGCCGCGCGAATACCTGCGCCGCCAGAACTGAACCTGCCGTAACGTCTGCCCATGGCGGACGACGCGACGGCGCTCTCATCCGGCAGCACCTTTCAGGACCAGCGATTCGAAGGCGGCGACCTCTCGGGCGCCGATCTCGGCGGAAAGGAGCTGACGGGCTGCACCTTCAGGGGCGTGCGCCTGGCCGAGACGCGCTGGCGCGAGACGCGCCTCGAAGACTGCCGGTTCGAGGACTGCGAGCTGTCCCGCATGGCGCCCGACGGCCTCTCGGCCCGCGACGTCGTGTTCACCGGATGCAAGCTGATGGGCGTCGACTGGTCGAACATGGGCGGGTACCCGGCCATGACGTTCGAGCGTTGCGATCTGCGGTACGGCTCGTTCGTGAAGGTGCGCCTGCGGAAGATCTCGTTCGCGGCGTGCAACCTGGAAGAGGCGCAGTTCATCGACACCGACCTGGCGGAAGCGTCGTTCACCGACTGCCGCGTGACGGACGCGCGCTTCGAGCGCTGCGACCTGCGCAAGGCGTCCTTCACGGGAGCGACGGGGTTGGCGATTGCCCCGACGGGCAACCAGCTGCGCGGCGCCCGTATTCCCGTCGACGCCGCCATTCGCCTGGCCGAGTCGTTCGGGCTGAAGGTGATCACCTAGAACCGGATCGAAGGTTGCGCGGGGCGCGCGCGGCGCCTTAACGTCGCCGCATGCTGAAACCCCTTCGTCTGTCCGCCTCGTTCGTCGTTCTTTGCTGTCTGGCCGGTGGCGCGCGCGCCGATCTGGACCTGCCGCGCCCCAGCCCCTTCGCCAAGGTGACCCAGACCGTCGGCTATACCGACATCACCGTCGACTACAGCAGCCCCGGCGTGAAGGGGCGCAAGATCTGGGGCAACGTCGTCCCGTACGACAAGATGTGGCGCGCCGGCGCCAACCAGGCGACGAAGGTGACGTTCAGCCGCGACGTCACCTTCGCCGGCAAGCCGGTCCCCGCCGGCACCTACGCGTTCTTCGTGATCCCGACCAAGAGCGCCTGGACGGTGATCCTGAACAAGAAGCCCGATCAGCCGGGCACCGGCACCGCCTACAACCAGGCCGACGACCTCCTGCGCGTGCAGATCGCGCCCAAGGCCGCGCCGATGCGCGAGCGGCTGGCGTACCTGGTCACCGATTTCACGGACGACAAGGCCTCGCTGGAGCTGGAGTGGGAGAAGGTCCGGCTCGCGATCCCGATCGGGCTCGACACCGCCAAGCAGGCGCAGGCGGCCGTCGACGGCGCGGTCGACAACGTCTGGCGCACGTACGCCACCGCTGCCCGCTACATGCTGGAGACCAAGAAGGACTACGGGACCGGCATGAAGTACGTCGACCAGTCGCTGGCGCTGAAGGAGGACTGGTTCAACGTCTGGATCAAGGCCGAGCTGCAGGCGGCGCAGGGGCACTACGCCGACGCGCGCGCGACCGGCCAGAAGGCCTACGACCTGGGCAGCAAGTCGCCCAACTTCTTCCTGGAGGGCGAGATCAAGAAGACGCTCGCCGAGTGGAAGAACAAGAAAGGCTAGTGTCCGCACCGGGTGCTGCGCGCATCAGGGCCCTCCCTGATGCGTTGCGCCCAAAGCGTCATTCGTTGCGAGGCCCGCAACAGGTGGCGGCTCGATCCCCCAGCCCTGAAGGGGCATCAATCTGGCATATTTTTGTTGGCCCGATTACTGCTTTTACGTTTGCCCATGAACAACCTCGGCAAACGCACTCTCCAGATCGGGCTCGGCCTGGGCGCGATCGTCGGGCTCATCGGCTGCACGGACGAAAGCAGCACCCTCGACGCGCTGGGCGCCCACGCGGACGAGGCGCTGTCCTCCGCCAACGGGCTCTCGTCGATCAACGGCCTGTCGTCGGCGAACGGCCTTTCGTCGGCGAATGGTCTTTCGTCGGCGAACGGCCTTTCGTCGGCGAATGGCCTTTCGTCGGCGAATGGCCTTTCGTCGGCGAATGGCCTCATGACGACGTCGTCCGGGCGGCGCACGGTCTCGTACCTGGTGCGCTGCGCGCTGGCCTCAGGCGACACGCTGATCAAGAGAGACCAGAACGGCACGAACTACACATTCCCCGGCGCGCTGGGCCTTTGCCCCGAGTGGAAGAACGGGAACGTCGCCGGGAACGGCCGCTGCATCGAGGCGGTTTCGGCCTGCCTGATGGCGCACGTGAACACGGCCGGCGTTCACGTGCCCGTCTGGCTCGACAACGGGTCGACGGTCGGCAGCGGGACGCCCATCGGCTGGGGCGTCGACCGCGCCAACTTCCCCATGCAGGAGGGGACGTTCTTCGGCGACATCCTCGACACGGGCAAGCTCTCCAACATCGCCAAGCCGGGAGTCACGGGCCCCGTCGCCTACTACTGCGACGGCGCGGGATTCGCCCCCGGTGCGGCGGGCGTGGTCGCCGGCCGCCTGGGCGCCAACCAGGCCGGCGCGCCCTACAAGAACCCGTACGGCGACGGCGTCCTGTGCCAGAACGCGCCCGGCGCCGTCGGTGAGTTCAGCAAGGGCGTCGGCGGCAGCTGCCCGGCCGGGTCGAACGCGAACCCCGCCGCCGGCTGCCCCGACGGCTACAAGGCGCTGACCTACGGCCAGGGGGTCTGGCAGAACGGCATCACGGTCTGGCGCAACAACCGATACACGCCCGTGTTCGACACCGGCTACATCTACCGGATCTCCCCGCTGCCCGCGCGGGGAGGGCAATCGCTCGACATCGTGAACGGGTCGACCGCGATCGGCACGGCGGTGCAGCAGTACTACTCGTGGGACGGGGTGCCGCAGAAGTTCACGCTGGTTCCCGACGGCAGCAACTGGCGCATCTCGGTCACCACCGATCGCAGCAAGTGCATTGACCTCGCCGGGGGCGGCAGCGCGACGGGGAACGGGACGCGGCTCGCCGTGAACAGCTGCCAGGCCGGCAGCCCGACGCAGCAGTGGACCATCAGCGCCGACGCGCCGACCGGGGCCTTCATCCTCAAGAACATCAAGTCCGGGCGCTGCCTGGACGAGTCCGGCTACAACACCGCGGCGGGACTGCCGCTGCAGATCTGGGATTGCACGGGCGGCGCCAACCAGAAGTGGAACATCCAGGCGTACCCGACGAACTGAACCCAGCGGTCGCGCGCGACGGGATCGTCACCGCAAGACGCGGCGGTAGACGTCCAGGTAGCGGTCGACGGCCGGGTCGCGCCGGAACTGGGTCGCGGCGCGGTGCCGGCCGGCGGCGGCGAAGCGCGCGCGCAGGGGCGCGTCGTCCAGCAGGCGGCGGGCGGCGGCGGCCATCGCGGACACGTCGCCCATCGGACAGAGCGTCCCGGTCTCGCCGTCGGCGACCACCTCGCCCAGACCGCCGACGGCGGAGGCGATGACGGGGACGCCGCACGACATGGCCTCGAGCGCCGCCAGGCCGAAGCTTTCGGTCTCGCTGGGAAGCAAGAACAGGTCGGCCTCCCGCAGCACCGCCGGCAGATCGATCTGCTCGCCCAGGAAGTCGACGTCGGCGGAGAGGCCGCGCGCCGCGACCTCTGCCTCCAGGCGCGGCCGGTCCGGCCCGTCGCCGACCAGACGCAGCCGCAGCGGGCGCTCCGCGCGCAACGCCGCGAACACGGCCACGACGTCGCCCACCCGCTTGACCGGACGGAAGTTCGATACGTGGAGCAGCACGGGCGCGTCGCGCGTCGAGGGCGGCCCCGGGCTGAACCGGTCGGCGTCGACGAAGTTCGGGACGACGTCGATCTGGACCGAGGCGGGGATCCCCAGCGTCTGGAACGTCGCCGCCGCCAGCCACGCAGACGGCGCGGTGACGGCGTCGCTGGCCGTGATCGAGAACTGCGTCAGCGGCAGGAAGCTCGTGTCGCTGCCGGCCAGCGTGATGTCCGTGCCGTGCAGCGTGGTCACCAGCCGCGGACGGGCCGCGCCGGCGTCGCGGTCGCCGGTCAGGACCGCACACGCCAGGTACGCGCTGGCCGCGTGCGGCAGCGCGTAGTGCGCGTGAATGACGTCCAGGCCGTCGCGGCGCGCGACGTCGACGATCTTCGAGGCCAGCGCCAGCGGATACGGCGACTGTTTCAGCTGCGGGTAGGCGGCCGGACGTACGGGGTGGAAGCACACGCGCGGCTGCGCGGCGTCCAGACGCCCGGGGACGTCGTCGCTGAAGACGTGCACGGTGTGACCGCGCTCGGCCAGCGCCATGGCGACCTCCGCCGCGACGACGCCGCTGCCGCCGAACGTCGAGAAGCAGACCACGCCCACGCGCAACGGGGGCAGCTCCGGGCCGCGGCTCACAGCTCGATCTCCTGCAGCGCGCCGGCAAACGGATCGACGGCCGCCAGGCGTTCCCGCACCGCGCGGTGCAGGGCCGCCGGGCCGCACCGGCCCGCCAGCGAGGGCCAGGCGTAGACGCGCTCTTGCGGGACGCCGCCGGGCGCCAGCGCCTGCCGGACGCGCCGCAGCCGGTCCGCGGTCACGGTGTCGCGCGCGCCGAGCGTCCGTCGGTAACGCCGCAGCAGCCGCTCGAGCGCCGCCGCCACGGTGCCGCGCGTCCGCGTCGCCGCGCGTCCCAGGTTCCGATCCGCCGGCAGCGCGCCGGCGATCTGCACGCCCAGGTCGTCGGCCTCCTGGACGAGCCGCCGCGCGCGAGCCGCAAGCGCGTCGGGGTCGGGCGCGCCGGGCGGCAGCGCCGGCGTCACCGCGACGGCCAGGTCGGCGTCGTCACGGGCCAGCACGTCACGCGCCGACAGACCGAGCTGCGCCAGCAGCCGCCGGCTGCGCGCATCCAGGCACAGGAAGCGCGCCCGCTGAACCACCAGCGGCGGGCTCAGGCCGAAGCGCGCGTAGAGCGGCCCCAGCTGCGCGAAGTAGCTCACCTCGGCCGGCCCGCCCACGTAGGCCGCCGTCGGCAGCAACGTGTCCTGCAGGATCGGCCGCAGCAGCGCCGACGTCGAGAAGCGCAGGGGATCGTGCGCCAGCGCCGCCGCCACCTCCGCGTCCGAGGCGACGTGACTGCACCCCACCAGCTCCCACCCTTCGGCGCCGCGGGCCAGCCGGTGGCGCGGTCCCGTGTCGCGATCGCGATGGAAGAAGACCAGCGCGCAGTCGGCGCGCACCGGGATCTGCACGACGAAGCCGGCCGCCTCCAGCGCCCCCGCGCGCGCGGCGAGCTCGGCGCCGATCGGCTCCGTCTCGGCGATCGCGCGACGCACGATCGGCACGGCCAGGCGGGCGATCGGCGCGACGCGCGGATCCAGGATCAGCAGGCCGTCGTCGGCGAAGAGGCGCGCCATCAACCCGCCGAACGCGGCAGCCAGCGGCTCGCCCGCCCGGTAGTGGGCGCGCAGCAGCGCCAGCGTCTCGGCGGCGGCCGGACCGGGCGGCAGCGCGTCGGCCAGCGCGGCCAGCAGGCGGTCGACCTCGGGTCCCAGCCGCCGGTGAGCGACGGAGACGCGCGCCTCGGCGGGCGCTTCGTCGGGCAGCGCGAGCCGCGCCGGCGCCCCGTCGGCGCCGGCGACGGTACAGCCGGCGATCTCGGCGTAGTCGTGATCCTCGGTCTGCAGCCAGAACAGCGGCACGACGGGGACACCCGACTCGGTGGCCAGCGCGCGCGCGACCGCCACCGCGGAGGCCGCCTTGTAGAACGAGTACAGCGGGCCCAGGAAGAGGCCCACCTGCTGCCCCGTCGCGACGACCGCCGTCCCGCCGGCCGCGAGCGCCGCCAGGTTCGCGTCGCGCGCGGCGCTGGGCGGCAGCCGCGCCTGTTGCGCCGTCAGCTCGCCGGCCACCGCCGGATCGATGCGCCGTGCGGCCGCG
>CAZJMY010000727.1:0-4529 GCA_964546845.1 uncultured Myxococcales bacterium | reverse complement strand
CGCCGCTCGCGATGACGCCGCCGCTGCCGGGCAGCCCACCCGCCGCGCCACCCCGGCCGCCGCTGGCGGCCCCGCCCGTCGCGGTACCGCCCTGGCCCGACGACACGTTGCCGTTGCCGTTGCCGCCCGTGGCGTCGGGCGTGCCTCCGCTGCCCGTGAGGCGGCTTCCGCCGGCGCCGGTGCCGCCGGGCGCGCCGCCGGAACCCCTTCCATCCGAAGGGCTGGGCGACGCGCAGCCGCCCACCTGGACCATGAGACAGACGGTAAGCAAACGAATCGCAGGGAACCGAGACATCGAGCTCCTCCATCAAGCGAAGGGACGCCCGCCGCCGCCGAAGCGTGCATCATACGCCCGCGCGGCCGGCCGCGTGCGCGACTTCGGGGCCCGCCGATTTTGCCGCTGTCAGAGGCGGACCGGCACCCGCAAGTGGCGCGCGTACATGAGGTCCCGGTGGCGAAGCAACGACGCCGGAACGGCGGCCCGCACCTCCGCGTCCAGCGTCGAGATCGCGTGGCGGAGCACGTCCGGCATGGGGCACGTCTCGTGCGGCAGCGCGACCATGACGCCCAGGGACGTCGCCGCATAGACGTCCAGCGCGGTGGGCGCCGGTCCCAGCAGGTACGGGTGTCCCGCCGCCTCGCTCTCGGCCAGCGTTCGCGCCAGCAGGCCGAGCACTCGGATGGCTCGCGCCCGGGCGGCCGGAACGCGGTCGGGCGCGTACCCGTACTTCGGGGCCAGGTAGGCAGCCACCGGCGCGGGCCACCCTTCCCGCCCGCCGGTGGTGACGCTGGCGTGGGTCAGCAGCGTCCGCACGCTCCAGCCCAGGCCGCCCTCGGACATCAGTGCGTGCGAGAGCCCGTACATCCAGACGGCGCGGTCGTCATCCTCGGGGACCAGCGACACGCGACCGCCCAAGCGTTCGGCGAGCGCCAGGATCTCCGCCCAGCCGGTGCGCGCCGGCTCGTCGTCGAACAGCACGACGGGCGCGTTGATGGACCCCGTGTGCTCGCGCACCGCCGGCGCGAACGGGCGGAAGGGGACCAGCAGGTAGTCGAATCCTTTCATGTCGAACAGCCCCAGCGCCGCCTGCGACCAGGGGCTGGGGATCTTCTCGGGCCATACGATGCGCAGGCCCCGCGCGGCGCGGGCCGTTTCGAAGTCGACGAGCGTCATGCCGGTCGCAACCAGCAAGTCCGGTGCCGCCTTGCTCGGCCGGCGAACGGCGCGGTCTTCGCGGCCCGGCCCGAAGGGTTCGCGCAGGCGGCACCCCATCCGTTGCGAAAACCTCTGCGCGGCCGCGTCGCGCGGTGCGCAGCCCGATTCATAAATTTGAATTATTCGCACTAGCAGAATTATTAATTTGCCTAATGTAGACCCCGTCGCCAGTCTGCATCTCGATGATGACGAAGACTCCGGGGAGAAAGTACGTCGCGGCGGCGCCCATCCCGCTGCCGGACCGCCGCTGGCCGAATCAGGTGATCACCCGCCCTCCCCTCTGGTGCAGCAGCGATTTGCGCGACGGCAACCAGGCGCTGATCGAGCCGATGGACCAGGCCCGCAAGCTGCGGATGTTCGAGACGCTGGTGCGCATCGGCTTCAAGGAGATCGAGATCGCCTTTCCGTCCGCCTCGCAGGTCGATTTCGACTTCGTCCGCCGCCTCATCGAGGAGGACCGCATCCCGGCCGACGTCACCGTGCAGGTGCTGACCCAGGCGCGCGAGGAGCTGATCGAACGCACCTTCGCCTCGCTGCGCGGCGCCCGCCGGGCGGTCGTGCACGTCTACAACGCCACGGCGCCCGTGTTCCGGCGGGTCGTCTTCCAGAAGGACCGCGCCGGCGTCCTGGAGATCGCCACCCGCGCCGCCGCCCAGATCCGCGACCTGGCCGCCGCCGACGGCGCGACGGAGTGGGGCTTCGAGTACTCGCCCGAGACGTTCAGCGCGACGGAGCTCGACTTCTCGAAGGAGATCTGCGACGCGGTCGTCGAGACCTGGGGGGCCACCCCGGCGCGCAAGGCCATCGTGAACCTGCCGGCGACCATCGAGCGCTCCACCCCGAACATCTACGCCGATCAGGTCGAGTGGATGCACCGCAACCTCGCGCGTCGCGACGCGATCGTGCTCAGCGTGCACCCGCACAACGACCGCGGCACGGCCGTCGCCGCCGCCGAGCTGGCCGTGATGGCCGGCGCCGATCGCGTCGAAGGCTGCCTGTTCGGCAGCGGCGAGCGCACGGGCAACGTCGACCTGGTCACGCTGGCGTTGAACCTGTACGCGCAGGGGGTCGACCCCGGGCTGGACTTTTCGGACATCGACGGCGTGCGGGCGGTCGCCGAGCACTGCACGCAGCTGCCCGTTCACCCGCGCCACCCGTACGCGGGCGACCTGGTCTACACCTCGTTCTCGGGGTCCCACCAGGACGCGATCAAGAAGGGGTTCGCCGCGCGCGCCGCCAACCCGGGTGAGTCGACCTGGGACATGCCGTACCTCCCCATCGACCCGGCCGACGTGGGGCGCACCTACGACGCCGTCATCCGCGTCAACGGCCAGTCCGGCAAGGGGGGGATCGCCTACCTGATCGGCGCGGCGCACGGCCTGGACCTGCCGCGCCGCCTGCAGATCGAGTTCGCGCGCGTCGTTCAGCAGCGCGCCGACAGCGCGGGCGGCGAGCTGAGCGCCCGCGACCTGTTCGCGCTGCTCGACGCCACCTACCGCCGGGAGTCGCCCGGGCTGACGGTCTTCCCGGCGCGCGCCGCCGATCCGGTGGCGGCGGTCTTCGCGGCCGTCGGGGCCGCCGCGGACGTCATCACCAGCAGCGTGCAGCCGGTCCGCGGCCTGGCCCAGACCCACGCCGCCATCCTGGAGGTGCGCTTCGGCGCCGCGCCCGCCCTGTTCGCGCTGGGCTTCGGCGACGGAGAGGAAGCCGCACTGCGGGCGGCGGCGGTCAGCGCCCTCAACCGCGCCGGAATCGGGCTGGACACCGCGGCCCCGGCCCGGGCCGCGCGCGGCTAGGGGGCCCGTCGGGCTTCGCCGCCTACCGGGCGGCACGTCGTCGGGCATGGTTCGCTCCGCTCACCGTTGCCTTCCGGCAACGCCCTCCTTCGCCGCCTACCGGGCGGCACGTCGTCGGGCATGGTTCGCTCCGCTCACCGTTGCCTTCCGGCAACGCCCTCCTAGAATGCGCGCGTGCGCATCGAAGCCATATCGATCGGGCGGAACCCGCCCGACGAGATCAACGTCATCGTCGAGGTCCCCGTGGGGGGCGAGCCGATCAAGTACGAGATGGACAAGGACGCGGGGACGCTGGTCGTCGACCGCTTCCTCTACACGTCCATGCGCTACCCGGGGACCTACGGCTTCATCCCGCACACGCTGTCCGGCGACGGCGACCCGGTCGACGTGCTGGTCGCGAATCAGCGCGGCGTCGTGCCGGGCGCCGTCATGGCCGTCCGCCCGGTCGGCATCTTCCTGATGCAGGACGAGGCCGGCCTCGACGAGAAGATCCTGGCGGTGCCGACGACTCGCCTCACGCGCCGCTACGAGCAGGTTCGCAACTACACCGACTTCCCCGAGATCACCGTCAAGCAAATCGAGCACTTCTTCGCCCACTACAAGGACCTGGAAGACCACAAATGGGTCAAGGTCATCGGGTGGGGGAACGTCGACGACGCCAAGAAAGCGATCCTCGAGGGGATCGCCCGGGCGAAAGAGCCCCGCTGACGCCGGTCAGCGAGTGAATGATTTTCGGGGACCGGCTCCGGACCTCGGAGACCGGCACGGCTGGGTTGCCCCCGCGAACGGACGGGGAAACAGGGGCTTCCGCCTAGCTCGGCTCTGGACCTCCGCTTGCACGTCCGGCGGTGCGGAGGTCACCCGTGAAGAATGCGTCGCTGTTCCGTCTGGCAATCGTGTTTTCGGTCACCGCGCTGGCCTGCAAAGGCACTACGCGCCCGGATGACGCCGGCAGCGTGGCCGTTGCGTTGCAGCTGGCAAACGGCTTCGTCCTGAATAGCGTCTCCTACTCGATCACGGGGCCGGCGGCGTTCCTGAAGACGGGCAACATCGACGTCAGCGCCAGCACCATGATCTCGGCGACGGTCAGCTCGATCCCGGCCGGCGTCGGCTACACGGTCTCGCTCTCCGGAACGACGACCGACGGTTCGACCAGCTGCGCAGGCAGCGGAAACTTCGACGTCGTCGCGCATCAGGTCGCCAGCGTCGCGGTGCACCTGGTCTGCCATCAAGCCGCGCGCACGGGGAGCGTGCTGGTCAACGGCACTCTGAACGTCTGCCCGACCATCGACGGCGCCGGCGCTAGCCCCGCCGAGGTGCTGGTCGGCAGCTCGATCGGCGTCAGCGCGCAAGCCCACGACGCCGACAACGGCCCCTCTCCGCTGGCCTACCACTGGACCGCCTCCAGCGGCGTGTTGACCGACGCCACCTCGCCGAACCCGCGCTTCACCTGCACCGCGGCGGGCACGGCGACGCTGACCCTCAGCGTGACCGACGGCGATCCGGCCACGACCTGC
>CAZJMY010000726.1:0-2248 GCA_964546845.1 uncultured Myxococcales bacterium | reverse complement strand
CCGATGCTGAAGGAGTTCCCGACCGTCGAGGCGGTGAACCTGGGCGGGGGCATCCCGCACCCGTATCGGCCGGGCGCGCCCGTCTACGACTTCGCCGGCTTCCGCAAGCTGCTGGTCGAGGCGGCCGCCGAGCTGGCGCGCGGCGCCGGGCGGCCGATCCGCGTGGAGATCGAGCCCGGCCGCTACCCCATCGCCGCCGCGGGGCTGCTGGTCTGTCGCGTGAAGGACCTGAAAGAGACGCAGTCCAACGCCAAGGGGCCGGGGCACAAGTTCATCATGGTCGACGCCGGCTTCAACGACCTCGTGCGTCCGGCGATGTACGGCAGCTACCACCACATCTCGATCGTCGGCCGCGGCGAGGGCCGCCCGCCCGAGCCCCAGGTCGTCGCCGGCCCGCTGTGCGAGAGCGGCGACGTCTTCACGCGCGACGACAAGGAGCTGCTGGACCCACGCCCGCTGCCCCGCCCCGAGCCGGGCGACCTGCTGGTCCTGCACGACGCCGGCGCGTACGGCTATGCGATGTCGTCGAACTACGTCTCGATCGGCCGCGTCCCGCAGGTGTTCTGGGACGACGGCCGCGCGACCCTGGTCTCGCGGCGCGAGTCGATCGACGACGTCATGCGCGCCGAGTGCGACGAGCGCCTGTAGCCGAAGCGACGACGTCGACGATCGCTACGGCGCGCTCACGACGGTCTGCGTCCCGTCGTAGGTGACGGTCTTGTCGGCGGTCGCCGTGACCGCCAGGCCGTTGCCGTGGCTGGCGCCGACGAAGACGACGTTGAAGGTGCGCGACGCCAGCATGCCCGTGAAGCTGCCCGACCGCGCGCCGATCGTCAGCTGCTTGGCGGTGTCGTCCCACGAGAACTTGATCTGCGCGTACTGCCCGGTCTCGTAATCGTAGGTGTCACCCGCGTCCTCGTAGAGCGTGAACGTGCCGTTCTGCCCCTTGTAGACGCGGATCTCCAGCGGGTCGACGCTCTCGGTCGCGTACTGGATCATGGGGCCCATGGGCAGGATCGATCCGGCGCGCACGTAGAGCGGAATCTGGCTCAGCGGCGCGGCGGCCGTGTTCATGCCGCCGCCCATCACCGTCGACCCGGTCCAGAAGTCGTACCAGGTCCCGGCCGGCAGATAGACCGACCGGCTGGTCGCGCCCGCCACGATGACCGGGTTCACCAGCAGCGCCGGACCGAACATGTACTGGTCCTTGATGCCGTAGACGGCCGTGTCGTTCTGGAAGTCGAACACCAGCGGCCGCATGATGGTGTACCCCTCGCTGGTCACCTTCCAGGCCAGCGAGTAGATGTACGGCATCAGCCGGTACCGCAGCTGGTCGATCGCCAGCATGTTGGCCTTCCCCGCCGCGCTCCAGGGCGTGCCGCCCTGCGGACCGTAGAGCTCCTTCGAGGCCTGGCCGTGGATGCGGAACGTCGGGCAGAAGGCGCCGAACTGCAGCCAGCGCGTGAAGAGCTCCTCGCTGGGCGTGCCGAAGTAGCCGCCGATGTCCGTCGTCCAGTACGGCAGCCCGGAGGCGGCGTAGCCGAGGCCGGCCGGGATCTGCGCGACGTAGACGCCCTGGTTGGCGTTGATGTCGCCGGACCAGACGCCCGCGCCGTAGCGCTGCAGCCCCGCGAAGCCGCTGCGGGTCAGGATGTACACACGCTTGTTCAGCGGCCCGACCTTGCGCCACCCCTCGTAGACCGCGCGATTGTGCTCCAGCGGGTAGGCGTTGATGTAAAGCGCGCCCTTGCCGAGGGCGGTGGTGGCGGCGTGGACGTTGACGCCCTCCGGATAGCTCTGGGGCTCCGTGTTGTCCGCCCAGATCGCGTCCCATCCGTACTTGCCGATCAGCCGGTCGTAGTCCTGCTGGTACGTCAGCGTGCGGGCCATGGCGTTGAACGTGTCGTAGAAGTGGTACGTCCCGCCGGCGGTCGTGTCGGGATAGAGCGCGTTGATGGCGTTGAGCGCGTTGTAGTTGTCCAGCTCGCCGGCCACCGTGGCCGTGCCGTTCGACCGCGTCTGATAGAGCGGCCAGATCGAGATCATCGTGTGGATGTGGGCCGCGTGCAGGTCGCTGACCAGCTTGGCCGGGTCCGGATACCGGCTCGCGTCCATGAGGTGCGAGCCCCAGACGGCCGGCGACCAGTACTGCCAGTCCTGGACGATGACGTCGACCGGGATCTTCGCGTTGCGATAGCCCTGCTCGATCGTCATCAGCTCGCTGGTGCTCTGGTAGTGGTCCTTCGAC
>CAZJMY010000725.1:0-9821 GCA_964546845.1 uncultured Myxococcales bacterium | reverse complement strand
GGAGCCGGCGGCCGAGGCACAGCGGGCGCGAGCGGCCACGCGGGCGCAACGGGCGGCCTGGCGACGGGCGGGGCTGCCGGTGGCGGCGGCGCCATGACCTCGACGGGCGGCTCAGCGGGGGCCGCCGCCGCCGGCGGGACTGTTGGCGCCGGCGGCACGGCAGCCGGAACGGGAGGCCGCGCCGGCGGCACAGGCGGAGCTACCACGCCCGGCGGAGGCAACAGCGGGTGCTCGTGCGGGCTGGCCGCACCGGCCCGCGCTCCGGTCGCCGAGGCGATCGTGAGCCTGTTGCTCTCGGGGTGCGTGCTGAGAGCAGCGCGGCGCCGCGTCCAGCGGCCCCGGTCCTCGTAGGCGCTCTTCCGGATCAGCGCCCGTGTGCGCTCCGCAGAGGAGCATTCGTCTAGCGCGGTCCATCCAGCGCGGAGCGCAGCGCGAGGTCGAAGGACTCCATCGGCGCGTCGACGATCGGGCGGGCGTGCCAGGTCACGGTCATCGTGTGTGTGGCTGTGGCGGCGGCGCAGATCCGCATGCCGGCCGGGACGACCAGGTCGGTGAGGCGGCTCTGCCGCTCCAGATAGGCGACCGGGGCCGCGTTCTCGGCGGGCGCGCTGGGGCAAGCCCGATCGGCGATCCCCGGATCGTCGGCCAGGTAGAGAGTCACGGCGCCGTCCCCTTCGGTCTCGAGGTGCTGCACGACGACCGGACCGCTCACCAGCGCCCGGGCCCGCTTCGGGTGGACCGACGACGCGCCTCGCATTCGGTCACCCAGGTTCCCGGCGTGCCGCGCCTCCTGCCTCGGCATCGTGGAGCACCCAGCAGCAGCAGCAACCACCATCGACAGCCCAACAATCATCTTGTTCATGACGTCCCTCCCCTTCGTTCCGCTCGCGTGATTGCGAGACGAAGAGGCATTGAGCAACGACCGGGCCAAGAGCTTGGCGCGTGCCTTTGCGACCGGCGCCCGCAGCCGCGCGACTTTCGGCAGGCCCGGCGATGAGCACGGTCGCTGGCGCCGGTGTCCGCGCCCCCGGCGGACGTCCGCGTGTCCGCGGTCCGGGAGCCGCGACCCTACTTGTTCACGAAGTAGAGGTCGTCGATCCAGAAGTCGAACGACAGCGCGGGCGGCGACCCGCCGACGCACATCTCGTGCTGGTAACACATCGGCGCGTCGATCTGAAAAACGATCTGGTAGACGTGCTGCACGTCGAAGACGTCGGGGTTGGGGTGGTAGCCCCAGGTGAGGATTTGCGCGAGGCTCGCGAAGTCGACCGTGTAGCGCGTGAACGCGCCGGTCAGAGCGATCGTCGTCGTGAAGCCGTTGTAACAAGAGTCGGGGCTGTTCGAGTCGATGTAGTTGCAGATCCCGCCGCGCGGATCGGTGTTTGCGTCCAGGAAGATCACCCGGAGCGTCCGCGCGCCGTCGGGATCGCCCTGGGCCCAGAACGTGATGCCGGCGTAGGCGCTCAGATCTGCGGGGGCTTCCGCGCCGAGGATGATGGGACACCCCGTCGAGGCATCGGATCCGGCGTCCCGTCCTCCGGTCGGCACGACCTCGGCAGACAGCTCCGGCACCGAGGCGAAAGTGAATTCCATGTTCGCCCCCCACCCTCCCACAATGGGCGAGATCGTGTGAATTCGCGCGGCGCGCGTGCTGACGATTCCCGGGAACGTCTCGTGGGGTGTCGCGAGGGGCGAGTGCGACCAGGAGCCGAGCGTCAGGACGCCGGCGTCGACGGTCGCCGCCGGCGGCCAGATGTCGCGGATCGTGCTGCAGTCGGTCGACGTCGACCAATTGCCGGGGGCGAGACCGGCTGGCGGCGCCCACTCGATCGTGCCGTCGTCCTGTTCCATGTCGTCGATCTTCGTGAAGCCCGCGGGCGCGCCGCCGTCGGCGCGCGACGTTTCCGCCGTCGAGCTCGAGCAAGCGGCGCAGGCCAGCAGCGACAGGATCGGAAGCGACCGCGATCTCCGTGACCCCACCATGATCCTCTCCTAGCGAAGGTAGACGTTGTCGATCTTCAAAGTGCCGGCGCCGGACCCACCGTCGAGGAGATTTTCCTCCACCGTGAACGTGATCCGGTCGACGTGGCGGAGGCACTCCGCTACGCCCCCTTGAACCTGGCGCCCGTCGGCGATCGGCCCACTGAAGTCGGCCAGGGACAGGACGACCCGCCGCCACTGGATGCCATAGTCCGTGCTCTGGAGGAGGTAATAGTCTCCGGGCTGGGACCCGTCGGTGAGCTGGACGGTGCTGCAGCCGAACTGCGCTTGGAGCAGCGTGTCGCTCGGCAGCTGGGGGCTGCCCGACGCCAGCTCGACGTCGAACTCCAGTCCGCTGAACCCCGTGACGTCCTTGTACAGACCCTGCGTCGCGTAGGTGGTCAGGGCAACGCCGCCGTATTGCCTGATCCCATCCGGCCGATCGCTGACCTGGAAGTCGAGGCGCAGCGAATGCGCGCTGCCGTCGAGCGTGTCGCTGTCCAGCTTGCAACTGTAGTTCTGATTGGTCGTCGGGTTGAACGAGAAGCACATCCAATTCTGGAAGGTCGAATCGGCGGGAAACGCGCCCTGGTCGAAATTGTCGATGAGCAGGCCGCCCGGGTCGACGTCGTGCACGTCGAAGCAGCCTGCCGTGGCCAGCACGGCCGGCAGAACCCCGAGAGCGAGGGCCGCCCGCCTACTGGAAATAGATATCGTCGACATCGAGTCTTTCCGTCGCGGATTGGCCGTCGGGGACCTGCGGACTGACGGCCACACCGATGGAGTCGATCCGTTCGAGGCACGCCGCCGGGCCCCCGAGCACGTGCGTGGGGTAGGCTCCCAAGGTGGTGAAATCCCTCATCGCGAGCGTGAACGTCTGCCAAGCGCTCGTGAAGGCCAACGGCTGCTGAACGTAGAGATTGCCCGGCCGGGTTCCGTCCGCCGCTTGGGCCGAGCTGCAGCCGAGCTGCACGAACACCCCGGCGTTGCTGGGAAGCGCCACCGTCGACGTGAGCTTGGCGCTGAGCACCATCTGGTGGAAACGGGCGAGGTTCTCTGGCGCGGCGCTCGTCGTAGTCTGAAAAAGCGCACCGCCCTGCTGCGACACCGTGACGAATGCCCCGTCGAGCGTGAAGTCGAGGAACAGCGAGAAGGAGCTGTCGTCCCCCGGATCGATTCCGATGCCGCAGTTGTCGGCCGTGCTCTGGCTGAACGAAAAACAAGCCCAGGGGCCGAAGTTGCGGTCGGCGGGGCTCAGGTCGCCGTCCTCGAAGTCGTCGACGACCCAGGGGCCCCCGGCGGTGTGAACGTCGAAACAGCCCATCGTGCCGAGCGCCGTCGCCAGAAGCACCGCGGTATGCACGACGTGGGTCATCGATCGCGTGGCTCGCGCGTCGAGCGCCTCACCAGCTCCAGGTCCACCCGACGTTCGCCGATCGTTCGCCCAGCCCCAGCGAGACCTGGCTCGCCTCACGACGGTGCGCGCGGTCCAGGAAGAACAGCGAGACACCGGCGGCGACCAGCGCCCCGCCGGCGATCGAAAGACCGATGATTTGCGCGTTGGCGCTGGACAGGGAGCTGGCCAGCCCGTTGTTCGCCTCGGCCTGCCGCATGTACGCCACCGAACCCATGGTGTCGTTCGAGAGCGCGGCGTCGCCGGCCTGCCACTCGCTGTACTGCCCCCGCTTCGAGAGGTAGATGCCCAGCGCCAGCCCCCCGGACACGACGCCCAGACCGGCGCAGACGTAGGCCATCCGCCGCATGGTCTGGCCGCGGTAGTACCAGGGCTGGACGGGCGGAGCCGAGGCAGCCGACAGCTGCAGAGCGCCCTCCGGCGGCGTGGCCTCGTCCTGGACGCCACCCGGAGGGGCGCGCAGGGGGCTGCTGAACGTCAGCTCCAGCGTGCGACGCTCCGACTCCTTGAGCGGAACGTCGCGCGTGATCTGCTCGCCGCTGGCGAGCGCCGCCGTGACCGTGTGCGCGCCGGCCGCCAGCCGGATCGGCTGAAACAGCGGCGTCCGTCCGACGTCGCGGCCGTCGACGCGGATCTCGGCGCCCTGCCGGTTGGCGCTGACGGTCAGCTCGGCAAGCCGCGACTCGAGCAACCCGATCTGGGCCTGCACCTGCTCGCGCCGGCTGAGGGGGACCTGATCGGCGCCGTCACGCAGATATTTGGTCAGCGCCTCGATCGCCTCCAGCGGCCGGCCGAGTGCCATCTGGGCCTCACCGATGTTGTAGAGCACCGCGAAATGAGGGCTCGCCGTGTAGGCGTCGTTGAACTGTTCCAGCGCCGCCTGATAGAGGCCCTGATTGACCAGCTCCATACCGCGCGCGTAGTGAGCAGCCGCCGCCTCGCGCGGATCGTCGTCAGCGCGGCTCGGCGCGGCCAGCAGCGGGACCAGCAGCAGCGAGCAAAGGAGCGATCGAGTCATCTCACCCCCTCCCAGCGCAAATTCGGTGCCATCACCGGTAAGGGTTGGCGGGGTCGAATGTCGGTCCCGATGGTCCGCGCGGCGCCGAATCGACCTGAACGGGGGCAGGCGGCGTCGCGGGATTCGACACGGGAGCCGCCGGCGGCGGCCGGGCCGGACGATCGGTCGGACGTCCACCGATCTTCGCCGCGTGTCCGCCCGGACGTCCGACCGGCTTCGGCGGGGGGACCGGGTCGGGACCTGGCACCCCGGGCTCCGGCCCCCGCGGCGAGTCGGCGACGGTCCTCTCGGTCGGCGGGACCGCGACCGGGGGCGGCGCGACCGGCGGCGGCGCGGCCGGAACTGGCGCGGCGGCAGCTGCCGCGCTGGCGGAATCCACCGGCATGCTCCGAGAAGGGCGGTGAACGGCGACGGCGACGATCACGCCGGCCGCCAGCACCCCACCTGCCCCGCCCGCGAGCCAGGCTCCGCGACGGGCCCGCGGAGATGGCGCGGGTCCGCGGTCGTTGGCCGTCGAGGGGGCGCGGCTCGGCGCCTCCCATGGGAGCTTCGCGCCCGCGCCGGGCGCCAGCACCGTCGACGTGACTTCTCCTCGCGCCGGCCCCGACTCCTCACGCGCGGCAAAGACATCGCGTCGCGCGAACGGTGCCAACCCCTCTGCCAGCGCCTCGACGGTGGCGGGACGCCCGGCAGGATCGGAGACCAGCGCGCGGCCGACCAGTTCGACGAGCGCGGGCGGCAGATCCGCCTGGACGGATTCGAGGGGCACGGCCGGCTGTGTGGAGATGTGGTGCAAGATGGCGTTCTGGGAGTCGCCCGGGTGGGGGCGCTTGAGGGACAGGGTCTCGTAGAGGATCGCCCCCAGCGCATAAACGTCGGTCCTGCCGTCGACGATCTTCTCGCCACGCGCCTGTTCGGGCGACATGTACGCGGCCGTTCCCAGCACCATCCCGGTTCGCGTCGCCGCGCTCTCATCCTCCGCCACCTGCAGCTTCGCCACGCCGAAGTCCAGCACCTTGAGCAGATCGGTCCCGTCGTGCCGCCGGCAGACGAACAGGTTGTGCGGCTTGAGGTCGCGGTGGATGATCCCCGCCGCGTGCGCCGCCGCGACGCCGGTGCACGCCTGGGCGAGCAGGTCTGTCGCGCGGGAGACCGGCAGCCGCCCCTCGCGCTCGAGCAGCGCGGCCAAGCTCTCGCCGACCAGATACTCCATCAGGATGTAGGGCGTTCGGTCCTCGGCGATCCCGAAGTCGACGGCGGCCGCCACGTTCTCGTGCTCCAGGGCCCCGGCCGCCTCGGCTTCGCGCTGAAAACGGGTCAGGATCTCCCGCCGCTCGGCCAGATCGCGCCGCAGGAACTTGATGGCGAAGCGACGGCGCACGACCGTGTGCTGCGCCTCGTAGACGACGCCCATCCCTCCCCTGGCGAGCAGCCGAACGATCCGGTACTTGCCCGCGACGATCTCGCCCACGCGGCGAGCGTCCGGAACCGCGTTCATCGCGGCGACTCTTCGTGGCCGACCCGCATCGCTTCGAGGTCGATCGCCTGCCCCTCCATCAGCCGGTAGGCACGCTGGCGGCTGATCCCGAGCATGGCGGCTGCGCGCGCAACGTTGCCCGCCGAGGCGCGCAGCGCCACGACCAAGGCGGGGAGCTGGACGGGCTCTGACGCCGTCGCGTCGGCGGGCGGGCGCGGCGCCGGGACCGGCGCTGGCGCCCGCGGCGCCGAGACCGGCGCCGGCCGCGGCTCGGCGGCCGAGCCCTGCTGGCCGATTCGCTCCGGGAGATGATGCGCGCGAAGCGTCGTATCCGTCTGGTGAAGCGCGAGCAGCCGCCGCGCCAGCAGCACCAGCTCTCGGACATTGAAGGGCCAGTCATGAACGCACAGCCGCTCGGCGAGATCACTCTCGAAAGCCGGCGCGCGTCCCTGGCCAAAGGTCTCGAGGAAGCGCGAAAAGAGCGGGATGACGTCCTCGCGCCGTGCGCGCAGCGGCGGCAACTTCACCGTCAGGCCGTCGAGCCGGGCGAGCAGGTCGGGACGGAAGCGTCCCGTCCGCGCGGATTCCATGAGCGATTGCTGCCCGGCGACCACCACGCGCACGTCGACCGGTATCGGTCGCGGCTCGCCGAGCGGCTGCACCTCCCGTTGCTCGAGCGCGCGCAGCAGCTTTGCCTGCAGCGGCAGGGGCAGGTCCGAGATCTCGTCGAGCAGCAGCGTCCCGCCGTCCGCGCTGCGGAAGAACCCGGGATTCGCCCGGTCCGCGCCGGTGAAGGCTCCCTTGCGGTAACCAAACAGCTCGCCCTCCGCCAGCGTCTCAGGAAGAGCCGCGCAGTTGACGGCCACCAGCGGGCCCCGACGCCCGCTCCAGGCGTGGAGCGCGCCGGCGACCATCTCCTTGCCAGTTCCGGTTTCACCTTCGAGCACGATCGGCAGATCGCTGGCCGCGACGCGCCTCACCGGGGCGAGCGCCGCGCCCAGCGTCGCGCCGCCCCAGAAGCCGGGGACGATCTCTGCGACTTCGGCCGGCGCGGCGGTCACCACGCCGACCCAGCCGCCAATCCGGACGACGTCCTGAGCTGAGAGCGGGGCCAGCGAAATCGGGTGGCCGTTGATCCGAACGCCGTTTCGGCTCTGCAGGTCGACGATCGTCGCCGGCGAGCCGGGTCCGGATCTGTGTAGGGCGGCATGACGGCGGGAGACATCGTGTCCGTCGAGTTGAACGGCGCAATCGCCGTCTCTTCCGAGGACGCGCTCGCCATTGCCGTCCCACTCGAGGACAACCGGCGGCAGGTTGGCGCGCGGAAATCGCCAGGCGATGGCCAGACCCGCGGCCTCGCCTCCCGGAGCCACGCCGGCTGAATGAGTCACCGTCGTCGTCCCCACCTCCACGCTCATTCCGTTTTCTGGCTTACCACGGATTTTCTCGCGTCTCTAGCGTCGAAACGCCGCGCTTTCGCGGGTCCCCAGCTCCCTCCGATGCCGGGGACGCGGCATGAGACCGCGCCGCGGGCCGTCACCCCCAAAGGCACGACGGCCCGCTTCCAGTCCCCTTCAGAAGAGCGGCGGAACCGCGAGCTGCGCGAGCTGGAGCGCCTGCGCCGGGAACCAGACGCCCGCCGCCGGATCCGCCATCCCCCAGAGCGGATCGAAGCCTTTCTGCGCGTCGCCCGTGACGCTCCACGGGTTGTACACCGTGAAGTCCCAGGCGCGCGCGCCGCCGTTGACGGCGCAGGCGCCGTCCGACTCGCCCGGGGTCTTGATCCACAGATAGCCGTCGACCAGCGAGACGCCGGTGCTGGTGGTCGGGCGCAGGCCGGCGCCAGCGCCGGGCGGGTTGCACCAGTTGCCCGCCTGCAGCGTCGAGATGACGCCGGCAGGCTGGTCGTAGGGGGCCGCCGCGAACTGGGTCGCGTCGAGCGCGCCCCTCCCGTTGCGACTGGTGTCGATCACGAATGGCAAGGTCGCCACCGCGCCGTTCAGCATGTTCGCCAGGCTGGCAGTCACCGTCGCCTCGAACGCCGGCGTGTAGTTGACGGTCGTGTAGTTCGTGGCCGGGTCGTACTGGCTGGGGCAGTAGTCGAAGTGACCGACGGCCCACGACGCGCCGACCGTCGCTGCCGCCAGACACTGGGAGACCCAGGTCCCGAACTGGACCAACTGGTCGGTCGGCTGGAAGTTCGACACGTTCGTGAAGAAGCCCTTCACCAGCGGCGCTCCGCTGGTCGGATCGAAGCCGGCCTTGTGAATCCGGAACGCCGCCTCGCCGACCCCCAGCCAGGCGCTGTGCGTCCCGTCGAGATAGACCGAGGCGTTCGGCGCGCTTCCGGCCAGCGCCGCAATCGCGCCCTGCAACTGGGCGTAGCGCTCGTCGGAGCTGGCGCCCGGCGCGGGGACGGTGGCGCCCGTCGCGTCGGTGACCGTCGGCTTGCACCAGTCGGCGGCGCCGAAGATCGTCGTGTTGTAGGGGATGATACCCAGGCTGTCCGGCTCCAGGATCACCAGCGCCTTGCCCTTGCCGATCCCCCGCGCGAATCCGGCGATCCAGGCTGCGTAGGATGCCGTGTCCACCGCGCCGCCGCCCGAGTAACCGGCGCAATCACGGAACGGAATGTTGTAGGCAACCAGCACCGGTATCCGATCCTCCCGCGCCGCCCGCTCCATTGTCTGGCGAACCGCCCTCTCGACCTCTCGTGGCGTGCCGTTCGTGAACCACACGGCTTGAGGCGTCGACACCAGTGCCGTCAACTTGAGCGCATCGGCAAAGTGGTGCCTTCGCGCGAGGTCGGCTATTTGACTGACCGCCGCCGGTTCGGGACGCGGCGCAAAGAGCTTCGTCGACGTTGCGTCGCATTCCGCCGACTTCAGCAACGGGACGCCGTCGGCAACCGTCACGTCTGGTCCCGTTCCTCCATCTTCAGCGCAGCCGATTCCAACGAGAGCCGCCCCGGCGATCGCAATGCAAACACGCCACTGATTTTTCATCTTTGTCTCCTTGTTGCCGGACAGTCGATCGAGCCGGCCCCCTCGCCAGCACGCCGGTCCGTCGCTTCCGCGGCCTACGCAAACGACATGCCGGCGGCGTTCCGGACAGAAGCGCGCAACCGACCTGGTGCGCCGCGCGCCCGGACACTGTCCGCGGACTGGTCACGGACGTCCGCGGTCGATGGACGCCAACCGCCGCGCCGGTTTCGCGGGATCGACGGCTGGTCCGTTCATTGCTGCTCGAGGCTGGTCATGCTGGCAACCCCCCGAGAGAACCCAACGACCCGCCGTCGATCAGAAGGTGGGAGGCACTCAAATGCAGCCGACCGCACCGCACAAGACGCGTCGCTCGCCGCAGCCCTGCTGGCCGGGGCTCCGGACGCGCCGCGCCGGGCCTGGGTACGGCTGTCACCCGTTGTGCGCGGAATATTGAGGCAGCGCTTCGGAGGCAGCCCGGACGAGCCGGATCTTTGCCAGGAAGTGTTTCTGCGGTTCTTTGCCCGAATCAGGCAGCTCCGGAACACCCGCGCGCTTCGGAACTTCCTGATCGGAATTTGCCTCGGCGTCGCGCAAAACGAGATTCGGCGCACCCAGGTCCGGCGCCGCACGCTCGGCGTCGTCGCGCGGCTCGAAAGCACCCGGCCCCAAGGGGCCGCCGCGGTCGATATCGAAGCCCGTCAAGCCATCGGCCGCCTTCGCGACATTCTGGGCACCGTGAGCTCGGAAGAGAGAGCGCTGTTCACCGGGCGCCACATCGAAAAGATGGACGTGGCGCAGATCGCCGGCCATCGGGGTTGGTCGATAGCGAAGACCAAGGGCCGTCTCAAGCGCGTGACCCGCCGCGTGGTCAAGCGGCTCCGACGCGAGCCGACTCTCCACGAGTACGCTCAGGCGCTCCGCGTGTGAGCCCGCGGCGAGGGCAGTTCG
>CAZJMY010000724.1:0-3295 GCA_964546845.1 uncultured Myxococcales bacterium | reverse complement strand
GCGTCACCTCGCCGTCGCGCAAGCTGCTCGGGCGCGGCAGGTCGCCCGCTGAGTCGTCGCCTTCGGACATCGATCCAACGATAGCGCGTTATAGTGAGGCCGATGCGGCGAGTCCTTCTGCTCGCGACGGCGCTGCTGGCGACCACTCTGTCGACCCTCCCGGCCGGGGGCCCCCGCGCCTGGGCCGCGGCCGGCAACCCCGTCGGCAAGCTGACCTGGTTCGGCCAGTCCTGCTTCCTGCTCGAGACCGCGGCCGGGACGCGGATCTTGATGGACCCCTTCCAGAAGACGCTCGGCTACCCGATCCCGCAGGGGCTGCGCGCCGACCTGATCACCCTCAGCCACGAACACCCGGACCACGACAACGCCCGCATGGTGATCAACTCGCCCAAGGTCATCCACGGCGTGACCGCCGACAAGAAGGGGTGGGTGCGGGTCGACGACAGGTTCCGCGACGTCGCCGTTCGAACGGTGGGCGTGTACCACGACGACAAACGCGGCGCCCTGCGGGGCCTCGACACCGTCTTCATCTTCGAGGTGGGCGGGCTGCGCATCGCGCACCTCGGCGACCTCGGCCACTTGCTGGACGACGACGAGCTGGAGGCGATCGGTTCAGTCGACGTCCTGCTGGTGCCGGTCGGCGGCAGCACGACCCTGGACGCGTATCACGCGACCCGGGTCGTCGATCAGCTGCATCCCCGCCTGATGGTCATCCCCATGCACTACCGGACCGACGTCGGGGGCACGAAGGATCTGGATCCCGTGGACCCCTTCCTCGAGCGCAAAGCGAACGTCCGCCACCCCACCTCCCCGACCGTGGCGCTCACGCCGGTGAAGGCCCGCCCCGCGACCGAGATCGTGGTCCTGCCGTACCGGTAGCGTCAGGGGACCAGAAGCGTGCCGGCGGTGCCGGGGCTGCCGAGCGAAGCGGCGATCTCGCCCGGGGCGACGATGTGGACGGCGGCCACGCCGGCGGCGAGCGGCGCGAACGCCTCTTCCAGCTTCGGGATCATCCCGCCCTGCACGGTCCCATCGGCGATGGCCGCGCGGGCCTCGGCGACGGTCAGGCGGACCAGGCGGCTGGAGGGATCGTCCTTGTCGCGCCGCACGCCGCCCACCGCCGTGCAGGCGACGAGAGCGCGCGCCTGGACGGCCGACGCCAGCTGGCTGGCGACGACGTCGGCGTTGATGTTCAGGACCTCGCCGGTGGCGCTGCCTCCCAGGCAGGCGACGACCGGCACGGCACCGGCCGCGTCCAGGGCGTCCAGCAACGCGCGGTCGAACCCTTCGACGTCACCCACCAGCCCGAAGTCGACCAGCGCGCCGTCGGAGCCCGACACCGCCCGCGGCGGCCGCCGGTGCGCGCGCACGACGCCGCTGGAGCCGGCCAGGCCCACGGCGGGCACGCCGGCCCCGCGCAGCGCCGCGACGAGGTCGACGTTCAGGCGCCCGGCGACGACCATCTTCACGACGTCCAGCGCCGCCTGGTCGGTGATCCGGCGGCCGCCGACCAGGCGCGGCTCGATGCCCAGCTTGCGCGAGAGGGCGTTCGTCTGCGGCCCGCCGCCGTGCACGACGATCAACCGCCGCCCCGCCGCGCGCGCCCGGGCCAGGTCCGCCGCGACCGCCGCCAGCGGCACGCCCGCCAGCACGTCACCGCCGCATTTGACGACCGCGTCGACTACGGCCACGGACCAGGGTCCTCGAGCGACGCCGTCTCGGGCACCCCCAGCATCAAGTTCATGTTCTGGATCGCTTGCCCGGCGCCGCCCTTGATCAGGTTGTCGGTGGCGCTGACGATGGCGGCCGTCCGCGTCCGACCCACCGGCGGCGCCAGCGTGAAGCCGACCTCGGCGAAGTTGCTGCCGGAGACGGCGGCCACTTCCGGCAGTCGATCGCGCACGAAGCGCACGAACGGCTCGCCGGCGTAGGCCTGCTGGAACAGCTCGGCCAGCGCGTCGCCGTCGATCTCCGCGGGCAGCTCGACGAAGCTGGTGGCCAGGATCCCGCGCGACAGCGGCGCGGAGACGGGCACGAACCGAAGCTGCACGTCGGGCGCGCCCGCCGACGCCAGCGTCTCCAGGATCTCGGGCGTGTGCTGGTGCTCGAGCACCTTGTACGGCTTCAAGTTCACCGCGCGCACCGGGTGATGCGTGCCGGCCGACGGCGCCACGCCGCTGCCCGACGAGCCGGTCATCCCGACCACCTGCACGAGGCCGGCCAGCTTCCCCGCGCGCGCCAGCGGCAACAGCCCCAGCGCAATCGTCGTCGCGAAGCAGCCGGGCGACGTCACCGCGCGCGACTTCTGGATGGCCGCCCGATTCAGCTCCGGCAGGCCGTAGACGAACGTCCCCAGCGCCTCCGGGTGGGGGTGCTTGGCGCCGTAGTACTGCGCGTACGCGGCGGCGTCGCGCAGCCGGAAGTCGCCCGACATGTCCACGACGCGCGCCCCCGTCTTCAAGATGTCGGGCGCGTGCTGCGCGCTGACCTTGTGAGGCAGCCCCAGCAGCGCGACGTCGGCGCCGCGCGCCGCCTCCGCGGGGGGGATGTTCTCGAAGCGCAGCTCGGTGCGCCCGGTCAGCGGCGGGTGCACGGCGCCCAGCGCCTCACCCACATGGTCGACGGCGACCACGCGAACGAGCTCGACGTCCGGGTGGATCAGCAGGCGGCGGATCATCTCGGCGCCGCCGTAGCCGGTGCCGCCGATGACGACGGCCTTGAACCGCTTCATCGCCGCTTCATCACGCGCGGGGCTGAGCGCTCCGGGGGGTCACTCCGGCACGCAGATGCCGGAGAAGTTTCCGTCCGGATTCGCGACCAGGTGCTGCCCCGTGGGGCAGAGCGACATGTCACCCGCGTCCATGCCCGGGGGCCGCCTCTCGTCGCCGACGATCGGGCAAACGCCGTTCTTGCCGGTGTTGGGACAGTAGTCCTGCTGAGGGCCGCAGCCGGCGCTCAGGGCCATTCCGACGGCGAGAACGCCGAGCATCCAAAGCGACTTCATGGCGCGATGATGCTGATGGTTCGCGGTGGGTGTCAAGCGGCGCCAAGGGCCCCTGATGTGCGCCCGGAAACCACCCTGCCGCACGGTGGAAAGCTCTGCCGATCCCGGTTTTTCTCGGGAAAAAGTCGGTGTCGCGTTGACGCCAGGAACTCTCCCCCCTACCCTGAAAGTCTCGTGCGTCGCAGTTGCCTGGGTCTGCTCTCGGCGCTTGCCGCCCTCGCTCTCCCGGTCGCCGCTCACGCGGGACAAGGCGTGAGGCTGCATGCCGTCGTTCCTTCGGGTCCGCCGCCC
>CAZJMY010000723.1:0-2014 GCA_964546845.1 uncultured Myxococcales bacterium | reverse complement strand
GGCGGCGCGACCACCGAGCTGGTCCACTACTACGGCCGCTGGAACCGGCTCGGCGATCGCGCGATCACGGTCAACACCGGCAGCCACGTCGTGGCGACCTTCTCGGGCACCGGCGTCATGGCCCGGTTCGACGTCTCACAGAACCAGGCGCCGAATCCGACCCTGGCGTGGCGGATCGACGGCGGCGTCTGGCAGGAAGGCGAGCTGGCCGCCGCCCTACCCCTGGCCGCCGGCTTACCCGCCGCCAGCCACGAGGTCATGCTGATGGTCCGCGGCTTCAACGAGTACCAGGCCCGCTGGACCCCGCCGCTGGTTTCCAGCGTCACGTTCGTGGGGCTCGACGTGACCGGCGGCGCGCTGCAGCCTTCGCCGCGCCCCGTGCGGCCGAAGCTCGAGTTCCTGGGTGACAGCATCACCGAAGGCCTCTACATCTGGTCGTCCTACAACGGTCAGACGACGATCCCCTGGCGCGCGGACGCCCGGCGCTCGTGGGCCAGCCTTACCGCGCAGAGCCTGGGCGCCGAGTGGCGGCAGGTCGGCTTCGGCGGTCAGGGGTTGTTGAAGGGCGGCAGCAGCGGCGTCCCCCCGGCGAATCAAACCTTCAACTTCATCTATCAGGGCGTGCCGCGCGACGGATGGCAGGCGGACGTCGTGGTGATCAACCAGGGGACGAACGACGGCGCCTCCTCGGCGACCGACTTCCGGCCGGCTTACGGGACGTTCATCGGAACCGTCCGGACTGGATACCCCGCCGCCAAGCTCGTCGCGATGCGCCCCTACAACGGCGCCCACGCGGCCGAGATCCAGGCCGAGGTGAACGCGCGCCGCGCCGCCGGGGACGGTCGCATCTTCTATGTCGACACCAGCGGGTGGCTGGGCAACGGCGACTTCACCGACGGCGTCCACCCCAACGACCAGGGCAGCCAGAAGGCGGCCACGGCGCTGGCCGCGGCCCTTCGTTCCCTGGGCGTGCTGTGACCGCCTACCGGCCGTAGCCCGCGGCCACGATGTTGGCCTGCACGGCGTCGTCGGCGGCGTCGGGCGGATTGCCGGCGGTGACCGCCCCCTCGAAGAAGATGCCGGTTCCGCCGCTGCTTCCGTCGCCGCCCACCCCCAGCTCGAGAGCGCCCTCTTTCTTCATCGGGCTGTAGCCGGCCGGGCGCGCGCCGTCGTACTTGACGGCCAGCGCCCCCGACTGCGCGTCCCCGTCCTTGAGGCTCCAGTGATTGCCCGACGGCCCCTTGAGGACCAGCGTGACGTACTTGGCGACCAGCGGCGTGTTGGTGGGGACGCTCTTCGCGCCGCCGCCCGCGAAGACGCCGTTCTCGAGGTCGCCCATCACCCACGGGCCGCTGCCGGCGCCCTGCGACCACTCGGTGATGTTGCTCCAGTTCAGGGTCTCCATCGTTGCGTTGCCGTCGTCGTTGCCGGTCGTCTCGACGTTCCCGTAGTCGAAGCAGCAGCGGCTGTTGTAGCGCTTGCCGTCGGCGACCATGTACATCGACTCCGGCTGGTCACCCGTCGCGACCCCCTTGGTCTTGTTGTTGCGGTACGTGAACGTCGAGTCGGCCGGGAACAGCACGCCGTACACGGCGTGTCCCCCGAGCATGATCTTGGCGGCGCCGGCGTCGGCTTCCTTGCCGCCGTTCGGCAGCCAGTGCACCGGCGGCGACACGGGCAGGTGATTCCCCTGCGGCGACTGGTCGTAGATGATCGAGATCGTGCAGGTCGTGCCCATGCAGAAGGCGTCCTGCTGCGCCGAGGCCGCCACGCCCCCGGGCGCCAGCACCGGGATGTCCTTGGTCGTCTTGTCCGACGCGCGCCGCACCTGATAGAGGTTCCCGTTGTACGCTTGGTAGAGCGCGCGGACGGTGCTGTGGGCGCCGACGCAGGGGGTGCTCGCCGCCGCGTAGATGTCGCAGGGGCCCGCCGCGGCCGTCGCGCCGCCCACCCCCGGCGCGCCACCGGCGCCGGCGCTCCCGCCCGCGCCTCCCGATCCACGCCCGGCCGCTCC
>CAZJMY010000722.1:0-2325 GCA_964546845.1 uncultured Myxococcales bacterium | reverse complement strand
GCGCGACGCGCCGCGGGCCAGGTTGACGGCCACGATCGCCGGCAGCAGCTGGGGCGTCAGCCCGATCGCCAGCGCCAGCGAGAACATCAGCGACTCCAGCACCGGACGCGCGAAGTAGACGTTGACCGCGAAGATCCCCAGCACCAGCAGCAGCGTCAGCTCCATCAGCAGGTAGCCGAAACGCCGCAGGCCGTGCTCGAAATCGGTCTCCGGCGGACGGGCCGCCACGCGCGCCGCGACCCGCCCCAGCTCCGTGCGCGGGCCCGTGCGCACGATCAGGACGCGGGCGGCGCCGCTGACGACGTGCGTGCCCAGGAACACCGCGCTGGGCCGGCGGGCCAGCGCCGCGTCGGTCGCAGCGGGCGGCGCGCCCTTCTCGGCCGGCTCGCTCTCGCCGGTCAGCGGCGCCTCCGACACGAAGAGATCGCGCGCCTCCAGCACGCGCCCGTCGCCGGGAACGCTGCGCCCGGCGTCCAGCAGCGCGACGTCCCCGGGGACGACGTCCGCCAGCGGAATCTCGCAGGCCGCGCCCGCGCGCAGCACCCGGGCGCGCGTCGCGACCTGCGCCATCAGCTGCTTCACCGCGCGAGAGGCGGCGTGCTCTTGCCAGACGCCGACCGCCGCCGACAGGACGACGATGGCCAGCACGATCGCGGCGTCGGCCGCGTCACCCAGCAGCGCCGCCAGCACCGTCGCCGCCAGCAGGATGAGGACGATCGGGTTCCCCAGCTGGCCGGCGATCAGGGCCGGCAGATCCGTGCGCCGGCCTTCCGCCAGCGCGTTGGGGCCGATCGTCTTGCGGCGGGCGGCGGCCTCCTCGGCGTCGAGCCCGCCCGGCGTGCTGCGCAGGCGGGCGAACAGATCGGCGGGCGCCGCCGCCCAGAAGGCATCCGCGTCCGGCCCGGCAGCGGCGGGTTTGCCCGCCGGGGTCGTGCTCATGCAGCCATCGGGACACGCCCGTCATCGCGGGCCTGCGGCGCGCGGGCGGGTGCGGCCGTGCGGGTGACCACCGGCGGCGCGCTGAGGGGCCCCGCCAGCCACGCGAACATCGGGACGCCCCAGGACAGCGCGATCGCCTCCTCCAGCAGCGACGACGGGAAGATCAAGGCGGTCAGGGCCACCCAGGCGGCGACACCGGCGGCGGCGAAGCGCGCGCGGTCATCGCTGAAGGCGAAGGCCGCCAGCACGGTCGCCAGCGTGCCCGCCACCAGCGCCGAAACGCGATGCGGGGTCGACATCGGAAAGATGAGGGCGAACAGCGGCAACCAGGGCGCGATCAGAATGGCGAGAAAGCGGGTGAGCATCGCGAGCCTCCTTTTGAAGACTCTGGCTACCTCTGCAACGGCCGTTCCCGCTGAACCGGGCGGGATGTCCGTGGCGAGCCCGCATTCCGTTCGCAGCTGTGCCGGGGGGCCGGCAGGAACTGCGCGCGATGGCAGAACCCCGTCGTCGCGGCGCGCCGAGGTCGGCCTGCGGGCCTCGACGAACCGGGGGTCGAAGAGCACGCCCCCGAGTATCGCATTGACGCGCCGGCTCGCCTGACCTAAGCCTGATCTGGGCCATGAAGCGCGGATCCGTGCTGGTCGTGGATGACCAGATGAGCTTGGCGGAAAACATCGCCGAGATCCTGCAGGGGATCGGCTTCCAGACCGACATCGCGGGGTCGGCCGAACAGGCGCTGGCGCGTGTCGCCCAGGGCGGGATCACGGCCGTCGTGACGGACTTCAAGCTGCCCGGGGCCAGCGGCGCACAGCTGATCGAGGATCTGCGCCGCCGCGGCGAGCGCATGCCCGTCCTGATGATGAGCGCCTACACCGACGAGGGGACGATCGGGCAATCCCGGGCTGCCGGCGCGTGGCTGTTCCTGCCCAAGCCGGTGCCGCTGTCGACCTTGATCGACGCGTTCGAGTCGCTGGCGCGCCAGCCGGCCACGGCCCTGGTCGTCGACGACGAGGAGAGCCTGGCGCACAACCTGGCCGAGGCGCTGACGGCCGCGGGGCACGAGGTCGTGGTCACCCACAGCGCCGCCGAGGCGCTGGCCCAGAACCGCCGCGTGCAGACGGCCGTGCTCGACGTTCGGCTGCCCGACGGGACGGGGGTCGACGTCGCGCGCCAGCTGCGCGCGCGCGACCCCGACATCCAGATCCTCTTCATCTCCGGCTACGCCGAGTGGCTGGAGCCGCAGAGCCGCGCCGAGGTGCCCGACGCCGAGGCGCTGGAGAAGCCGTTCGATCCGGGCCGCGTGCTCTCGTGGGTTCAGGTTGCCGTCGCGCGGTCCAGCCGGTCGTGACCACCTGCCCCGGGACTTGCAAGAGCGTCTCGACA
>CAZJMY010000721.1:0-15524 GCA_964546845.1 uncultured Myxococcales bacterium | reverse complement strand
GGCTTCGCGAACGCCATCGTCACCCCGCAGCTGTTCGAGCGCGACCGCCAGATCATCCTGGGCGCCAACGCGCTGATCATCGCGGGCGTGGTCCAGAACGTGGACGGCGTCGTCTCGATCAAGGCGGATGGGTTCGAGCCGCTGGGGGGCAGACCGGCCGCGATTGACGTTTCGCACGACTTCCACTGACTTTCCACGACGTTGACGGTCGCGTTCGGCGTGACCACATCAACAGGGTGTCCTTGACGGTCGCAGCGATCATCGCCGCCACGGCCCTGCTGGGCGGGTCCGCGCTGATCGCGCTGGCTCTGGTCAAGCGGACGGCTCAACGCCGCGCCGCGGCCAACCCGTCGATTGAGCCGGCAGTCCCGCGCTCCGGGAATGGCGCCGACCGCTCGACCAACGGCGGCGCTGCGCCCCCGGATGATCGCGACGCGCTGCTTTTGCGGCTGAGCCATGACCTGCGCGCGCCGCTGGGGTCGGTCGTCACGCTGTGCCAGCTGCTGCTGGACGGCGACGCCGGCCCGCTGTCGATGAAGCAACATCAGTACGTCGAGGTCATCCGGCGCGGCGGTCAGACGGTGCTGGCTCTGGTCGACGACATGCTGGACCTGGTCGCCATCGACTCGGGTCGCAGCGACGTCGAGCCCGAGCTGGCCGACGTCGCCGCGCTGGCGCGTCAGGCCGCCGACGCGTCGCACCCGCTGGCCCGCGAGAAGGGGATCCCCATCCAGGTCTCCGCGCCCGGGCGCCCGGTCGCCGCCCGCGTGGACGCCCGCCGCCTGCGGCACGTGTTGTCGCGCATGGTCGAGCACGTCGTCTCGGCCACCGACCACGGATATGTCGAGGTGGACGTCGAGCCGGCGGATGGGACCGTCGAGGTCGCCATCCGCAACACGCGCGACGGCCTGTCCGAGGCCGCGCGCCGCATGCTGGAGGCTCACGTCGACCTGGAAGCGCCCGCCACCAGCGCGGCGGAGCTGCAGGCCCCGCTGCCGCTCACGGTGGCGGCCCGCCTGGCGCGCAAGCTCGGAACGCCCATCGAGCTGCGCAGCGCCGACGACGAGGGTCTGTCGCTGGCGCTGTCGGTGCCGCTGGCCGCCGACGGGGCCGCGGTCGCTCTGGCGCCCGCCGATGACAGCCCGGCCCGTACCGGCGGCCGCGTGCTGCTGATCGACGACGACGCGGCCGAGCGCGCGCAGGTCACGTCGCGCCTCGAGGCCAGCGGGTACGCGGTCCTGGCCGTCTCCTCGGGTGAGGAGGGGCTGCGCCTCATGCGCCAGCACCCGTTCGACGCCGTCGTCCTGGACCTGGTCATGCCGGGCCTCAGCGGACTGGAGGTGCTGCGGGCCGCGCGCGCGGACGGCCGCCTCACTCACCTTCCGTTCGTCGTGCTGTCGGCGATGTACATGACGCGGGCCGAGCGCGCCGTGCTGGGCCCGGGCGTGGCGGGGGTCGTGCGCAAGGGCGACGTGTCCGGCGACGAGCTGCTGCGCGCCGTCGAGCGGGCGCTGTCCGCCGCCGCTGCCGAGGGCTACCCGACCGGCGATCGCCATGTCTAGGGGCGCCTCCTAGCGACCATGGTTCGACTGGGCTGGCCAAGGCGCTGGACCTATCCCGCCATCGGGGTCCTGCTGTCCGTGGCCCTGGTCGCCGGGCTGCTCACGTTGCGGGGAATCGCGGCGCGCCGGGCCCACCTGTCCTTCCACGTCGGCGAGGAGCTCGCGCGCCAGCCGCTGGTCTACGGGTACCTGCTGGCCGCGACCCTGCTGGGGACCACGCTGGCCGGCTGGCTGACCGGCCGCAAGGAAGACCAGCTGGAGGCGCTTTCCGTGACCGATCCGCTGACCGGCCTGGCGAACCGCCGCCGGCTGGTCTCGGCCTTCGCCGACGAGCGGCACCGCGCCGACCGCTACGGGACGCCCCTGTCGCTGCTGCTGATCGACCTCGACTGCCTCAAACAGATCAACGACCAGCGCGGACACGCGGGCGGGGACCGCGCGCTGATCCTGGTGGCCGATGGGCTGCGGCGCAGCTGCCGGATCACCGACCTGGCGGCCCGGACCGGCGGGGACGAGTTCGCCGTGCTGGCCGTGAACACGACCGCGACCGAGGCGCTGGCGCTGGCCCACCGCGTGTGCGCGACCATCCGCCGCCTGGGGGCCGAGCGGTTTCCGGAATCGCGGAGTGGAGGCGCCCCCATCCCCCGGCCGACCGTGTCGATCGGCGTGGCCGACCTGGACTGCGTGGGCGCCCCCGGCTTCGAATCCCTGCACGCGGCGGCCGACAGCGCCCTCTACGCGGCGAAGAGCGCGGGGCGGGACCGGGCCCTGGCGGCCCCCTCCCGGTCCGAGTCCGGGACCCGGCAGACGGTGGTCGATCTGAGAACCCCGAGATTCCGACGTTCACCTCCTTGACGGGGCAGCGGGTCGGCGCCAGCGTATCGGCGTAGAGTCCCCCCGCAGATGCTCGACATTCTACTGGTCGATGACGAACCGGATTTCCGGACGGTGGTCGGCGAAGCCCTCCGCGACGCAGGGCACCGTGTCAGCCTGGCCGCGAACGGCGCGGAAGGGCTGACCCAGATCTCGTCGAACGTGTTCGACGTGATGATCTGTGACATCCGCCTGCCGAAAGTGGACGGGCTCACCCTGTTCCGGCGGGTCCGGCAAGAGTCGCCGGGGACGGACGTCATCCTCATCACGGCGCACGCGGCGGTGAACGACGCGGTCTCGGCGCTCAAGGAAGGCGCCTACGACTACCTGACCAAGCCGTTCGAGGTCGACGAGATCATCCTGCAGATGCAGCGCATCGCGACCCAGCGGGCGCTGAAGCGCGAGCTGGAACAGGCGCGGGCCGAGCTGTCGCAGCGCAAGTCGAACGGCGCGGCCACGGGCAGCGCCGGCAGCATCATCGGGCGCAGCCCGGCCATGCTGCGGCTGTCCGAGCGCATCGAGACCATCGCGCAGAGCGATGCGCCCGTGCTGATCACGGGCGAGAGCGGCACCGGTAAGGAGCTGGTCGCGCGGACGCTGCACGACCGCAGCACGCGGCGCGCGAAACCGTTCATCGCCGTGAACTGCGCCGCCTTCCCCGAGACGCTGCTGGAGGCCGAGCTCTTCGGCCACGAGCGCGGCGCCTTCACGGGCGCGGTCAAGCGACGCGACGGCCGCTTCAAGGCGGCCGACGGCGGCACCCTGCTGCTCGACGAGATCGCCGAGGTGCCGCTGCCCGCGCAGGCCAAGCTGCTGCGCGTGCTTCAGGAAGGGACGGTCGAGCCGCTGGGGACGAACGAGTCGACGAAGGTCGACGTCCGCATCATCTCGGCGACGCACCGCAACCTGCGCGAGCGCATCAAGGAAGGGAAGTTCCGCGAGGATCTCTACTACCGGCTGAACGTGCTCGACATCGAGATCCCGCCCTTGCGCGAGCGGCGCGGAGACATGCCGCTGCTGCTCCAGTACTTCTTGAACAAGTTCACCCAGCCCGGAAAGACTCCGTCGACCATCTCGCCGCGCGCGTGGGCCGTGCTCTCGCAGTACCACTTCCCCGGCAACGTGCGCGAGTTCGCCCACGCGATCGAGCACGCCGTCGTGCTGGCCAACGGCGGCGAGATCGAGGTCGAGCACCTGCCGGGCGGCATCACGGGCACGCTGGACGGCACCGCCAGCACGCCCGCCGGCTCACTGCGCTCGCTGAGCGCCGCGCTGAAAGAGTTCGAGCACGAGTACCTCCTGCGCGCGCTGGCCCAGGCCAACGGCAAGAAGATGAAGGCGGCGGAGATCCTGGGGATCTCGCGCAAGAATCTGTGGGAGAAGCTCAGACTCCACGGCATCGCCAGCGACGCCGACGCGGAAGCGGACTGAGAGAGGCAGGCAGAGGGCTGGCGTGTTCGTGAGCGTCGGCGTGTTCGTGTTCGTGGGGGGCTCGCGTGCCGCGTCCCGCGTGTCGCGTGCCTCACACGAACACGAACACGAACACGCCGACGCCCACGAACACGCTCGCCCTTCTTAGAATGACTTGGCGAACAAGCTGCGCACGCGTGCCATGCGGGCGTCCAGGTCCGCGCCGAGCGCCTCCGGGGTCACGCCGAAGCTGCGGGCCAGGGGGCGCAGATCGCGTGGCGACACGACGGCCTGGGGGCGATCGATGAGCAGCCGCATGCGCAGCGCGACCCGGCGCAGCGCCGCATAGTCGTCGGCCAGCGTGGCCGGCCAGCCGAGCTCGACCAGCCGTTCGAGGACGGCCATCGTCGACGTCGTCCGCAGCTGGCGGTCGGCGGCGTGGCGCAGCTGCCCCAGCGCGGCCAGCAGCTCCAGATCCATGAGGCCGCCCGGGTCGAAGTGCAGGTGGCGCGAACCCTCGGGAACCCTGCCCCGCTCGCGCTCGACGCGCGCCCGGATGCGCCGCAGCTCGCCCCGGAAGGCGGCGTCGTCGAACGGCAGCTCGAACGCCAGCGTCTCGAGCTCGCGATCGCGCAGGTGGCGTTGCTCGCCTTGCTCGCCACTCCAGACGGCGCGGGCCCGCAGAAGCGCGACACGCTCCCAGGCGGCGGCCTCCTCGCGGTGGTACCGGGCGAACGACGGCCAGGACGTGACCAGCAAGCCCTGCTCGCCGGAGGGCCGCAGGCGCGTGTCGACCGCGTAGAGGCGCCCCTCCTCCAGCATCGCCTCGATGGCGGCGATGAAGCGCACCGACGCGCGCGCGAACCACTCGCGGTGGTCGACGCCCGTGTCGCTCTCGCCGTCGGCGCCGTACAGAAACACCAGATCCAGGTCCGAGCCGTAGCGCATCTCGCGCGCGCCCAGGCTGCCGAGCCCCAGCACCGTCAACGCGGTCCGCGGCACGCCCAGCCGCCCGATCAGCGCCGGCAGCGTGGTGTCGATGGCCGCCTGCAGGCAGACCTCCGCGACGTCGCTCAGCTGCCGGCACACTTCCCCCGCGTCCAGGCTCCCCGCCACGTCGTGCAGGCCGATGCGCAGGATCTCCTCGGTCTGGAAGACGCGGAGATCGCGCAGGTGCTGCTCCTCCACAGCGTCACGATCATCTCCGTACGCCTCGCTGGTCGCGGCCAGCCGCTCGGCGACCTCGCGCGCCATCTCTTCGCGCGTCCGAACGCGCGCGCCCAGGCCGTCCAGGAACGGCTCCCACATCTCGGGGTGGCGCACCAGCAGATCGGAGAGCCGGTCGCTGGTGCCGAACAGCGTCCCCAGCATGCGCACCAGCCGCGGGTGATCGCGCAGCAGCGCCATCAGCCCCAGCGAGCCGCGCAGCGCCAGGTCGCGGAAGTGCCCCAGCGCGCGGTCCGGATCGGGCGACGCGATGGCCTCTTCCAGGAACGGCACCGGCATGCGCGCGCCCACCAGCTCCAGCGTGTCGGTGGCCGCCTCGACGTCGCGGAACCCGGCGGCTGCCACGCGCCGCTCTCGCTCGGCGCGGTCGCGCATCGGATCCAGCAGCCGCGCGGCCTCGAGGTGGGCCTCCGGCGGCGCCTCCCCCAGCGTGGCGGCGATGGCCTCGACGGCGGCGCGCGTGGCGGCGACATCGGCGTCGAACGCCGCGCCGTCGGGATACCCCAGCGCCCGCGCGAACCGCGCCCGGGCCGCGTCGTCGGCGGGCAGGCGGTGCCGCTGCGCGCCGGTCGCGACCTGCACCCGGTGCTCCAGCCGCCGCCAGAAGCGGTAGCCGTCCAGCAGTGTCTGGGCCTCGCGCGCGCCCAGCAGGCCCGCCACCACCAGGCGCGGCAGCGCGCGCGGCGTGTTGCGCTCGCGCAGGTCGGCGCGCTTGCCGGCGTGCAAGAGCTGCAGCGCCTGCACGACCATCTCGACGTCGCGGATGCCGCCCGACCCCAGCTTGACGTCGAACCCCGTCTCGCCGAGCGCGCTGGGTCCGTCCGCCGGATCGCGGAACAGCGCGCGCAGGCCGCGCACCTCCTCGATCATCCGCGGCTCGATGTTGCGCGGGTAGATGAACGGCTCCAGCGCCGCCAGCAGCTCGTCGCCCAGGGCGCGGTCGCCGGCGCACGGACGCGCCCGCAACCAGGCCTGCCGCTCCCACGTCCGGCCGAACGTCTCGTAGTACCGCTCGGCCGCCGCCAGCGCGTTCACGATCGGCCCGCTGCGCCCCTCGGGCCGCAGCCGCAGGTCGACGCGGAAGATCATGCCGTCGCCGGTCGGCTGCTCGATGGCCGCCGTCACGCGGCTCGCGAGCTCGGCGTAGTAGGCGTGCAGCGTCTGGTCGCCCGCCCCGCCCGCGTCCGTGGAATAGAAGTAGCAGACGTCGATGTCCGACGAGAAGTTGAGCTCCTCGCCGCCCAGCTTGCCCATCGCCATCACGACGAACCGCCCGGGCGCCCCGCTCTCTGCCCGCGGCGCGCCGATCTCGCGGGTCAGCGCCGCGTCGCAGTGGGCCACGGCCACGTCCAGGCAGACGTCGGCGAAGGCCGACAGCTCGCGCGCCACCTGCTCGGTCGTCCCCCACCCCAGCTCGCGGACCCCCAGGCGCAGCATCTCGGACCGGCGCACCCGGCGCAGACGGCGCTGCAGATCCGCGAAGTCGGTGGCCGGCTCGGCGGCCGCCCGGACCTCGCGCGCGATCACCTCGGCGGGCTTCTCGCGGCGCAGGTACGGATCGGCCACCAGCGCGGCAAACCCGCTGACGTCGGCCATCAGCAGGTCGGGCAGGAACTCGCCGCTGGCGCAGATGGCGTCCAGCAGCGCGCGCGCCTCCGGTTCGGCCGGCAGCGTCCCGCCCCGTTCGACGAACCGCGCCCGCCGGGCCTCGGCCTCCGCGTCCAAGCTCCGCTCCATGTCGGCCGTTCCCATCGTAAGGCGTCCGGCGGCTAAAGGTCGGCCTGTCCCAGCGAAAACTTGTTGTTGAAGTCGTCGACGACCCGGAAGGTCGGCCGGGCCTCGGGCGGCAGGTCATCCCGGATCCGCCCTTGCTGATAGCGCTCGAAGAGGAAGAACACGCGCCGACCGCGATGCCGTTCCAGCCAGGTCTTCAGCCGGTCGTCCGCCCCTTCCTGATCGAACACCGTCCGTTCTTCCATCGGCCCGTCGTAGATCTCGTTCGAAGTGTAGAAGGTCTCGCCGCGCCAGTAGAGCATGTAGGCCACGAGGCGCTCGTCCGGCGAGCTGCGCAGCCGGTAGTACGCGGCGATCGGCCCCTTCTGCGACCAGTACGGCGCCACCTTCGGCATCAGCACGTCCAGCACGAAGAACGTGAACGCCACCGCGGCCAGCGGCAGAGTCCAGACCGCGGCAACGCGCGCCCGGGGAACCGCCAGAAGCAGCGTGCCGGCCGCGAACAGCGCCGCGAAGACGGTCAGCGCCGTGGTGAAGCTGAGCGCCGCGGGCCAGGCGCGCCCCGTCGGGCTCTGGATGTAGTCGTACGAGAACAGCCAGAGGAACTTCTCTGCCGCGTGCGGCTCGTCGGCCAGCCCCAGGGTCACCAGCACCAGCAGCGGCAGGCCAACCACCGCCGTCGCCGCCGCGGCGCGGACCGCTCGCCGCGCCAGCAGGTCGTCGGCGAACGCGCCGATGACGACCGCCAGCCCGGGCATCGCCGGCAGGACGTAGTGATGGAACTTCGTCATCGAGACCGAGACGACCGCGTAGGCGCTGGCGAACCAGATCGCGCCCAGCCGGAGCGCCCCTTGCTTGCGCGCCTCGGCCTCGCTGCCGGACGCGGGCTGCCGCAGCGCCGACCAGGCAAAGGCGGCCGGCGCCAGCGCCACCCAGGGCCACAGGCCGTACCCCAGCTCGCGCAGGAAGTAGTCGAAGCTCCCGCGATCGCCGTGGCGGCCGATGACCATGCGCCGCCAGTGGTTGTCGCCGAAGAGCTCGCTCCAGAACGGGGCGCCGTGGCGAATCAGCATCGCGTGGTGCCACGGGACGGCCACCACCGCGAAGGCGATCACGGCGCCCACCAGCGCGAAGCCCAGGCGGGCCCGGCGCGCGCTTTGCCACCCGCCGCCGAAGGCGAGGAAGAGCGCAAAGACGATCACCGGCAGGCCCAGCCCGGCCAGCCCTTTGGCCAGCACCGCCAGCGCGCACAGGATCGCGGCCAGGTACAGGTAGAAGGGCGCGCGCCGCCGGGTGCGCGCGGCGAGGAAAACGAACGCCGCGAACCCGAGGTCGTAGGGGATCATCGGCACCGCGCCGTACATGACGAACACGCGCTGCCCCCACGGCACCTCGACCCGCAGCTGCACGGCGTTCACGATCAGCTGCGGCAGCACCACCCCCGCGAACAGCGCCACCGTCGCGTAGAACACCGGGTCGTGCGGCCAGCTCCACCAGCCGCGCCCGCGCCGCGGCAGCTCGCGATCCGCGTCCGTCTCGTAGAGGGCCAGCGCGCCCAGCGTCAGCGCCATCGCCATCGGCCCGACGAAGGCCATGTCGGTCATCGCCTGGCGCGCGACCAGGCTGTACATGGGCGCGGTCGCGACGACCACCGCCGCCAGCAGCCCCGCCCGCCGCGAGATCAGGCGCTGGGCCAGCAGGTACACGGCGAAGATGCCCAGCACGCCCGCCAGGCAGAACGGCAGCCGCGCCGCCCACTCGGCCCGGTGACCCAGCGCCATCTCGCCGGCGGGATTGCCCGGCAGGCCGATCCCGAAGAGGCGCATCGTCAGGCTCATGAGCCAGAACGACAGCACCGGCTTCGACCAGAACACGTCGGCGTCGCGCGGAGACCCCGGCCACCACAGGCTGATGTAGTCGCCCCGCTGGGTCATCTGGCGGGCGACCTCCGCGTAGTGGGTCTCCCACGGATCCCACAGGCCGTACGACCCGGCGAACGGCACGTACAGCAGCAGCCCGCCGGCGACCACCAGCAGCGCGACCGCCGTGTCGCTCAGCGGCCGCTTGGTCATGTGTCCCCCCGGAGGGGGGCGGTCATTGAGCCAGGACCTTTTGCAGCTCGAGCAGGCTGAGGTCGATGGGCTTGGTCTGGCCCACGATCTCCGCGAGCGGCGTCGTCTTGAGCTCGCCGCGGGCCAAGCCCACGAGGCGCCCGTGCTCGCCGCGCGCCAGGCAGTCCGTCGCGGCGGCCGCCAGGCGCGTCGCCAGCAGGCGGTCGAAGGCGCCCGGCTCGCCGCCGCGCTGCACGTGCCCCAGCGTCGTCAGGCGCAGGTCGAACCCCAGGCGCCCCTTCTCGCGATCGAAGTGCTGCGCCAGCTTCACCGCGTTGTGGCGCGCCCCCTCGGCGACGACGACCAGCGCGTGGGGCTTGCCGCGCGTCCAGGCCGCCTGCAGCGTCTGAGCGATGACCTCCGGCTCGACGTCCGCCTCCGGGATGACGACCGCGTCGGCGCCGCCCGCGATACCGGCCATCAACGCGAGGTAGCCGCAGTTGCGCCCCATCACCTCGACGAGGAACGCCCGCTTGTGCGACGACGCCGTGACCCGAAGGCGGTCGATCGCCTCCAGCGCGATGTTCAGCGCCGTGTCGACGCCGATCGTGATCTCGCTGCCGGCCAGGTCGTTGTCGATCGTCGACGCGACCCCGACCACCGGCAGCCCCGACTGCGACAGCGCCAGCGCGCCCGTCTGCGACCCGTTGCCGCCGATGACGACCAGCCCGTCGATGCCCCGCTCGGACAAATTCGCGAGGCCGCGGGCGCGCACCGGCTCGTCCTTGAAGCCCGGCAGCCGCGCGCTTCCCAGGAAGGTGCCGCCGCGCTGCAGGATGTTCCCGACGTCGCGGGCCCCGAGCAGCTCGATGTGCCCTTCGACCAGACCGGCGTAGCCGTTGCGCACGCCGAACACTTCCCACCCCTTCGCGATCCCGGTGCGGACGACCGCGCGGATGGCGGCGTTCATGCCGGGGGCGTCGCCCCCGCTGGTCAGGACGGCGATCTTTCGGTTGGACATCGGAGGCCTTCCCTATACCACGCCCTCGCCTTTCTGATCCTCGCCGCGGTAACCTCCCGGCGTGCCGGTGAAGCAGCCCCCGAAGCCGCGCTCGTCCGACGCCAAGCAGGTCAAGGAGGAGACGAACTACATCACGCCGGCCGGGTTCCGGAAGCTCGCGGACGAGCTGACCTTCCTGCGCACCAAGAAGCGGCCCGAGGTGGTGAACGCGCTGTCCGACGCCGCCGCCGAGGGGGATCGGTCCGAGAACGCCGAGTACATCTACCGCAAGCGCCAGCTGCGGCAGATCGACAGCCGGCTGCGGTTCCTGTCGAAGCGCCTCGACAACGTCGAGATCGTCGACCCCACCTCGCAGCAGCGGCGGGACCGCGTCTTCTTCGGGGCCACCGTGACCGTCGAGGACGAGGACGGACAGACGGCCACCTACCGCATCGTGGGCGTCGACGAGTCGGACGGCGCCGCCGGCGACATCTCGTGGAAATCCCCGGTCGGGCGCGCGCTGCTCGGCAAGACGCTGGGGGACACGGTCACCGCGCGCTGGCACGCCGGGCTGCGCGAGCTCACGATCGCCAAGATCGACTACGTCTGACTCGTCGCCGCGCCTACTCGCCGCGCGGAAACAGCAGCACGGCGGACCGGGGCTGCCGGCGAATCAGGATCACCGCCTTGCCGTTCGCCGCGGCGGCCGCCTTCCAGACGGGGAACCACGGCTCTGCGCGCAACGCCGGCAGCGCGTCGACCAGCTCCGGGACGTAGAGGTCGACCTCGCTGTACGCGCCGCCCGTGAGCGCGTCGATGGCGGGGCCGAAGCTGTACGCGGCCAGCGCGGGCGCCGGAGCGAGATCGTTGTGCAGCGCCCCTCCGTACACCAGCACCATCGGCCGCCCGGCCGGCCGAGGAAGCGCCAGCCCCTGCTCGATCGCGCGCTGCAGGTGCGCCCGGGTGAGCTTCAACAGGCGGTCATAGTCGAGTTGCCCGCCCGCCGCGACGGTCTCGTACTCGTGGCAGTCGACGTCCAGCACGTGCGGCGCGACGCCCAGCTCCTTCGCCCGCCGCAGCAGCCGGACGATCTCATTCTCCGTCTGGGCCGGCCTCTCGGTGGTTCGGGCGACGTCCTCGGTCACGCGCTTCTCGGTCGCGCCGCAGGTCCCGCGCGAGACCCAGGTCTCGACGATCAGGTGCGCGGCCCGCGGCGCGATCGCGGGCAGGATCTCGGCGGTGAAGCGGGCCAGCGTCGACCGCACCCGGGCGGTCCCCGCCGTCTGGTGCAGCTCGCCGAACGCGACCACCTGTCCGCTGTCGCCCTCGCCCAGCGCGGCCGCCACCGCCGCCGCCGGCGAAGCGAACGTTTCGGCGACGAGCGGCCGCGGCGCCCAGGCCGGTGGATGCGCGACCGCCAGAAAGGCGACCGCCGCCGCCGCCCCGATCACTGGCCGCCGAGCGTGATGTAGCGCAGGCCGTTCGCGGTGCGCAGGCGGACCAGGTGGCCGCCCCGGCGCTGCGTCGACAGCGCGGTCACCGCCTCCTCGGCGGTGGTGACCCGCTGGCGGTCCACCTCCAAGATGACGTCCCCTTCGGCGACGCCGGCCGCCGCCGCCGCGCCGCCCGGCACGACCTCGGCCACGACGGCGCCGCGCGTCCCGGGTTCGAGGCCCAGCGAGTCCGCCAGCGGCGGCGTCAGCGTCTGCAGCGCCAGCCCCAGATTGCCGGGGGTCGCGCCGTTTCGGGCGTCCGCCGACGGCAGCTCGCCCAGCGTGACCTCGGCCGGCTGGCGTTTCCCTTCGCGCCAGAGCCCCACCGCCACCTTCGACCCGATGGGCCGGTTCGACACCGTGTCGATGACGTCCCCCGCCCCCTCGATCTTCTTGCCGTCGATGTCGGTGATGACGTCGCCCGCGCGCAGCCCGGCACGCGCCGCCGGCCCGCCCGGGGTCACCTGCGTGACCAGCGCGCCCGTCCCGGCGGGCAGCCCCTTGGCCGCCACCTCGCCCTCGTTCGGGTCGCCGACCAGCACGCCCAGGTAGGCGTAGCGCACGCGCCCCTCTTTGATCAGCGACTCCGCCACGCGCCGGACCTGGTTGATGGGGATCGCGAATCCGTACGCGCCGCCGGGACCGGTGTTGATCAGCGTGTTGATGCCGACCACCTCCGCCGACAGGTTCACCAGCGGCCCGCCCGAGTTGCCCGGGTTGATCTTGGCGTCCGTCTGGATGTAGCGGCGCACGCGCCCGCCCGACATCTGCACGTGGCGGCCCACCTTGCCCTTGCCGCTGACGATGCCGGCCGTCACGGTCTGGTCCAACCCCAGCGGGCTGCCCACGGCCAGCACCCATTCGCCCACCTCCAGCGCGTCCGAATCGCCCAGGCGCGCCGCGACCAGGTCGCGCGGCGGATTCTCCAGCCGGATCACCGCCACGTCGGTCTCCGAGTCCATGCCCAGCGTCTTGGCCGGCAGCTCGCGCCCGTCGGTGAACGTCACCTTGACGCGCGTCGCGCCCGACACCACGTGCCGGTTCGTCACGATGTCGCCGCGCCCGTCCATGACCACGCCGGAGCCGGTGCCGCGCTGTGGCCCGGGCGACGGCTCGGGCATGCCGGGGCCGAACTGGAAGAAGCGGCGCAGGAAGGGCGCCATCTGCTCGTCGTCGTCGTCGCCGTTCTGGGCGACCCGCGAGCCGCCGATCTCGACGTCGATGCGCACGACCGAGGGACGCAGCGCGCGCGCGACCGACGCGAACGCCGTCGACAGGACCCGCGCCTCGTTGGGGGCCTGCGTCTTGGGCGTCACCTGGGCCCCGGGCTGCAGCGCCGGCCCGGACGGGGGCGGCGCCTCCGGCCTGGCAGGCGCCTCGGCGGGCGTCGCCGTGGACGGGGCCGGCGCCGCGTTGTTCGACAGCCGCGACGCCAGGCGGTCGCACCCGAGGCAGGCGCTCAGGATCAACAACACGCGCAACCCGACGGACGACGAACGGCCATGGCGGTCCATGGCCGGTATTTAGCGACCCCAGCCACGGGTTCGCAAGCTCCCGGGACCAGGCAACGGATTACATTGCCCGGATGCGCGCCATCACGACCCGACCGGGAACGCCGGACAGCGCTCGGCTCGAGGATCTCCCGGAGCCGGCCGACGACCCGCAGATGTTGCTCGTCCAGGCCGTCGCCGTCGGCGTTTGCGGCACGGACCTCGAGATCCTGAGCGGAGCCTACGGTCAGCCCCCGCCCGGCCACGAACGTCTGATCCTGGGTCACGAAAATCTGGGCCGCGTCGTGCGGGCGCCGGCCGGCAGCGCGTTCTCCGCCGGCGAGCTGGTGGTGGGCGTCGTGCGGCGGCCGGACCCGGTCCCCTGCCCCAGCTGCGCCGCGGGCGAGTGGGACATGTGCCGCAACGGCCGCTACACCGAGCGCGGCATCAGCGGCCGCGACGGCTACGCCGCCGAGCGCTACCTGCTGGAGCCCGCGTTCGCCGTCGGCGTCCCGCCGGCGCTGGGCGAGCTGGGCGTGCTCGTCGAGCCGACGACGGTGGTGGCCAAGGCCTGGGAGCAGATCGAACGCATCGGCGCCCGCGCCGTCTGGACGCCGCGGCGGGTGCTGATCACGGGCGCGGGCCCGATCGGTCTCCTGGCGGCGCTGCTGGGCCGGCAGCGCGGCCTGGAGGTTCACGTCTTCGATCGAATCACCGACGGGCCGAAGCCGGGGCTGGTCGCCGCCCTCGGCGCCACCTACCACACGGGTTCCGTGAAGGACCTGCCCGCCTGCGACGTGGCGCTGGAGTGCACCGGGGCCGGCGAGCTGGTCTTCGAGCTCATGGCCGCCGCGCCGCCCGACGGGCTCGTCTGCCTCACGGGGGTGTCGTCCGGCACCCACAAGCTGGCGGTCAACCTGACCGAGCTCAACAAGCAGCTGGTGCTGGAAAACAACGTCGTCTTCGGGGTCGTCAACGCCAACCTGCGGCACTACCGGGCCGCCGTCGACGCGCTGGCCCGCGCCGATCGCGGCTGGCTGGGGCAACTGCTGTCCCGGCGGGTCCCGGTCCAGCGCTGGCACGAGGCTCTGGTGCGCGGCCCCACGGACGTCAAGCCCGTCATCATGTGGGCTTGAAAGCCGGCTCTTCCGGAATCGGGGGTGGCGCCTTACGTTCACGTCGTGGGGCAGTTGTCGTCGGAGCGCGGAGGCTGGTCCGGTGGGGTGCTCTTGGCGGACACGTACCTGTTGGGGCGGCCCATCAGCCGGGGCGGCATGGGCGAGGTCTTCGAGGCCACGCACGCGCGCCTGCCCGGCCGTTACGCGGTCAAGATCCTGTTGCCCGAGCTGATCGGCCACCGCGAGGCGTTCGCGCGCTTCTGCCGCGAGGCCGAGGTGATGTCCGAGCTGCGCCACCCCAACGTGGTGCAGATCTTCGACTTCAACACCACGCCGGACGGCCGCCCCTACTTCGTGATGGAGTTCCTGGAGGGGCGCGATCTGGAGACCCGCCTCAACGACGCCGGACCGTTGCCGCTGCCGTTCGCCGTGCGCGTGGTCGACGCGGTCGCGTCCGCGCTGGCCGCGGCGCATGCGCACGGCATCGTCCACCGGGACCTCAAACCGGCGAACATCTTCCTGGTCACCGTCGACGGGCAGCCCGACGAGCTGATCAAGGTGCTCGACTTCGGCATCTCGAAGGTGCGCGCCGCGGGGACGTTGCTGTCGACGCCCAGCGACGTGCTGGGGACGCCGCCGTACATGTCGCCCGAGCAGGCGCGCGGCGCCACGCACCTCATCGACGGACGCACCGATCAGTTCGCGCTGGGAGCGATCACCTACCGGATGCTGACGGGACACGACCCGTTCACGGGCAACGACATCGCGTCGCTGCTGTATCAGGTGGTGCATCAGGCGCCCCCGCCCCTGGCGCGCCACGTGCCGGCCTCATGGGACACGCGCGCGCTGCAGGCGGTGCTCGACAAGGCGATGGCCAAGGACCCGAGCCAGCGCTGGACGGGCATGCTGGAGATGGCGCGCGCCTTCGAGGCTGCCTCGGAGCAGACCCTGTCGCGGTTGCCCGACGGCAAGGTCCCGGACGGGCAGACGACCGACGCGGGGGCGTCGCGGCCGCTGGAGCTCAGCGACACCCTGATCGCGGCCCCGCCGCCCGCGCCCGCCTCGTTTCAGAGCTCGCTCGCCACGCCGACGCCGGTCGTTCAGCCGTTGCCGCTGGTGCGGCAGCCGGCGGCGACCGCGGGCCCGATGACGACCACCGACGCGACCGCTCCGGCGCTGGTCACCGACGAGCCTCCGCCCGTCCGGACGCCGACCCCGGTGGTCTTGCCGCCGGCGCCCGAAGCGGCGGCGGCCCTGCCGCCCGTCGTCTTGCCGCCGCGCCCCGCGCCGGCGGAGCCCGCAGTGGGCCGTCACGGAGCCCCGTCCCTGTCGACCGAAAGCTCTGCTCGCCGCGACTACGACTGGGAGCCCACGGGGTCGATCGACGACCTGCCGCGCCAGCATCGCGGTCTCGCGGTCTTCGCCGTGCTGGTGGCCGTGGCCGCCGTCGTGCTGGCGGTCACCGGCACCTACCGGCGCATCCCCGCCGCCATCGCCGCCGCGCTGCAGGTCGTCCGCGGCCGCGCCGCCACGCCGGCCCCGGCGCCACCGCCTGCGCCCGCGGCC
>CAZJMY010000720.1:0-2543 GCA_964546845.1 uncultured Myxococcales bacterium | reverse complement strand
TGAGCTTCAACGCTTCAACACTATCGCAACTGCCGGCTCAGGGGCGGACCGCCCGCGTAGTCGGCCGTAGTGGTCAGCCATTTCGTGATTAATTTCGAACACAAATGGCAAACACACGGGCGAGGATGGGGGCCCGGGTTGGGCGGCATGACGACGCGAACGCGTTCATGCCCGATCCGGATGGGGGGCCGGCGCGGATTTCCGACGATCTGGCCGAGGATCTGGCCGAAAACTTCATCGATTCCGCGACGCGGGGCGATGATGCGGACGACGCCAAGCTGGACGCGGTCGTCGTCGAGGAGATCGGCGGGCCGTTTCTGGAAACCAGCGCCGTGGACGAGTTCGCAAACGACACGGATCTGGCGAACCCGCCGGACGCGGAGCGCGAGCCGTTGCCGCGCCCCGGGGCCGGCCTGGTCCAGCCGCCGACCGAGCCCGAAGACTAGGCTCGGTTCCGGGCAAGCGCCCGGGTGCGCCGCGGCGCCACAAATACGACGAGCTAGCCGAGGAGAATCGGGGCCATAGACCCCTGCGGGCATTCCGGTTTAGCCTGGGACGCCCCCATGAAGTTCGGCCAGTACGAGCTCATCGAACTGATCGCCGCGGGCGGTATGGCCGAGGTGTTCAAGGGGCGCGCCGTCGCGGCGGAGGGGTTCGAGAAGCTAGTTGCGATCAAACGCATCCTCCCCGACCTGGCGGAGGACGAGCGGTTCGTGAAGATGTTGCTGACCGAGGCGCGCATTCATTCGGCGCTCTCGCATCGCAACATCGTTCAAATTCACGACCTCGGCATCTCCGAGGACGGCCAGTACTTCATCGTCCTCGAGTACGTCGACGGGGTGGATCTGCGGATCGTCATGCAGCAGCTGGCGGAGGCCGGCGAAATATTGCCGGAGGCGCTGTCGCTGCACATCGCGTCCGAGGTCGCGCAGGGGCTTCACTTCGCCCACGAGCTGCGCGGGCCTGACGGCCAGCCGCTCGGCCTGGTCCATCGCGACGTCACGCCCTCGAACATCCTGGTCTCGCTGGCGGGCGAGGTGAAGCTGTCCGACTTCGGGCTGGCCAAGCGGCGGCACGACCGCTCGGTCGTGGGTAGTCTGAAGGGCAATCTGTCGTACATGTCGCCGGAGCAGGCCAGGCAGGCGCCGCTGGACCGGCGGACCGACGTGTTCTCCCTGGGCGCGGTTCTGTTCGAGCTGCTCACCGGGCGCCGCCTGCGCGAGATCACCGATGAGCTGGCTGGCTGGAGCCACGTGGCCTCGGGCGTCGTCCCTTCCGTGCGCACGCTGCGGCCCGATCTGCCGCCTGCCGTCGGCGCGCTGCTGGACCGGGCCCTGGCCGCCGATCCGGAGGAGCGCTTTCCGGACGCCGGTGTGTTCGGGACCGCGATCCGCGAGGCGCTGGCGAGCTTGAACGTCGCCGTCGGCGCCAGCGATCTCGCCACGCTGATCCAGGCGCTGGATCCGCCGCGCCGCCCGCGGGCGTTGATGAACGAGCGCTCGAAGGTGATCCGCCTCGGGCCTGAAGCGCGGGCCCTGCGCGAGGCGATCGAGGCGCCGCCGACGCCGGCGCCCGTCCCCGTTCCGGTGCGCGCGCGCCGCACGGAACCTTTGCCGACGCTGGCCACGGCGTCGGCGGCGATCGTGACGCCGGCGCAAGCGGTGGCGACGCCGCCTCCGTCGACACCGCTGCCCCCGCCGCGGCCGCGCGGGCGCACGCCGCAGACGCCGCAGAGCGACCCGAACCGTCGCTCGTCGCCCGGGCTCAACGTTCAGGCCCCGATCGACCCGAACCGTCGCTCGTCACCCGGGCTGAACGTGCCGCCGGCCGTGCCGGGGCAGGCGCCCGTCGATCCGAACCGTCGCTCGTCGCCCGGGCTGAACATGCCGGCCCCGGTCGACCCGAACCGGCGGTCGTCACCCGGGTTCGATCCCCGCCTGGCGAACGGCGCGCCTTTGCAACCGGCGGCCCGCGTTCCCACCGGTCCGCTCGGCGCGCGCGCGGCCGGCCCGCGGCAAACACCGATCGCGCCGCGCGCGACCGTGGGAAGCCCGCGACTTTCTCCGGCGAGGCCGTTCGCCGCGGAGCCCAATCCCTTTCCGGCGTTCCCGCCGGCCCGGCAGCCTCGCGAGACCGCGCGCGTGCAGCCGCTGAAGGCCCGCCGCCGGTGGCCGCAACGCGTGTTCCTGTTCGTGCTGTTGCTGGGCGGCGCCGCCTTCGCCGTCGATCGGTACGTGGTGCCGCTGGACGTGTTGGTCACGTGGCGCGCCCCGGCCCGCCTCGCGATCAGCACCGACCCGCCGGGCGCCGCCCTGCGCCTCGACGGCATGCCGCTGGGCGCGCCGTCGCCGCTGGTGGTCGAGGTGCATCGCGATCTGATCGACCACGTGCTGGAGGCGAGCCGTCCCGGGTTCAAGCCGGCGCGGGCCAGCCTGCGCTACGACAAGACGGTCAGCTTGAAAGCGCGCCTGGTGCTGGACGCAGCCCCGCCCCCACCGGCGCCGCCGCCTGCCGCGGCACCCATCCCGGCGCCCCCGGCCGCA
>CAZJMY010000719.1:0-1547 GCA_964546845.1 uncultured Myxococcales bacterium | reverse complement strand
CTCCGCCCCCGGCCGAGACGCCCCCCGCGGCCGCCGTCTCGCCGGGCCACCCGGTCGAGCCGCCCCCGTTCGCGGCGCCTCCGCCCGCGACGCCCGACACCGCCGCCGACGCGCGCACGGCTTTGCGCCGGTCGATCGTCGACGCCGCCTGGCGCACGGTGCGCGACAAGCACTTCGACAAGACGCTGGGCGGGGTGGACTGGAACGCCGTCCGCGCCAAGTACGAGCCGCTGGCGCTGGGCGCCCCGTCGGACGCCGCCTTTTACCGGGTGCTGAACCAGATGATCGGCGAGCTCGGGCAGTCGCACATGATGATCACCGGCCCGGGCGACGAGGACGAGAACGACGCCGAGGAAACAGCCGCCCCCGGCGACGCCCCGCCGCAGGCGCCCGTGCCGGTCACCGGCGAGGTCGGCGACCCCGGCCTGACCGTTCGGGTCATCGACGGCCGGCCCACCATCACGCGCGTCCAGAGCGGCTCGAACGCCGAGCACCTGGGGCTGCGCCCCGGCTTCGTCGTCACCGCGATCGCCGGCCGGCCGCTGGCGCCCCGACATCCGTCGGCGCGCGCGCTGCGCCCCGTCGAAGAACGGTTCGGGCTGCGCCGGGCCGCCGCGCGCCGCCTGGCCGGGCCGCCCGGCACGCGCGTCACGCTGAGCTACCTGGACGATCAGGACAAACCCGGGAAGGTGGTCTTGACCCGCGATCCGCCGCGCGGCCCCAGCGTTCAGCTCGGGTACCTGCCGCCGCTCTATCCGGAGGTGCGCGCCTACGAGATCGGCGACGTCGGCGTGGTCGCGTTCAACGTGTTCATCCTGGACCCGGTCCTCAACGACGTGAAGAAGGCGATCGCCCGCTTCCAGGCGCACCACGTCCGGGCGATCGTCCTCGACCTGCGCGGCAACCCCGGCGGCCAGGGCGCGATGGCGATCCCGGTGGCGTCGCTGTTCGTCGACCATCCGGTCACGCTGGGGACGTTGAAGTTCCGGGACTTCGACCAGACGTTCGTCGCCAAGCCCGAGCTGGGGGCGACGCCGTTCCTGGGACCGCTGGCGATCGTCACCGACGAGGGGACGGCGTCGACATCCGAGATGTTGGCGGCCGGCCTGCAGGAAGCGAAGCGCGCCGTCGTCGTGGGAGACACCACGCTGGGGGCGGTGCTGCCATCGCTGGTGCAGGAGCTCCCGGGCGGCGCCGTCATCCAGTACGTGGTCGCCGACTTCAAGACGCCCAAAGGGGTGTTGCTGGAGGGGCGCGGCGTGCAACCAGATCGTCGGGTGGTCGAGACGCGCGCCGGGCTGAAGTCCGGCCGCGATCCCGTTCTTGACGCGGCCTTGGTCGCCGTCCGAGGATCGCGGCCACGATGATCTCGCCCGGAAAGACGGTCATGACCGCGCGCGCGTTCCTGGTGGCGATGGCGGCAGCTGGCTGCGCCGCGCCCGCGGCGGCGCCGCAACCCGCGACCGCGGCGACGGGCGCCGCGTCTCCGTCGGGTGCCCGCGCGCCCGCCGCGATCCTGGCCGACGCGGTGGCGGCGACCGGCGGGC
>CAZJMY010000718.1:0-2566 GCA_964546845.1 uncultured Myxococcales bacterium | reverse complement strand
ACCGGCTTGGCGGTCGCCTTGAAGGTGTTGCCGGCGCCGTCGTTCTCCTCCAGCAGGTGCTTGGCGCGCTCGAAGTTCACGTCCCAGCCTTCCGACTTCTTGATCTCTTCCTTCACGCCCGGGATCGACTCGATGACCGAGAGCTCGTAGACCGACTGCGCGTTGTCCGTGACCGGACCGTACGAGTCGACGGCGATGGTGACCGGCCCCATGCCCAGGAAGCCGAAGGCCACCAGGCCGAACGCGAAGACCGCCGGGGCTTTCATGATCTCGCCCAGACCCTGCGTGCTGACGCCGAACGCGATGCCCATGAGGCCCACGATCACCAGCCCCATCCAGTAGGCGCTGAAGTTACCGGCGGTGAGGCCGGCCAGGATGTTCAGCGACGGTCCGCCCTCGCGCGAGGCGGTCACGACCTCTTTGACGTGCTTGGACTCCGTTGAGGTGAAGACCTTGATGACCTCGGGGATGATGGCGCCGGCCAGCGTCCCGCAGGTGATGATGCTCGAGAGCTTCCACCACAGGGTTTCGTCGCCGCCCAGCGACGGGACCAGCAGGTACGAGACGATGTAGGTCATCGCGACCGAGACCAGCGACGTGACCCACACCAGCTGGGTGAGCGGCTTCTCGAAGTTCAGCTTGTCCGCGTTGGCCGAGCGCCCTTTGACGATGGCCTCGTTGAACAGGTACGACAGGCCGCTGGCGACGATCATCATGATCCGCATCGAGAAGATCCAGACCAGCAGCTGGACCTGCGACTCGGGGTTGGTGATGGCCAGCAGGATGAACGTGATGAGCGCGACGCCCGTGACGCCGTAGGTCTCGAACCCGTCGGCGCTGGGGCCGACCGAGTCGCCGGCGTTGTCGCCCGTGCAGTCGGCGATGACGCCCGGGTTGCGCGCGTCGTCCTCCTTGATGTTGAAGACGATCTTCATGAGGTCCGACCCGATGTCGGCGATCTTCGTGAAGATACCGCCCGCGATGCGTAGCGCCGAGGCGCCCAGCGACTCGCCGATGGCGAACCCGATGAAGCAGGCGCCCGCGTAATCGCGAGGAAGAAAAAGGAGGATGCACAACATCATCACCAGCTCGACGCTGATGAGCAGCATGCCGATGCTCATGCCGGCCTTCAGCGGGATGGCGTAGATGGGGTAGGGCTTGCCTTTCAAGCTGGCGTAGGCAGTGCGCGAGTTCGCGAAGGTGTTGATGCGGATGCCGAACCACGCGACGCCGTAGCTACCGCCGATGCCGATCAGCGAGAACAACAGGATCACGGCGACCTTCAACGGCTCGAAGTGCCGGAGCACGCCGAAGTAGAAGATCATGATGACGCCGATGAAGACCTCGAGCAGCAGGATGAACTTGCCCTGCGTGACCAGGTAGGTCTTGCACGTCTCGTAGATGAGCTCCGAGATCTCGCGCATCGACCGGTGCACAGGCATCTTGTCGAGCTGGCGGTAGATCACCAGGCCGAACACCAGGCCCAGCGCGCAGACGGCGATGCCGGCCAGCAGCAGCGTGCTGCCCGGGATGCCCCCGAGGAACTTCACCTGCCCGAGGTCGGGCAGCACCAGCGTTGCTTCGCCGCCCTCGTGTCCTTGCGCAAAGGCGTTGGCGCCAAGCGCCGAGACGACCAGAGCTGCGAAGAGCGCTATCAACCCGCGTACACGCGTTCTCATCATCGCGCGGGCTGTTTAAACCAAAGTGCTCTGGAAGTCCAGAGCACCGCTCTCAGCAAAACCCGCGATTTCCTCTCGCAGCCCGAACGAAAAAAGGGGACCCGAAGGCCCCCCTTTTTCGAAACCGAACCGTTGGCTCGCGGTTACTCGCCCTTGGCTTTCAGGACCAGCAGCCGGTAGTTCTGGTATCCAGCTTGGCCGCAGGAGTAGATGATCTCCGTCAACAGCCGATAGGGGGTGCTCTGGTCGGCCACGATCATGAGCTGGGCGTCGAACTTCTGCCCGGTGATCTCGGCGACCTTCTTTTCACGCTTGGCGTGCTTTTCCAGGATCTCGACCAGCGGCGTGATGTAGTAGCCGTTCTCGCCGTCGCGCTTGACGGCCGGGTCGATGCGGCCGTTGTTGACGGGCGCGATGCCGTCGCCTTCGACCAGCAGCACCTTCTTGGTCACGGTCACGGTCACCGCCAGCTTGGGCTTGAGCTCCGTGAAGGACTTCGGCACCTGCAGGTTCTGGTCGAACGTGATCGTCGAGGTCGTGGACGAGAACGACTTCAACAAGAACACCAGGATGATGGTCATCATGTCCATCAACGGGGTGATGTTGAGGTCCTTGACGACCTCGGGCTCCGCCAGCTTCCGCGCATACGAGCGAATCGCCTTCTTGCCCTGGAGGCGCGTGATCTCGTTGCTCAACATCGGCATTTACAGAATCCCCGCTGCGAAGGCGACGTCCGGGAACAGGATCTTGCCGGAATCGTCTGTTCTCATGGCATCCAGCGTGGCGACCACGATGTCGTACGGGATGTTGGCGTCGGCGTTGAAGTTCGCCTTGGTCTCGGTGGCGTTGTCCGGGTTGGACTTGATCTCTTTCAGCTTCTCGGTGAG
>CAZJMY010000717.1:0-13394 GCA_964546845.1 uncultured Myxococcales bacterium | reverse complement strand
GGCGCCCCCGCCTTTGCCACTGGCGGTCGCCCCCGTCGTGTCGGCGGAGGCCGGCGGCGGCGTGGCCGCCGCCAGCGGGTCGATCGCCAGCGCTGCCGTCAACGACAGCGACTGAACCACCTCGGCGCAGGTCGCCCCGTCGACGCGGCGGGCTTCGGAGTGCCCACCCGGGTTGTTGATCCGAAGCTCGCCGTGGACCTTGGCGCCGGCGCGGGTCAGGCGGACCGTCATGCGCATCGCCGGTTCGCCCGGACGCGCGGCGCGGGCCCGCTCCGTGCGGCTGGAGATGCCTCCCCAGAACACGTCGCCGTCCGCGCACCCGGTGGGCGCGGAGAAATCGATTCGGACCGGAACCGGTCCTGTCGCTCCAGCGGCGGTGGCGAGGGCCATCCACGTCAGGATCGCGACCAACCCCGCAAACACGCCCCCACCGTGACACGGATCGGCGGCTCATCGCCAGTGGCAGGCGGCTTACTCGAAATCGCAGCAGTACAGGGTCGCGGGGTAACCCGCGGCGCTGGTCCCCCGAACGCCCGGGCCGCTGCAGCGAATCGGCGGGTAGTCGTCCGGCGGCGTCTCGGGCCCGTAGCAGGCGAACCCGAATTTCGGGAAGGGGCAATCGGGGACGGTGACGTCGCCCCAGCACGCGCCGCCCGGGGGCAGCGGCGCCGGCGGGAAGCAGCAGTAGTTCTCGTACTTGACGTTCGGCGCCGGTGTCGAGGTCGAGCAGAGCAGGTAGTACTGGTCGGCGCGGCTCTTGTTGGCGCCCAGGTTCTCGCCCTTGGGGACGCTGCCCACGGGGCAGGTCCAGCCGATGAGGCCGCCCGAGCAGGCCGCCAGGCCGTCGTTCTCGCTGCACGCCGGCGGCAGCGTCGCCCCGGAGCAGCAGTAGATGACGGTGTCGGTGCCCCGGATCCCCTGACCGCAGTGGACCTCCGGGTTGTACGACTCGGGGCGGTTCACGTTCTGGCATTCGTAGGGCGTCAGCCCGGGGTCGCAGACGGCGACGGGGTTGTGGACGCACGGGGTGGTGCTGGCCGTGCAGCAGTAGCCGCGGGTCGCCGACGAAGCGCCCCCGTCGGCGCCGGGGACCGGCTGGTCGGCGCAGACGATGCCCTGCGGAACGCCCTGGATGTAGTGGCCGTCGTCGTCCGGACGCTTCGCGCCCGTGCACGAGTACCCGACCAGCCCCAGCGCCACGGGCGCGCCCCCATCGACGCCGGCCGTGCAGGTCGCCTCGACGGCGGGGTCGCGCGTGCAGGTCCCGTCGACGGCGGGCGCCGACGAGGTGCAGCCCGCCGCCAGCACGGCGGCGGCGGCGGCCATCGCCAGCCCCAGCCTCACGAGGCGGGTCATCGCGACCACCCCGGCGGCGGTTGCGGCGCGGGCAACGGCGGGAACACGCAGTGGATGGGCGCGCTGCTGCCGGCAACGACGTTCGAGGTGACGGTCACGCCGGGCCCGGAGGGGACGAAGTTCACGTCGCCCGGCCCCAGCACGATGTTCGCGTACTCGGATCCCACGGCCGCCGGGCTCAGGTTGTCGATCGCGACGTCGTCCAGCGTGATCGGCCCGGCCGGGTAAAGCGCGCTGAAGCCGTTCAGCGTGACGACGGGGAGACGGGTGTTCATGCAGGTCACGCCGTGGATGTTGTGGAAGGTCATCGACCCGAAGCGCGGGTAGAGCGTCCCCGAGAACAGCGGGTTGTAGGCGGTCGAGATCAGGATGGCGTTGTTCACGTCCCGCATGCAGACGTTGCGGAACACGATGCCGTCGACGACGCCGCCGCGGCTGGCGTCCGACTTGACGCGGATGCCGTTGAAGTCGCCGGGGCTCGCGTTGTTGCCGACCGGGCGCGAGTCGGCGTCGATGGTCAGATCGCACACGGTCAGCCCGTGCACCCCGCCGTAGGTCTCGCTGCCGATCGACATGCCGTGGCCGGTGCCGAAGTGGTTGTGGGCGACGATGATGTTGTTGACGCCGTGACCGCCCTTGATGGCGATGTGGTCGTCGCCCGTGCTGATCGTGTTGTGGACCAGCACGCCGCAGGTCGCCAGCGCGGTCTCGCCCGGGTCGATGCCGTCGGTGTTGCGCGCGAAGTGCGGCGACATCTCCAGCCCCTGGCTGTTCAGCCAGCGCGAGGGCGTCAAGACGGTCACGCCCCACACGATGAACCCCGCCCCCTGCGTCGTGCAGGGCGCGCTGGGCCCGCCCGGCGGGTTCGAGGTGATCTTCACGTGGAACTTGGGCGAGTTGTGCAGCGTGATCCGGTACAGCAGGAACTGCGTCGTGCCGCTGGTCAGGTTGATCAGGGTCGGGTTGCCGATGCTGCCGTCGATCGACTGCAGCGCGCCCGAGAGCTGCCACCACGAGTACTGCTGGTTCAGCAGCGGCTCCCCCCCCTGCCCGTCGATGATGCCGTCGCCCACGATGCCCGGCGCGGCCCCGCCCACCGTCAGGAAGTTCTGACAGGCGCCCGAGTCGTTGACGCCGACCTTGCCGCAGTCGTCGTGGCCGGGGATCTGGTAGTTGTCGGGGTTGCGCGAGGCGTAGAGGGTCACCCCCTTGTCGACCCACAGCGTGACGCCCGTGATGGTCAGCGGTCCCGAGACGAACGCGTTGTTGGCGCCCGAAGTGACCAGCTTGACGACCTTGCAGCGGCCCAGCGCGTCGCGCAGCCGCGCGGTGTCCAGGTTGCTCTCGTCCGGCAGCCAGTTCGTGTCCGTCGTCTGCTGCTGCGCGGCCAGGATGCAGCTGGCGTCCGCCGGATCGGGCGGCAACGACGGCTCGGGCGGCAGGATGGCGTCGATGTCCGAGCAGTCGTCGGGCGCCCCGGCGATCCCCTGCGCGGGCTCGGCTGCGTTCCCGCAGGTGTACGCGAGCGGGGTCGGATCGCTCGCGAGGTGACAGCCGCCGGCCAGCAGCGTGCCGAGCACGATCGCGAAATGGGCGTGGTGGACGTCGATGCGGCGCAAGAGGGCTCCCGTCGGAAGCCGCGCGCGGCCGCCTGGGCGGCGCGCGCGGCGTGGTGCGGGTCGTCGGCTGGTCCGCAGGTCAGCAGCCGTTCCCGGCCGGGCAGGGCCACGAGCCGTTGGTGCTGGTCGCGCAGCTCCAGGTCGGGTTGGCCGCGCCCGACTGGCAAACGCAGTAGCCGACCTTCGGCGACATGGACGAATCCAGGTAGCCGGCCGTCGCGCCGCACACCGTGCAGTCCGGGATCGTGCAGGGCGTGCCGGCCATGATGGCGGTGGTCGGGCAGGCCGCCGGCTCGGTGGCCGGGATCTTGTAGCAGGAGTAGCTCTTGGCCGGATCGAACTGGCAGTTCCCCTCGGCGTAGAGGCCGCCCGTGCAGGTCTCCGACTTCACGCCGGCCTTCTCGGGGCCGCAGGTGTTGTAGCAAAGCTGCGGATCGGCGGCGACGCAGGTTCCGCCCTTCTTGACGGCCGCGCCGGTCGACGTCGCCGCACAGGCCGGGGACCCGAAACCGCTGGCGCCCGCGGAGCCGGTGCTGCTGGTCATGCCGCCCGTGCCCGGGCTGGTCGTGCCGCCCGTGCCCGGGCTCGTCGTGCCGCCGGTGCCCGTGCTCGTCGTGCCGCCCGTGCCGCTGCCCGTCGTGCCGCCCGTGCTTCCGGCGGTCGTGCCGCCCGTGCCCGTGCCGCCCGTCGCCGGGTTGTTGCTGCCGCCGCAGCCGGGGAACACCAGCATCTGCGCCAGCAGCGCGATGGTGCCGCAAATCGGCGCCCAATTCTTGGTCTTCGTGTTCATGCCGGTTGGGTGTCCGCACGTTCGGCGCGCGGCTCACCCATGCCCGCCGAGCCGTTTCCACATCATCCGACAACCCATCTCGTCGTCCACGTGCCCCGTCGATCCCCGTCCCCCACCGTCGGCCGCTATCGCTGGGTCATCTGCGCCCTGCTGTTCTTCGCGACGACCATCAATTACATGGACCGGCAGATCCTCTCGCTGCTGAAGCCGATCCTCGACACCGAGCTCAAGTGGACCAACGAGCAGTTCGGGATGGTCAACGCCGCGTTCCAGGCGGCGTACGCGATCGGCCTGCTGGCGTTCGGGGCGCTCATCGATCGCGTGGGGACCAAGATCGGCTACGCGGTGTCGATCGCCGCCTGGAGCCTGGGCGCCATGTCCCACGCGCTGGTCGGCAGCGTGAACGGCTTCTTCGGCGCGCGCTTCGCGCTGGGGCTGGGCGAAGGCGGCAACTTCCCGTCGGCCATCAAGGCGGTCGCGACCTGGTTCCCGCCGGGCGAGCGCGCCTACGCGACCGCGCTGTTCAACAGCGGCAGCAACATGGGCGCGATCATCGCGCCCGCCGTCGTCCCCTGGATGGCGCTGAACTACGGCTGGCGCTCGGCGTTCGTCGCGGCGGGCGTGGCCGGCCTGGTGTGGCTCTTCTTCTGGCTGCCGGCCTACGAGGTGCCCGAGCGCAAGCGCCGCCTGGACCCCGCCGAGCTGCTTCTGATCCGGGCCGGCGCCACCGACGACGCGGCGGCCCGCCCGATCCCCTGGAGCCGCATCATCCGCTACCGGCAGGCGTGGGCGTTCATCGCGGCGAAGTTCCTCACCGACCCCGTCTGGTGGTTCTTCCTCATCTGGCTGCCGGACTACTTCAAGAAGACGCGGCACCTGCCCATCAAGGAGAGCTGGGTGCACCTGGTGACGATCTACTCGATCGTCACCGTCCTCAGCATCGCGGGCGGCTGGCTCAGCGGCTACCTCACGCGCCGCGGACAGAGCGTGACGCGCGCGCGGAAGACGGCGCTGCTCACGTTCGCCTGCACCGTGGTGCCGATCCTGCTGGTCACGCGGGTCGGCAACTGGGCGGCGGTCGTGCTGATCGGGATCGCGGGCGCCTCGCACCAGGCCTGGTCCGCCAACCTCTTCACCAGCGTCTCCGACATGTTCCCGAAGCGCGCGGTCGCGTCGGTGGTCGGCATCGGCAGCACGGCCGGCTCGCTGGGCGGGATCCTGTTCCCGATCTTCTCCGGAAAGCTGCTGGACCGCTTCCAGGCCGCGGGTGACGTCACCTCCGGCTACGCGGCGCTGTTCGGCATCTGCGGCTTCGCTTACCTGGTCGCCTTCGGGCTGAACCACCTGCTCGCGCCTTCCTTCGAGCCCATCCCGCCACCCGCATGAGGTCCACCACGATGATCGACCGATTCATTTGTTCCGCCCTGCTGGCGCTGGTCCTGTTCGGGGCGACCGCCCGAGCCCAGGGCGGCGAGGCGCCGCCGCCCCCCGAACCGCCCCAGAACGCGCCCGCGGAGATCCCGCCCGCCGCCCAGGCGCCGACGCCGCCCCCGGCGGTCACGGCCCCCGTGGCCGTGGTCCCCGCCGCGCCGGCCGCGACCTGGGGCGCCGTCTCGATCGGCAGCGCCTGGTTCGATCGCGCCCCCTACAGCTTGTCCCTGGGGCAGGGCGATCAGAAGTGGGTCCTCACCTTCTATGGCTTCGTCGAGGCCGACTACATCGCCGACACGACGCGCAGCTACAACGACGCCATCGGCAGCGCGCTGGTCGCGCGCAGCATCACGTACGACGGAACGGTCGGCCGCACGCAGTTCACGATGCGCAACACCCGCGTCGGGCTCGCCTTCCAGTCGCCGGCCGTCGGCAGCACGCGCCCGTCGGCGGTGATCGAAGGCGACTTCTTCGGCAGTCAGACCCCGCCCCCGACCGGCTCGGAGAACAACTACTTCGACAGCCCGGTGTTCCGCATCCGGCACGCCTACCTGAAGCTCGAGAGCCCGGCGGTCGACATCCTGGCCGGGCAGACCTACGACGTGTTCGGCTGGCAGAACTACTTCTTCCCGATGAGCGCCGAGTTCCTGGGATTGCCGAACATGGTGTTCTCGCGCAACACGCAGTTCCGCCTCTCGCGCGGCTTCGGCGCGGCGGCGGGGCCGGTCACGGTCGACGTCGCGGTCGAGGCGGGGCGCCCGGCGCAGCGCGATTCGCAGGTGCCGGACTTCGACGCGGGCGTGCGGCTCTCGCTGAACAACTGGAAAGGGATCACCACGCCCGGCAACGTCCGGACGGTCGCCCTGCCCGCCTCGATCGGGGTCTCGGGCGTCGTGCGGCAGTTCAAGGTGAACGCTTTCACGCCGCCGCCCACCCAGACGTCCAACAACGCGACGGGCTGGGGCGTCTCGGTGGACCTGCTGCTGCCCGTCATCCCCGTCGCCGACGTGAACGACCGCGGCAACGCGCTGACGCTGACCGGCTCGGCGGTGATCGGCACCGGCATCGCCGATCTGTTGACCACGGGCGGGGGCGCGCAGTTCCCGACGCTGCCGAACCCGATGCAGGCGTCGCCGCCGCCCCCGTACGCGGGCAACATCGACAACGGCCTGGTCACGTTCGACGTGCCGGGGGTCCTTCACACGATCGACTGGCGCGCCTTCCGCGGGGGCTTGCAGTACTACCTGCCGCCGACCGGCCGGCTGATCTTTGCCGCCAACCTCACGTACGCGCATTCGCCCAACATGAAGAAGCTGTTCCCGCAGGGCGGCGCCGAGATCGAGCTGCTGGGCGCCGTCGCCGACACGTCGATCTACGGCGACGCGAACCTGTTCTGGGACGCGACGCCGGCCGTGCGGTTCGGCATCTCGGGGCAGTACACGAAGGTGCAGTACCTGGACGGCGAGAGCCCGCACAACCTGCGCGGGATGGGCCAGGCGCTCTACGTCTTCTAGACCGACACTAGGGGACGGTCACCTTCACGTCGTCGAACTCCGCTTCCGCGTTGGCGACGATCAGCGCGATCCCGCCGGCCGGGCTGCCCGGCGCGGCGGCGGGGTCGCCGGTCTTGGGGAGCAACGTCATGCCGTTCACCGACGCGGTGACGGAGCCGCCGTTGATCGTCAGGGAGACCTGATACCAGGTGCCCGCGACGAGGTTGGCGGTCACCGAGCTGCCGACGGAGCTGCCACTGCCGTTCACGTCCTCGCGCAAGGCGACCTTGGTGTCGCCGCGCAGCGTGATGCAGGTGTAGTCGTCGACGTCGGCCAGACGCCCGCAGATGCCCGCGTAGTCCGACGAGCTGCTCCCCGCCCACGACACGATCTTCACGCGCGCCTGGACGGTCACGTTGGTCCAGGCGACGTCGCCGGCGGCGGCCAGGAACACCTTGCTCATCGGCTCGGCGAGGTCGTACACCTTGGTGCCGTCGGTCTTCACCGCCGCGGTGCCCGGTCCGCTGGTGATCCACTGGCTGGCGCCGCTCTCGAAGTCCTCGTTCAGCAGCGTGGCCCCGGTCGCGGCGCCGCTGCCGCCGGTCCCCAGGCTGCCACCGGTGCCGTGGCCGCCGGCGCCGCCAGCCATGCCGCCCGTTCCCAGCACGCCGCCCGTGCCGCGCGTCCCGCCGGTCCCGGTCGCCCCTGCCCCGCCGGTCCCGGAGCTGGCGCCGCCCGTCCCGGTGCTGCCGCCCGTGGCCGAGCCGCCGCTGGCCCCCGCGTCCTGGCCGTCGCGGTGGTAGGCGTCCGGGGTCAGGCAGGCGCCCGCCCCCATCGCGAACAGCGGAAGCAGCAGCAGGCGGCGTGGAGGCACGAAGGTCTTTCGGCGCAGAGCGGGCGTCATGGGGGCACCTCCACGTCTCCAGTGTTCCCAGGGGGTGGCTCCGGCTCAGGGGCGACGCGGCGCGCGCCGGCCTGAGCTGCGCGGAAACGGCCGCGACACTCACCCCCCGACGTTCCCCGGAGGACCCCCATGACGACGTTGCGCGCTCTGGTTCCGTTTCTGGCGGCCTCGCTCCTGTTCGGCTGCGCAGGGACCAAACAGATGCCGACAGAGACCGGTGAAGGTGGCAGCGGGGTCGGCGGCACCGGCGGCGCGACCGGCACTCCCACGGGGTCCGGCGGCAGCCCGGGGGCGGCCAACGGGTCGGGCGGCAGCCCCACCGCCGGCGGCGACATCGGCCTCACCGGCAGCGGCGGCGCCAGCGTCAACTGCGGCCTCTATCAGTTCCAGCCGACGCCGAAGAACGCCGACATCATGATGGTCCTCGATCGGTCCGGCTCGATGAAGGACGTCCCCGACGGCGCGCCCTCGGGCAGCACCACCACCAAGTGGCAGATCGTGGCCCCGGCGATGGAGCAGATCGTGACCGCCACGCAGAGCTCGATCTCGTGGGGCCTGAAGACGTTCCCCGAGGCCTACACCGATTCGATGAACGACTGCGCCGGCGGGATCACCAAGGCCATCGACGTGCAGATGGCGGCCATGAACGGCAGCCAGATGAACACGACGATCATGGCGACCACCCCCAACGGCAAGGGGACGCCCACCTCCGACGCGGTGACGGCTGCGGCGAACTACCTGAAGACGGTCACCGACCCCAACCCCAAGTACCTGCTGCTGGCCACCGACGGCGAGCCCGACTGCATCGGCACGACCAAGGACAGCAGCAGCGCCGACCCGGCGTCCGTGGCCGCCGTCGCCGACGCGCTGAAGGCGGGCTTCCCGACGTTCGTCGTGGGCATCGCCACGACCAAGACCAGCTCGAACAACGAGCTCAACATGCTGGCCCAGGCGGGCGGCGCCAGCGTCCCCAGCTCGAACCCGCTGGCCAGCCACTACTACCTGGCGAACGACGCGGCGACGTTGCAGAAAGCGCTGCAGTCGATCACGGGGCAGATCTCCAGCTGTCTGTTCCCGCTGAAGACGCCGCCGCCGGTGCCCAACGACCCGAACAAGGCCGGCGTCTACCTGGGCAGCGGGATGGCCAAGATCCCCTACGACGCCGGCAAGGCCAATGGCTGGGCGTACGTCGACAGCGCCGACAGCGCCATCCAGATCTACGGCAACTGGTGCTCGATGGTGCAGGCCGACGGCGCGGGCGCCGTCCAGATCATCTTCGGCTGCCCGAACATCGACGTGCCGTAGGGCTCCGGACGCGCGTCAGATCTCGAAGCCGAAGTAGCGGCGGGCGTTGCGAAAGCAGACGTCCTCGACCAGCGACGCGAGCAGCGCGCGGTCGTCGGGGATCAGGCCGCGCGCGACGTCCTGCCCCAGCAGGCTGCACAGCAGGCGCCGGAAGTATTCGTGGCGCGAGAACGACAGGAAGCTGCGCGAGTCGGTGAGCATCCCCACGAACCGCGAGAGCAGCCCCATGTTCGACAGCGCGTCGATCTGCTTGCGCATCCCGTCCAGCTGATCGAGGAACCACCAGGCGCTGCCCAGCTGCATCTTGCCGGGCTCGCTGCCGTCCTGGAAGCTGCCGATGACGGTCGCGAACGCCTCGTTGTCGGCGGGGTTCAGGTTGTAGACGATCGTCTTCGCCAGCTGGTCGGTCGCGTCCAGCCGGTCGAGGAACCTGGCCAGCGCCACCGCCTGCGGGAAGTCGCCGATGGCGTCGTACCCGGTGTTCGGGCCCAGCGACCGCATCCCGCGCGTGCTGGTGTCGCGCAGCGCGCCCAGGTGGAACTGCTGCACCCAGCCGCGCCGGTGGTCCAGCAGCGCCAAGTCGTAGAGCAGGGCCGACCGCAGCTTCTCGATCTCGCCGGCGGCCGGCACTTTGCCCGCGCGCGCGCTGGCGAACGCCGCCGCGGCCTCGCGCTCCGTGTAGTCGGCGGCGTACATGCGCTCGAGGCCGTGGTCGGAGGCCCGGCAGCCGGCCTCGTGGAAAGCGTCGTGGCGGCGGCGCAGCGCCTCGCGCAGGTCGTCCAGCGTCCCGACGGTCATGTTCGCGGCGGCGCCCAGCGCGTCCAGCCACGCGTTCCAGCCGGGCGGATCGTTCAGCGCCAGCGCCTTGTCCGGCCGCCAGGTGGGCAGCAGGCGCGTGGGCGCCCCGCTCTTTGTTGCGTCGGTTTGGCGCGCGTGCCGGCGGTGCGGTTCCAGGTCGTCGATCGGATCGTCGGTGCTGCAGACGACGCGCACGTCGAACTGACGCAGCAGCCCCTGCGTCGTGAAGCCCTCCTCGCCCAGCCGCCGGTTGCAGTGCTCGAAGATCTCGCGCGCGCTGTCGCCGTCCAGCCGCCTGTCACGCACGCCGAACGGGAACCGCAGCTCGAGGTGGGTCCAGTGGTACAGCGGGTTGCGCAGCGTGTGCGGCACCGTCCTGGCCCAGGCCGCGAACTTCTCCCAGTCGGACGCGTCGCCCGTGATCAGGCGCTCGGGGACGCCGTCGGCGCGCATCGCCCGCCACTTGTAATGGTCCCCCTCCAGCCAGATCTCGGTGATTGACCGGAACCGATGGTCGTCGGCGACCTGGTGGGGGGACAGATGGCAGTGGTAGTCGATGATCGGCTGCCTGGCGGCGACCCCGTGGTACAGGTCGACGGCGGTGGGCGTATCCAGCAGGAAGTTTTCGTCGAGGAACATCGCTTTGGTCACCTTTGAGCTCGCACTCTAGAACGCGAAGGCCACGCCGGCGTTGAGGTCCAGGTTGGCCGTGAACTGAGGGGCCGCCAGCTGCAGGTTGGTGCCGGCAACGATGCCGAACGCCGGCGAAATTTCGAACAGGACCCCGCCCCCCACCTCCGCCAGCGCCGGGCCGGCCACGACCGTGTCGACGCAGGTCTGATTGCGCGCCGGGCCGCAGTCCTTCAGCGCGTCCAGCGTGACGACGTGGCGCACCTGCCCGCCGCCCAGGCCGCCCGAGACGAACGGCCGCAGGCCGCCCGGGGACCCGAAGAACCAGGAGGCCTTCGCGAACAGCGCAAACGCCCAGCTGGCCGGGCTGTACACGCGGCCGTTGGCGTCGATCTCCGTCGGGCCGGTCACCATCTGGATGCGCCCCTGCGCGGACAGCATCAGGTTGGGGCCGAGCCAGTAGCCCACCTCGGGCGAGAGCTGCCCGAGCAACGCCCCCGCGATCGACCCGGGCGCGGCGCTGTCCGCGTTCAGCTCGGCGTGTCCCGAGGTGGTGCCGAAACCGCCGCCAATCAGCAGGCTCGTGAACCAGCGGTTGCTCGGCGCCTCGTCCTGGTCGTCTTCGTCTCGGCCGCCGACCTGGCCGTGCGCGACGACACCGGTCTCGTCGCCGTCGCCGGGGCGGCTCTGGCGGGTCGCCGGCGCCGCAGGCCGCGGCCCGCCCGTCAGCTGCACGACCAGCGGCCGCTCCTCGGTGCCGCGGCTGGCGACCGGCTGCCCGTCCTCGTCCTGCGCCTCCATGTAGTAGGCGACCGACGCGCCGGCGGTGGCGCGGTCCGGGATCTCCGCGCTGTAGGCGCCCGTGCCGCTGGGCTCCATCTCGCGCCCGAAGAACTGAGGGGCGCCCTCGGGGCGATAGGCGAGCACGATCTTCCGGAACTTCAGGGTGTCGTCGACGTTGACGGTGACCCGGATCGGGTTCCCCTGTTTCACCTCGCTGACCGTGTGGTACGTGAACCCGCCGCCCGACGCTGCAGCCGGCGCGCGGGCGGCCGGCCGCTCGGGCTCCGACGGCGCCGAACCGCCGCCGGGCGCGCCCGAGCGCGCCTCGTCGAAGGCCTCCGTCAGCTCGGGCGTCGCCAGGGACGGCGTCAGCCCGATGCCCGGCTGGATCGCCAGCGCCGCCGAGAACTGCTTCAGCCCCAGCTCGCGGTTCTTGAATCCCTCGAGGATGACGACGCCCATGTGGACGTGCGTGCGGGCCGCGATCGGGTGCTGCGCGAGCCCGGCGCCGTCGCACAGCTCCAGCGCCTTCTTCAGGATCTCGCGCGCCTTCTCGAACTCGCGCTTGTCGATGGCGGCCAGCGCCTCGCGGTTCATCTGCGTCACTTTCGCGACCGGATCCGCCGCGTCCGCATAGCGCCGCGCGGACGCCGCCGGCGGCGCGGCCAGGCCGATGCCCAGCAACACGGCCAGCACGGCACCCCGATGACGAGCCGAGCCCCACATGCCCCGATTCAGTGTCGGGGTCGGCGCGCGGCGGCTCAGCGACCCGGACCTAGAACTGGACCTCGCCACCGCCCAGCGCGGCCAGGAACGGGCGGCCCCATGGATATGAATCGGTGAGCTCGATGACCGGCCGACGGATCGCTCCGCCGGCCAGCAGATCCAGGCGCAGCGCCCAGTTGCCCCCCAGGCGAATCTTTCCAGCCGCCCGCCCGTAAAGGACGGCGCCCACGCCTTCGACGGTGCCGCCCCGCCCCGGCGGTACCGCCATGCCCGCGGCGCGCGCGACGGCGGCCAGCGCGCCCACGCCGAGTTCGCCCGACAGACGGCGCGTGGCGCTGTCCCGCGGCGCGAGCAGCAGACCGCCGCCCGCCAGCCAGACGGTGGCGCGTGCCTGACCGGTCATGTCCGACAGCTCGGCCGAGTTGAGCGGCACGTAGCCGCACACCTCGAGCCCCAGAAGCCACCACAACCGGGCGCGCAGGCTGGCGCCGACGATCGCGAACGGGCCCACGCCCCCGGTGCTGGCCAGCACCCCCGACGACACGTCCAGCGCCACCGCGACGCCGTGTTCGACCGGGCGCGCCGCAGAGGGCGGCGGGGGCGGTGCCGCCGTGACCTCCGGCGCGGGCGGACCGGCGGCCAGACCCAGGCTGATGCGCAGGAACTCGACGGTCCGCAGCGCCAGCACCGACTGCAGGCCGGCGCTCTCCTCGACCTCCAGCTCCTGCCGCAGCCCGACGCGATCGACGTCCGCGGCGGCGATCCACACGTCCGTCCGGTGCCCGTCGGCGACCACCGCCGCCCGGGCGCCGCCCGCGATCTGCTGGCGCACCAGCTCGTCGATGGGGAGGTCCGGCGAGATCGCGGACCGCTCGACCTGGAACCCCAGCGCGCGCAGCTCGGCCTCGATCCGCCCCGCCAGCGGGTCGTCGGGCGTGGCGGCCAGCAGCGCGATGCGCACGGGTCGCCCCGGCGCGGCGAACGCCAGGCGGGCCGCGCCGATCGTCAGGATCGCGGCGAGCAGGGCGGCGCGCAACCGGGCGCGCCCGCCGCTCAAGGGTGGACCGTGCGTTTGGCCAGCGCGGTGTGCGGGCCGCCCGGGAACTCACGCAGGTACGCGGCGGCGGCCGCGCGCGCCTCGGCGTCGTCCCCCGCCTTCAGGCGCGACTCGATCAAGCGGCCGGCCGCCTCGCGGGCCAGCGGACCCCGCGGGAACGCCCGCAGGTAGCCCGCGAACCAGTCGGACGCGGCGCGGTAGTCGTGCCGCCCCTCGAACGCGATCAACCCCATCGCGAACACCGGCCGGTCGGCCGACGGGAAGCGGCGCCGCGCGGCCCGGTAGGCTTCCTCGGCCCGCGGCAGATCGCCGGCCAGCCGGGCGACGTCGCCCAGCAGCACGACGTCGTCGGCGCCGAGACGCGCGCACTCGTTGCGCCAGCCGGCCTGGACGGCCGCCGCCAGCGCCTCGCTGTAGTTGGCATGGGCGGCGGCGACGCGCCAGTCGGGCGCGCCCGACGATCCGCCATGAGCGGCCTCGGCCCGATGCGCGCGCGCGGACG
>CAZJMY010000716.1:0-2923 GCA_964546845.1 uncultured Myxococcales bacterium | reverse complement strand
CCGTCGGCCAGCTCTTTGCGATCGACCTTGATGCCGTTGCAGAAGGTGCCGTTCGTCGACCCCAGGTCCTGCAGGAAGACCTTGTTTCCCTCGACGACTACCTGCGCGTGCTCGCGCGAGATGCCGTCGTCGAGCAGCCGGATGTGCGCCTTCTGGCCGCGGCCGATGATGGTCTTGTCGGTCTCGACCTTGTACATCTCGCCGACGCTCGCGCCAGCCAGAACCACCAGGTAGGCCCGGTCCCTCTTGACCCCCGTCGCCGGCGACTGCGGCTCGAAGATGTGGGTTCTCTCGTCGGCCCCCATTCCGCAGTCTCTATGCTATCACAGACGTTCCTGGCTCACGAATCAAGCCGCGCGCGAAACTCGCGAGACGGTCGCCGGCGGGACCGAAAGGTGCGACCAGCGCGCACGCTTCCGACACCAGCGTGTGAAGTCGGACTCGCGCCGCAGACGCATGCTGGTCGTGCTCGGCGTCGTCGCGATCGTCGGCGTGCTGGAACGCGATCCCGTAAGCCTCACCGTAACGCGCCAGGGCCGTGACGACCTCGGGCGAGGCGCCGGCGGCCAGCGCGCCGACCTCCAGCGCCGAGCGGAAGAGGGCGGCGGTCTTCTCCGCATGGAGGACCTCCAACCCCTCGAGCGTGTCGGGCGGGGACTCACCCAGGTCGCGCGCCTGGCCGCGCACCATGCCGCGCGCGCCCGCGCCGCGCGCCAGCGACAAGGCGGCGCGCAGATACCGCTCGGGCGCCCCGGCTCGCTCGCCCGCCTCGGCGATCCACTCGAAGGCCAGGGTCAGCAGCGCGTCGCCCGCCAGGATGGCCGTCGCCTCGCCGAACGCCTTGTGGTTGCTGGGGCGGCCGCGGCGAAAGTCGTCGTCGTCCATCGCCGGCAGGTCGTCGTGAATCAGCGAGTAGCAATGCACCAGCTCGACGGAGGCCGCCGCCAGCCGCACGTTGTCGTCGATGCCGCCCGCGGTCTCCGCCGCGGCCAGCGCCAGCAGCGGGCGGATGCGCTTGCCCGGCGCCAGCAGCGAGTAGCGCATCGCCTCGACGAGCCGGCCCGGATCGCCGTCGGGTGGCGCGGCCAGGCGCTGCTCGAGCAAGGCAGCCAGCGCCGCGCGCTGCTGTTCGACCCAGCCGGTCAACGAATCGGAAGGCGCGCGCATCAGGTCTGATCGAACGGGGTCAGGCGAGGGGCGGCGGCGTTCCCCAGAAGGAGCTCGACCTTCTTCTCGGCGCCGTCGAGGATGGCGGTCCCGCGGCGGCACAGCTCCATCCCTTCCTCGAAGGCCCGCAGGCTCTCCTCGAGCGGGAGGTTCCCCCCTTCGAGACGTTCGACGAGCCCGCGCAGCCGTCCGAGGATGTCCTCGAACCGCGCCGTCTCGGCCAGCGCGCCGGCGGCGGCGGGCGCTTCGGGCTCGGTCTTTCCCTCCGGGGGCATGCGGTTTCTGTTGTACCTGGAACCGCAGGGGCGTTCCACAACGGAGTGTTGCCACCTTCGCCCCATCGACGTTGTATTCTACCGGCCCATGGCCGTCGAAACTCCTCCGCCCGAGCTCGGTGCCCCATGCCCGGGGTTCAGCCTTCCTGCCGTCGACGGAAAGACCTACGCGCGGGACGACTTCGCTGCCTCGCCCGTGCTGTGCGTGATGTTCATCTGCAACCACTGCCCGTACGTGAAAGCCGTCGAGGACCGGTTGATCCGGCTCGCGCGCGAGCTCGGCCCGCGTGGCGTTCAGTTCGTTGCCGTCTCCTCCAACGACGCCGAAAGCTACCCCGACGACGCTTTCGACAAGCTGCGCGACCGGTGGCGCGACAAAGCGTACGGGTTTCCGTACCTGCACGACGAAGCTCAGGACGTTGCGCGCGCCTTCGGCGCCGTCTGCACGCCGGACATCTTCGTCTACGGCGCGGACCGCAAGCTCGCCTATCGGGGGCGCATCGACGACTCCTGGAAAGACGAAAGCAAGGTGACCCGGCGGGAGCTGGCGGACGCGCTGGAGGCGCTGCTGGCCGGCCAACCCGTTCCCGCGCCGCAGCGGCCGTCGATGGGGTGCTCGATCAAATGGCGACAGCAGGCAGCCTGACCAAGCGGGCGGGGGGCGGCGCCGCCAGCCACCCCAATCCCAAGGAGCACTGGCGCGCCTACCTCGAGCGCAAGGGGCTCAAGACCACCCAGCAGCGCGAGGCGATCGTCGACGCGTTCCTGCGCTCGTCGGGGCACGTCGCGCTGGAGGACCTTCTTTCGTCGGCCCGCCGCAAGCATCCGCGGGTGGGGCTGGCCACCGTGTACCGGACCGTGAAGCTGCTGGAAGAGGCGGGCATCGCGGCGGCCCGCCACTTCGGCCCCGGACAGACCCTGTACGAGGTCGCCGAGGGGCGCGCTCACCACGATCACCTGATCTGCGACGCCTGCGGCTTCATCATCGAGTTCGAGAGCGACGAGATCGAGCAGCTGCAGGACTCGGCGGCGCGACGGATGGGATTCAACGTTCTCCGCCACCGGCACGAGCTGTTCGGGCTGTGCGAACGCGCGCGCGGGATCGCCGGAGGAGCCTGTCCGGGGCTCGCCGCCGGCCGCCAGCCCGATCCGTCGCCGCGACCCGTGCGCCGCGGCCGGGTCTGACGGCCCGGCGCGCGCGGCTGGTCGCCTCCAGCCCGGGGTCGCACCTTCCGATCAGTTTCGCGACGGGACCAATGCGCCGCGGTAATGTCGTGGGTCACGAGGGCAGGTTGCGGCACCATCGCCAATGGGGGCCAGCCCCGACGTTGAGGCGCGCGGGCGTCCTGGTTGCGTTGCTGGCCTGCTGCGGGCGGGCCGCCGTCGGCGCCGAGGATCTGCCGGACCCGCCACCCTCGCCGCCGCCGCCGCCCGCCGTCCGGCCGCCGTCGGCGCCCCCCGCCGCCGCGGCGTCGCCGCCG
>CAZJMY010000715.1:0-1834 GCA_964546845.1 uncultured Myxococcales bacterium | reverse complement strand
GTGCACGTCGACCTGCACGGTGTCCTTCATGCCCAGCGCGCGCACGATGACGTTCTTGTGCGGGAACGAGGCGATCTCGTCCGCCGTCAGGTTCTTCATCTTGATGTAGTCGTTCAGCAGCGAGTGGTCCTCGGTCAGCTGTTTGAGGACGCCGTCGCGCCGCCGGTAGAGCCGGCTGTCGCCGACGTGCCCGATGATCAGCGCGCGGTCCGCGAACAGCGTCGAGACGACGGTGGTGCCCATGCCGTGACACCGCGGGTCCTTCTGCGCCTGCTCGTGGATCTTCAGGTTGGCCAGCTTGATCGCGGTGACCATCCGGTTGGTCTCCCAGCGATTGCCGTGGTCCATCTTGAACGGCCAGGTCAGCTGCTGATCGTCCTGGGTCGCCTTGAAGAAGCCGACGATCGTGTCGACGGCCATGCGGCTGGCCACCTCGCCCGAGGCGTGCCCGCCCATGCCGTCCGCGACGATCGCCAGCCGCTCGCTCTCGGGCAGATAGAAGGCGTCCTCGTTGTGGGCGCGCTTCATCCCGACGTTCGAATCGCCGGCGAACCGAACGCGCATGCCGTCCAGCGGAAACGACGAGCTCATGGCGTGCCCGCCATGGTATCGCCGCGTGGCGCCACGATCAACGCGCCGGCGGGGCGAACGAACAGGATCGGCGGGCCGATCGAGATCGTCAGCGGCCCCTCGGACCGGTAGAGGTCGCCGTCGATGGTGTACGACATCGTTCCCCCTTTTGGCGTCACCCGCAGCGTCGATGCGACCGCGCTCATGGCTCGGCTGGGGGCGACCCCCTTGCCCCGGTGCACGGCCACGAAATCCGGGATGATGGCGATGGGACGGGCGTGGATGGCCAAGAATCCGAAGCGCTCCGGGTCATCGTCGGCGCGGTGATTGAGCTTGAACCCCAGGCCCACCTCACGGACGGTGGCCGCGCCCACGCCGACGAACGACGTCCGCTCGAGCAGCTGGCCGTCCAGCTCGAGCGTCCCCTCGAACCGCTTGAACAGCTTCTTGACGAACGGGCCGCCGATCAGCGCCGAGCCGCAGGCGCGGAGCAGCAGCCAGGCGGCGCGCGCCGGACCGTACTTGCCGGTGCCGTAGTACTCGCCCAGGAAGTTGGCCATCAGGCCGTTGCCGAAGATGAAGCCCAGGTGGTCGCGAGGTTCAAGGGACGCTCCCGGGGTTCCTGTCTCGGAGATCCGAAGGCAGCGGCGGCGCACCGTCTGGAAGGTGGCTCCCGTGCGCGCGGTCTCGACCAGCTGGCGCACGAAGGGGATCGGGCGCTCGCGGATGCGCAGCGACGCCGCCACGACGTTCATCGTGCCGCCGCCCAGGATCGCGATGGGCGGGATCGGCCGATCGCCGAAGGCCCGCCCCAGCGAGGTCACCAGCTTGTGCAAGGTGCCGTCGCCGCCATGCACGGCGATGACGCCCGGGGGCTCCTTGGCCAGCGCGGCCGTCGCGGCGTCCAGCTCGTCCAGCGTCATGGCCGCCACGACGCGCCCGTCGGCGCCCAGCATCGACTGGAACTCGGCGGCGATGCGCGGGTTGCGGCGGTTCGCGCGCGAGCGCGGGTTCACGAAAAGGACCACGCCTCGACCAACCTGGACTTTGGCCAGCGGCGGCGTCACAGCAGGCTCGCGCGGCCCGCCCCGAGCTTCTGTCGAATCGGAATTCAGTCGGTTTCGTCCGCGCCCGCGCCGTCGTCGCCGGCGTCAGCCTCTTCGTCGTCGCCGGCGGCCGCAGCCACTTCTGCGATTTTGGGATACCAGCGCTCGAACACCTCGGCGATCTGCCGGGCCTGCTTCTCGTTCGAGATGTTGAACGA
>CAZJMY010000714.1:0-5557 GCA_964546845.1 uncultured Myxococcales bacterium | reverse complement strand
CTTCTCCCAGACCGACTGGAGGAACGGCGCCGCCACCATCGCGCCGCCGAGGCCTCGGAGGAACATTCTTCGGTGCATTCGCGTGTTCATGTTCTGAGCTCCTCCTGGGAATTTCACTGCGGTCCTGCCACGCGCATCCGGAACGAATCCGTCTGCGTGAGGTCAGTCAGGATATTCAAGATCGGGTAGCTACCCTTGCCCATGTTCGTGCTGATCGTGTCCACCGTGCACTGATCCTGCGGGTTCGGGTCACGACCGTACGCGTACGCCGTCAGGTACTGCGCGTAGTTCGACTGCGCCGCCGGCGTCTGCGCGATCTGCTGCATCATCTGCTTCACCGAGGTGATCTTCTGGGTGACGCCGTTGCCGAAGTTCACCGTCGCCGTCGCGTCGATGTCGCCGCCCAGCTGATCCTTCGTCTGCCACTGGCCCACGCCGTTGAAGTTCTCCATCACGTACCCCGGGGGGTTGATGATGTTCGTGTGGCAGCCCATGCACACCGCCGACGTGTTGACCAGCGCGTCCGTCTTCTCCCGGTTCGTCTTGTAGTTGCCGGGGGGCGGCTGCATCATCGCCGCGCCCTGCACCGGCGGGCCAGGGTTCACGCCCACCATGTACACGTTGATGAACGCGCCACGCAGGATGGGCGCCGTCTCGTTGTAGTGCGCGTACGAGCTGAGGAACCCCGCCCGCGTCATGAACCCAGGCCGCTGATCCGCGTCCAGCGTCACCTTCTGCACCGTGCTGCTGGTGTACTTCGACGCGTCCAGACCGTAGATGGCCGCGTTGTCCTTGTTCACGAACGCCGTGTTGCTCAGGAACAGGTCCTGGAACGACCCGTTCGAGAACGCCACGTCCGCGAAGAAGTTGTCCAGCTCCGACGCGAACGACGCGTCCGACGTCGTCGTGTACAGCGGGAACACCGACGTGTCGTGCCCGCCCCCCTTGAACCAGTGCTGGCCAGCGTTGTCCATCTGCACCCAGTGGTCGTGGAACGCCGACAGCTGGGGCGCCGTCTTGTCTTTCAGCGCCACCATCCGCTGCGCCTGGGCCAGGATCTGGTCCTTCGTCTGCAGCTGGTTGGCGTCCGCCGCTGCGCTGAGCATCGAGTCCGGCGTCGAGCCCCAGATCATGTAGGAGAGCCGGGCCGCCACCTCGTAGCTCGAGAGCTGCAGCGCGCCCGCCGGGGCCGGCGACGCGGCGGCCGTCGTGTTGGTCTCGACCAGGTACAGGAACGACGGATCGACCAGAAACGCGAAGAGCGTCGCCTCGGCGACCTCGGCGGGCGTTCCGGCCGGCGTCCCCTGCCCCAGCGCCTGGAAGCGCGTCACCTCGTCCGCCGTCAACGGCCGCCGGAACGCCTTGCGGCCGAAGGTCTGGATGGTCTGCGCCAGGCAGCCCGAGGCCGCCGGATCGCAGGTGATGAAGTTCGACTTGAGCGTCGAGCTGCCCATCACCTGCTTGGCGATCGCGGCGCCGACGTCCTGATAGATGCGCCACGCGTCGGGCACCATGGGGCCGTCGAAGTCGGCGTAGAGCACCGACGACGGCACGCCCGCCCCTTCGGGCGTGGTCACCGACGTGACGCCCAGCAGATCGCGCACCGTCGCGTCGTACTGGGTGTTCAGCATGCGCCGCAGCTGCGTCGTGGCCGGAATTCCCGGCGCGCAGGTGATGGTCTGCGCGGCGCCGCTGCCGCCGCTGCCCGTGGTGGTCGTCCCGGAGTTGCCGGTCCCGGGGTTGCCGTTGCTTCCGCCCTTGCCCGCGCTGACGCCCCCGCCGTTGCCCGAGCCCGAGCTCCCGGAGCCGCCCGGGCTACCGCCACTTATGACACCCGAGCAGCCGCCAAGGCCAGCCAGCAGGAGTGCCCCCAGACTCATCCGAACGGAGTGCCTCATGTGCGTTCTACCCTTCTGCCGGCGAACTCAGCGAAACGAGGGACAACAGTCAGGAACAACCGCCTGGTGGGTAATGGTCGACCCAGGCGAAAACCTTCGTTCGCTCAGTGCCCTGGAAGGGCCCGTTCCAAAATGATCAGAGGGCTTTGCCCGGCAGGGGCGCGGTCGGCGCTCAGACCCAGCGGGCGAAGTCGGCCTTGCGGATCAGGCAGTGGATGCCCTTGACGTCATCCACGACCTGGCTGACCACGAAGTCGCCGGCAGCGCTCAGATAGGCGTAGGCCAGGTCGCGCGGCACGTCGTGCATCTGCTCGAGCACCCGCAGCGCCTCGCGCACGGCGAGCCGGAAAGCCTCGTTCAGATCGCGGTGCAGGCCGACGGCGATCCAGTGCTGGGCGGTCTCGGCGAACGGGCGGTCGAGCACGCCCAGCAACGCGCGGCTCTGCGCCGCGGGCAGCAGGGTCACGCGCAACGTGGCCCGCAGCGGCGCCTCCAGCGCGGTCAGCGCCACCTCGCCATGCCCCTGCGCGTAGTGGGGGTCGCCCACGAACAGGCCCGCGTCGGGAACCTGCACCGGCAGGTACAGCGACGAGCCGGCGACCAGATCGCGCACGTCCATGTTGCCGCCGAAGGGACCGGGCGGGACCGAATGCAGCGGCTTCGTGCTGGCGGGCGTGACGCCGACCAGGCCCAGGAACGGCGCCAGCGGGAAGCGCAGGAAGCGCCCGCGGCCCGCGGACAGGCTGCCCATGCGGTCGCCGTCGACCGAGCAGAACTTGCACACCGCCCCCGCCCGCGCCGGGTCGGACGGATCGGCCACGAACCCCGCGTGCGGCAGCGGCGGCATCTCGCCCGGCAGCGACCCGTAGCCGTGCCGGCTGGAGATGATGCCGTACTCGACCCGTGGCGTGAGCTCGAGGAACTCCACCTTCAGGACGTCGCCCGGCTGGGCGCCGGCCACGCGAATGGGGCCAGTGACCACGTGGGGGCCGCTGGCGCGCGCGTCGCGAACGGCGTGCTCGGCGGCGATGTCGATCGCGTCGCGCAGCACCTGGTCGCGGTGGACCCCGAAGGCCCCGAAGAACCCGATCGGGTCGCGCCCCTGATCCTCGAGGATCCCTTCGTGCGAGACGGTGTCGATCGTGACCGTCTGGCCGGACCGCATCGTCAGCGGCGACGGCGTGTCGGCGGTCGGCAGCCAGCCCCACGACACCTGCCCGGGCGTCGAGGCCAGATAGTGCTCCCCGTTGATGGTCCCCTCGTGCGGGTGCAGCGCCGGCCTGGTCATGAGTCCTGTCTCCCCGCCGGGATCCCGGCGATCACGTCGATCTCCACAGCGGCCCCGACGGCCAGGCCCGAACAGGCGATGCAGGTGCGGCTGGGCAGCGGACCCTTGAACCAGCCGGCGTACGCGCCGTTGAACGCCGCGTAGTCGTCGAACGACGTCAGGTACACCCGCACCATCAGCGCGTCGTCGAGCGTGAGCGCAAAGCGCGCGAGCACCGCCTCCAGGTTGCGGCGCACCTGGTTGGCCTGCGCCACGACGTCGCCGGGCACCAGCGCGCCGGTGGCCGGGTCGGTCGGCATCTGGCCCGTGACGAACAGCAGGTCGCCCCAGCGCGTGGCGTGCGAGAACGGCGCGACCGCGGGCGGCACGCCGTCCGCCGGCGAAAACGAGAAGGCGCGCTTGACCGTCACGCCGGCAGTTCCAGCGCGTCGCCGGCGCCCATGATGCGTAGGAACCGCGCCGTCAACGGGTGCCGGGGCCGCGTGAGGACCTCGCGCGCGAGCCCCTCCTCCGTCACCTTGCCGCCGCTGAGGAAGACGATCCGATCGGCGACCTCCTTGGCGAACCGCAGCTGATGGGTCGCGATGATCATCGTCAGCCCGTCGTCGAACGCCAGGCGGCGAATCACCTCCAGCACCTCGTGCACCAGCTCCGGGTCCAGCGAAGACGTCGGCTCGTCCAGCAGCAGGACGCTGGGGTTGGGCGCCAGCGCGCGAGCGATGGCGACGCGCTGCTGCTGCCCTCCGGACAGGTGTCGCGGCAGCGCGCCCGCGCGATCGGCCATCCCGACGCGCGCGAGCAGATCGTCGGCCCGCCGGGCGGCCTCTTCGGCCGACACGCCGTGCACCCATCGCAGGGGACCGGCCACGTTCTCGCGCGCCGTGAGGTGGCTGAAGAGGTTGAACTGCTGGAACACCATCCCGACCCCCACGGTGGCGCGCTCCTAGGCCAGGGCCCGCGGCGAGCGCGACGCGCCGCCGTCGTGAAAACCCAGGCGGCGCCCGCTGACGCGGATCTCGCCGTCGTCCCAGGCGTCCAGGTGGTTGATGCAGCGAAGCAGCGTGCTCTTGCCCGAACCGCTGCGCCCGAGGAGCGCCACCACCTCGCCCTGGCGCACCGTCAGGTCCAGTCCGTCGAGGACCAGGTGCGCGCCGTAGCGCTTCCGGAGTCCGGTCACCTCGACACCCGGCGCCCGGCGCGCCAGCGTGGCCGAGCGCGCGTCGAGATCGGCGCGCGCGCCACCCGCGGCAGGCGCCGGGTTCGACGCGGCGACCAGGGCGGTGGCCGCCGGGGTCCGCCGGCGATCGAGATCCAGCATCGACTCGGCGAGCAGCTGGATGGCGCTGATCGAGCCCGTCAACACCAGGTACAGCAGGCCGGAGGCGAAGAAGATCGAGAAGAAGTCGAACGTCGACGACGCCAGCTGTGTGCTGCGCAAGGTCAGCTCCTCGACGGAAATGACGGACGCCAGCGACGAGTTCTTGAGCGCCGTGACCGCCTCGTTCCCCAGGGCGGGCACCATGCTGCGGATCGCCTGCGGCGAGACGATCCGGCGCATCAGCACGAAGGGGGTCATCCCCAGCGCCTGGCCGGCCGCCACCTGCCCGCGGTCGACGCCCCGTACCGCCGCGCGGATGACCTCCGCGATGAACGGCGCCTCGTTGCAGGCCAGCGCCAGCCCGCCGGCGGCGACGGCGCTCAGGCGCAGGCCGATGTGAGGCAAGGCGTCGTAGGCGAACACCATCTGCAAGATGAGCGGCGTGCCGCGGAAGATGACGGCGTAGGCGCGCGCGAAACCAGAGAGCACCCGGAACCGAGAGAGCTGCATCGCCGCCAGCACCACGCCGAAGACCAGCCCCCCGGCCAACCCCAGCCCCGTGACCTGCAGCGTGAGGCTGATGCCGCGCAGCAGATACGGCAGCGTGAGGTAGTGAGCGAACAGCTCCATCAGTTGGTGACCAGGCGGGGCTCCTCTTGGGTGCCGGCGCCGAGTGACCACTTCTTGAGCAAATCGATCTCGACGCCCGCCTTCTGCAGGACGGCCAGCGCGGCGGCGATCCCGTCGCGCAGCTCGTTCTTCGTCTTCGGCACGGCGATGCCGACCGAATACGGCAGCGTCACGGCCACCGCCTTGGCGAGCTGCTTGGGATAGGCCTTCACCGCCTGGTCGACGGTGTTGACGTCGTTGACGTACGTGTCGGCGCGCCCCGCCAGGATCGCCTGGATGCAGTCGGCGTTGTTGTCGTAAAGCTGCAACGTGGGCGCCGGCTTCGACGCCGCCTTGCAAGGCGCCTCGAGGTTCTGCACCAGGGGCACCTCGACGAAGCCCGTGTTCTCGGCGGCCGCCGCGCCGCACACGCTCGTGTTGATG
>CAZJMY010000713.1:0-1039 GCA_964546845.1 uncultured Myxococcales bacterium | reverse complement strand
GGCGTGGGCCGCGTGCTGCGCGCGATCCGCCCCGACGTCCGCATCGTGGCCGTCGAGCCCGAGAAGAGCGCCGTCCTGTCGGGCGGCCAGGCCGGCGAGCACCGCATCGACGGCATCGGCGCCGGCTTCGTCCCCGAGATCCTGGACCGCTCCGTCCTGTCCGAGGTCCGCACGATCTCCGAGGCGGACGCCCAGCGCACCAAGCTGGCGCTGGCCCGCGAGGAGGGGCTGCTGGTCGGCATCTCGGCCGGCGCGTCCGTGAAGATCGCGCTCGAGGTCGCGCGCGACCTGGGGCCCGGCAAGACCGTCGTGACCATCCTGTGCGACACCGGCGAGCGCTACTTCTCGTCGGACGCCTATTTCGAATGACCGGCGCGGCCTCCGCCTCCGTGCTGATCCTGGGCGCCGGCGGGCTCGGCTGCCCGGCGGCGCTGGCGCTGGGGGCGGCGGGCGTGGGACGGATCGGGGTCTGCGACGACGACCGCGTCGACCTCACCAACTTGCACCGCCAGGTGCTGTTCGCCGACGACGACGTGGGCGCGCCCAAGGTGGACGCCTTCGCGCGGGCGCTGGCGCGGCGCTTCCCGCGCCTGGCCGTCGACCGGCACCCGGTCCGTTTCGACGTCACGACCGCGGCGGGTCTGGTCTCGGGCTACGACGTGATCGTCGACGGCACCGACAACTTCGCCGCCAAGTTCCTAGCCAACGACGCCGCCGTGCTGGCGGGCAAGCCGCTGGTGCACGCGGCGGCGGTCGGCTGGGGCGGCCAGCTCATGACCGTCCCGGCGCACGGACGCCCCTGCTACCGCTGCCTGTTCGAGGAGCCGCCCGCGGCCGGCGTGGGCCCGTCCTGCGCCGAAGCCGGCGTGCTGGGCCCGGTTCCTGGAGTGCTGGGGGCGCTGGCCGGCGTCGAAGCGGCCCGCCTCGCGCGCGGCGAAACTCCCGCTTTCCCCGGCCGATTGCTCCAGTATGATTCGCGGGCCATGTCGGTCCGGACCGTCCGGTTCAACCCCAATCCGCTATGCTCGGTTTGCGCACC
>CAZJMY010000712.1:0-1599 GCA_964546845.1 uncultured Myxococcales bacterium | reverse complement strand
CTCGATCAGGTTGGCCCCGGGCTGGCGCTGCACGTTCAGGATGACGGCCGGGTGCTGATTGGCCCACCCGGCCAGCTGCGCGTTCTCGACGCCGTCCAGCACCTTGGCGACGTCCATCAGGCGCACGGGCGCGCCGTTCTGGTAGGCGATGACCAGCGGGCCGTACTCGGACGCCGACGGCAGCTGGTCGTTGGCCGACACCAGGTAGTTCTGGCGCGGGCCGTCCAGGTTGCCCTTGGGCTGGTTGACGTTCGCCAGCGCCAGCACGGACCGCACGTCCTCCAGGCTCAGCCCGCGCCCGGCCAGCGCCACCGGGTCGACCTGCACGCGCACGGCCGGGCGCTGCCCGCCGTTCAACGTCACGAGGCCCACCCCCGACACCTGCGCCAGCTTCTGGGCCAGGATCGAGTCGGCGTAGTTGTCGACCACGCTCAGCGGCGACGTCTCCGAGCTGACCGCCAGCGAGATGACCGGCACGTCGGCCGGGTTGCTCTTGCTGTAGGTCGGCGGCGTCGGCAGGGTGCGCGGCAGCAGGTTCGACGCCGCGTTGATGGCGGCCTGCACATCCTGCTCGGCCGAGTCGATGTCGCGGTCCAGCGTGAACTGCAGCGTGATCTGCGAGCTGGCGGCGCTGCTGACCGACGTGAGGTGCGCCAGCGACGGGATCTGCCCCAGCTGCCGCTCCAGCGGGGTCGTCACCGCCGACACCATCGTGTCCGCGCTGGCGCCGGGCAGGATCGTCGACACCACGATGGTCGGGTAGTCGACCTGCGGCAGGGCCGACACCGGCAGCTGGTTGTAGGCGGCGATGCCGGCCACCGCGACGCCGATCATCAGCAGCGACGTGCCGACAGGGCGCCGGATGAACGGTTCCGAAATGTTCACGGGCGCACGGCCAGCTTGGCGCCGGGGCGAAGCTGGGCTTGTCCCTCGCGCACCACCTTCTCGCCGGGCTGCAGCCCCTTGGCGATCAGCGCGTCCTCACCCTCGATGCGCTCGACGGTGACGGCGCGGACGTCGGCCTTGTCGCCGCTGGCGACGTAGACGAACGCTCCCTGCGGCCCGCGCTGCACCGCGACGGCGGGGATGACCAGCGCCCCCTTGCGCACGGCCAGGCGCAGCCGCGCCTTCACGAACTGGTTCGGCCACAGCGCCCAGTCGGTGTTGGGGAAGATCGCCTTGAGGCGCATCGTGGCCGTGCCCTGATTGATCTGGTTGTCGATCAACTCCAGCTGGCCGGTGCCCAGCGCCTGCGAGCCGTCGCGGTTGTAGGCCTGAATCTGCAAGGGACCGCCGGCGTGTTGCTGCCTGGCGACCTCGGGCAGGTCGTCCTGCGGCAGCGTGAACAGCACCGCGATGGGCTGCATCTGCGTCACCACCACGATGCCCGTCGCGTCGGCCGCGTGAACGATGTTGCCCGGATCGACCAGACGCACGCCCGTGACGCCGTCGATCGGTGACTTGATCTTCGCGTAGTCCAGCTGCAGCTTGGCGTTCTCGATGGTCGCCTGGTCGGCCATGACCGTCCCGGTCAGCTGCGCGACCAGCGCGCGCTGATCGTCGATCTGCTGCTGTGGCAGGAGGTGCTGCCCGCCGACG
>CAZJMY010000711.1:0-3051 GCA_964546845.1 uncultured Myxococcales bacterium | reverse complement strand
GCTGGAGGCGGGGTTGCTGGCGCAGGTCATCGACGCGTCCGACCCGAACTTCGAACGCCAGCTGCAGGTCACGACCGAGGTGCTGGCCGAGATCGGCGCGGGCGACGTGCCGCGCCTGCTGGTGTTCAACAAGATCGATCGGGTCGGAGACGCGGCAGCGCAGGAGGCCGCCGCGGCCGGGTTACGCGCCCGCTGGCCCGAGGCGCTGGTGATCTCGGCGCGGCGTCCCGAGGACGTGGCGCGCGTTCACGCCCACCTGGTCGAGTTCTTCGCGCGCGATCTGGTCGAGGGCGAGGTGCGGGTCGGCTACGACCGCCAGCACCTGCGGGGCGAAATCTTCACGTCGGCCGAGGTCCTCGGCGAGCGCTATGAAGACGACGCGGTCGTCTTCCAGGTACGCGCCCGCCCCGACGTGCTCGCCCGCTGGCGCGAGCCCGCCTGACCGTCAGCGCGCGCGGGCGCTGCTGCGCCCCGTCACCTGCCGGCGCAGCCGGGTGACCTCGGCTTTCAGCGCGGCGATCTCCTGGCTCTGCGCCTGGATGGCGGCCACCGCCATGCTGGCGTAGCCGTACAGGTTCACCGAGTTGCCGTCGGGGTTCACCGGGTACGGGGAGGCGGTGTCGTCGATGATGAAGCCCAGTCGCGGCGCGTCCGACGCCGGCTCGCCCTTGTAGCGGTAGGTGGTCAGCTTGATGTCGCGCAGCTGCGCGTAGACGCGTTGAACCTCGTCGTCGTCCAGTCGATGAATGTCGTTCTTGAACGCGCGCCGCGAGACGGGGCAGCTCCCGCCCTGGCAGCACACCGCGCCGCACTGGTTCGTGCCGCTGAGGGGGGACGCGCACGCGTTGCCGTCGATGCACGCGCTTCCGGTTCCACACCGGCACACGGGGGTCGCTCCTGTGCTGTCGCACCACTCGCCTTGCCCGCAGCACGTCGAGCCGCAGCACGCGCCGTCCTTGCACCGGGTGCAAGTGGCGCTGGGCCCGCATACGTGAACGCCGCCCTGGCCTCCGCCGCCCGTGGCCCCGGAGCCGCCAGTCGCCGTCGCGCCACCCGTTGCCGCCGCGCCACCCGTGCCGCCGGTTGCCGCGCCGTCGCCGCTGCTGGTCACGTTGCCGCATCCCACGGCCGCGAGCAGCAAGGCGGCGGCCACGTACGCCAAGACGTTCTTGATCGCCATCGTGTCAGTGTCGCACTGGTGGCGACGGCGGGGCCAGCCCGCCGCGACGTCGTCGCGCGGTTGACGCGCGTGCGGCGCGGCCGATGCGACGGGTCAGGTCCCGCAGCGCGGCGGCGGCGCCGGGAGGATCCAGGATCTCGAAGTCCACGCCCAGCATCGCCATCCAGGCGGCCAGCCCCTCGACCGAAGGCGCACCGGTGGTCAGCACGCACGTGTCGGGTCCGGTGCTCTCGAGTGTGCCGGCGCTGGCCGAAAACTTCGGGGCCATTTCGGCCAGCGGCGCGTGCAGGCGCACCCGGGCCCGGACGCCGTAGCCGTCGGTCGACACGGACTTTGCGACGTACGCCGAAAGACCGCCGGGGGGCGGCGGGCGCGGCGCGAACGTCTCGCCGCGCGCCGGCTTTCCGGCGATGCGATCGACCCGGAAGGTCCGCCAGTCGGCGCGATCCAGATCCCAGGCGACCAGGTACCAGCGAAATCCGGCGCTGACGAGGCCGGCCGGTTCCACCCGCCGGCGGGTGAGTCCGCGGCCGGGCCGGCTGGCGGTGTCGCGCCCCTGATACTCGAATCGCAGCCGTTCGGCGTCGCGGCAGGCACCGGCCAGGACGGACAGCGTTGCGACGTCGACGGCGGGGCCGCGGTGGGGCAGCGGGACGATGGCGCCGTGGAGCGCGCTCACCCGCCGCCGCAGGCGCGCCGGCATCACCTGATCCAGCTTCGCCAGCGCGCCCAGCGTCGCGTCCTCGAGTCCGGCGATCGCGCCCGCGGCGGCGGCCCGCAACCCGAGCGCGACGGCCAGCGCCTCTCGATCGTCCAGCAGCAGGGGGGGCAGGTCGGTGCCCGCGCCGAAGCTGTATCCCCCGCCGACGCCCGCCGCCGACGCGACCGGGTACCCGAGCGTGCGCAGGCGATCGACGTCGCGGCGCAAGGTCCGCGGCGTGACCTCCAGCCGCGACGTCAGCTCGGCCCCCGTCCAGGAACGGCGCGCCTGAAGCAGCGACAGCAGCCGGAGCAGCCGGGCCGAGGTTCCAACCATCGGACGGAGTATGGCATCGATTGCGGACCGAATCTGTCCGCAATCGGGCCTAGGCTGTTCCGCATCACCCGAACGGAGGACGCCCATGACCGAGACCACCACGACCGAGACGACGACCACCACGACGGACAAGCTGGCCTACACCGGCTCGGCTCTCGGCGCCGGCCTGGCGACGCACGAGGCGAGCTGCCACTGCGGCGCCGTCCGCTTTCAGGTCCGCGTCGATCTGAGCCAGGGGGCGACCCGCTGCAACTGCTCGATCTGTGTCCGGATCGCCCAGCTGGGCGTGCTGGTCCAGCCCGAGGCGTTCGCGCTGGTCGCGGGCGCAGAGGCGCTGTCCTACTACGAATGGGGGATGAAGGTCGCCAAGCGCTACTTCTGCAGCCGCTGCGGCATTCACTGCTTCGGGCGCGGGAACCTCCCGGAGCTGGGGGGCGAGTTCGTGTCGGTGAATCTGAATTGCCTCGAAGGCGTCGACCCGGCGGAGCTGAAGGTCGGCTACTGGGACGGCCGCCACGACAACTGGGAGGCGGGAACGCGCGACCGCCCCTGGCCGATTCACCGGCCGCGTTCGTGACTTTATCTGCCGGATGTGTACATTCCGGCCGTTCAACTCGAGGAGAACGAAACGATGAAGACCGCGACCCGTTCGACGATGACGTTCCTTTCGGCGCTGCTGCTGGGCGCCACCCTGGCCGCCAGCCCGGCGCGCGCCGCCGACAAGACCTACCAGGTGACGGGGCCCGTGCTGGAGGTGACCGACAGCTCGATCACCGTCCAGAAGGCCAAGGAGAAGTGGCAGATCGCCCGCACGAAGGACACCAAGGTGACCGGC
>CAZJMY010000710.1:0-2455 GCA_964546845.1 uncultured Myxococcales bacterium | reverse complement strand
CCACCCCCCGCGCCCCCCGAGGCGCCGCGTCCCGCCGATCCGCCCGTGGCGCCGCTCCCGCCGCGCCCGCCGCCGCCGGTCGATCCGCCCGCGTGCCCTCCGCCGCCGACGCCGCCGTCCTCGCCCGGGAACGGGCGGCCGTTGGTACAGGCGACCAGCGCCAACAGCGAAACGGTCAGCGCCGAACGGATCACCGAAAACCTCGTCATCGAGACCACCTCATGTTCAAAAGCGAAGGGCGCAGGACACGCCGACGCCCGAGAGCGCCGGCAAGCAAAGGGGGCCGCGGGACGCATGTTCGGCCGGGGCGTCGTTCGGCGCGGGCTCGGTCAGCTGCAGGACCAGCCACGTCGCCGCGAACGCGCCGGCCGCCACGTAGCCGACGATCGCGACGACCTGATCGGTCTGCAGCGTTCCCAGATCGGAGTGACAGGTCGACGTCTCGAGTCCCGTCTTGTCGACGCCCGTCCCGTTTCGGTTGTAGCAACCGTCCGAGCTGAACTTGTCGTTGGCCTGGCCGTGCAGGACCGTGAAGACGAGCCCCGTCACCAGGCCCGCCCCCGCCAGCCCGGCGGCCGTCCACTTCAACACCGGGCGCACGCTGGAAGACTCGGGCTGCGGCTCGACGGGCGGCGGCGCCGGAGGCGCGGGCGCGGCCGGCTCACCGCCGCTGCTGGCCCTCGGCTCGGGGACGGCCGTCGCGGTCTCCTTGGCCAGGTGAACGACCACCTTCTGGTACTGGCCGCCGATGATGGTGACCGTTCGCAGCACGGGCGTGTATCCCGGCGCGGTGACCTGGATGTCGACCTGGCCGGCGCTCACGCGGACCGGTTCGGGCAGCGGCAGCCGCCCGACGTCCCGCGCGTTGACCGACACCGCCGCGCCGTTGAGATCGCCGATCACCTCGACGCGACCCAGGTGCGCCTGGATCGTGTTCAGCGCCTGGTCCAGCGCCGTCCGGTTCTTGACGACCCACGGATCGGCGGGCGCGTGAATCGCCTCGCTCACGTGCCGCTCGGCGTCCTCCCATCGCCCCAGCGCCTGCTCGGCCAGACCCAGCTGCCCGGCGGCGCGCGGCGTGTGGACCAGGTCGTAGGCCTTCTGGAACTCGCGCTGGGCGGCGTCGTCGTCGTGCGTGCGGCGCAGCTCGACGCCGTGCCGGATCAGCTTCTCGGCTTCAGCGGTCGCATCCTGCGCCGCCCTCGCGAGGGGTGCGACAACCAGGATCGCGGCCGTCACGGCCAGGAAATGCGAAGTCAGTCGGGGCATGCGTCGTGTGCGAAGAGGGTCGAGGAGGGAACGTTTCACTCGAGCCAAAATCGCACACGACAAGCATCGCACCGGCGCCGGGACCGCCGAAATAAGTGAACAAAAGTGGCGCCACGGCGGTCAGCGCCCCGGCGTCAGAAGCACGACGCCAGCGGCGGCTGTGCGCCGCCGTCCGACGATTGCCTACTTGTTCTCTTTGTCCTTCTTGTTCCGGTACTCCGCCATCATGACTTCGCGCTGCTGCTTGGGCACCTCGGCGTACTTCTGGAACTCCATCGTGAACTCGCCCTTGCCCTGCGTCGCCGAGCGGAGGTCCGTCGAGTAGCCGAACATGTCGTTCAGCGGCACCTCGGCCATCGCCTGCACGAAGCCTTCCTGCTTCTCCGACGAGATGATCGTCCCGCGGCGCTGATTGAGCTGCCCCATGACGGCGCCCTGGAACTCCTCGGGGAACTGCACCTCGACCCGCATGATCGGCTCGAGGATGGTCGGCTTGGCCTGGGTGTACGCCTCGCGGAAGCCCATGAGGGCCGCCGTGCGGAACGCGATTTCCGACGAGTCGACGGGGTGCGAGGCACCGTCGTTGATGACGCACTTCACGCCGACGATCGGGAACCCGATGAGCGGACCCTTCTTGACCGCCTCGCGGAAGCCCTTCTCGCAGGCCGGGATGAACTCGCGCGGGATCGCGCCGCCCGTGATGTCGTCCTCGAACTCGAAGCCGGTCGGGTGATCCGCCGGCAGCGGCTCGATGTAGCCCGCCACCTTGCCGTACTGGCCGGAGCCACCGGTCTGCTTCTTGTGCGTGTAGTTGAACTCGGCGCGCTGCGCGATCGCCTCGCGGTACGCGACCTGCGGCTTGCCGGAGATGACCTCACAGGCGTACTCGCGCTTCATGCGCTCGATGTAGATCTCGAGGTGAAGCTCGCCCATGCCGCTGATGATGGTCTCGGCCGATTCCTCGTCGCGACGGACGCGGAAGGTCGGATCCTCTTTCGTGAAGCGGTTGAGCGCCTTCGAGAAGTTGGTGGCGTTCGCCTTGTCCTTCGGCGCGACGGCCAGCGAGATGACGGCCTCGGGCACGTGCATCGAGGTCATCGTGTAGTTGATGGACTCGTTGGTGAACGTGTCGCCCGACGCGCACTCGACGCCGAACAGCGCGACGATGTCGCCCGCCGACGCGGTC
>CAZJMY010000709.1:0-5239 GCA_964546845.1 uncultured Myxococcales bacterium | reverse complement strand
GGCCTCGGCGCGCAGCAGCCCGGTCTGCGGATCCCAGGAGAGGATCCGATCGGCGAGCAGGGCCGACGCCACCTGCCGGTCGCGCGGCGCCGGCAGCGACGAATCGCCGTACGAGCGGCCCAGCCCGCGCGCGAGGGGCATCCCGCGGGCCGCAGCCTCGAGATCTTCCGAACGCACTTCGCGCGCCGGCACGACCGGCGCGTGGCCCCATCCCGAGAGGATCGGTTCCGCCTGCACGACGGAACTTTATATCAGTGAGGTCCGGAGCGCCCCAAACGGGCGACCGCTGGGCGAAGCCGGCCCAAGCCGGCCCGCCGACCGCGGCCAGCCGCCTACGAGGAGGTGCGGGCCAGCGCCAGGTTGCGGCGCCGCAGCTTCTCGACCAGGGTCGTTCGCCCCAGGCCCAGCAGCTTGGCCGCTTCCTTCTTGTTGCTGTGCGTCTGGGCGAGCGCGGCTTTGATGTACGCGTCTTCCAGTTCGCGCAGAAGAACCGGCAGATCGACGGGCAAAGTGACGATCGGGGCCGGTGTGTTGGCCGCGGACTCCGTCACGTGATTGGCGTGCTCGGTCGCGGTCGTACCGTTGTGCTCAGTCGGGAGCTGGTCCCACGAAGGCGCCGCCCCTGTTCGAGAGGTCATGCGCTTTCACATCGGCCTTCCCCCCGGCCATCTTTAGCCCGCCGCGCAATCGGCTCAGGGTTCCCGGGAGATCGTCCGAGGAGCAGACCCAGGGGCGTTTCCCTATGTCCGATCGGCAACCGACGCGCTCACGGTTCGGCCCAGCGCCACGAGGTGTGATGCGGGGCGTCCGGATGCTCTCCACGGGGCGCTGGCGGCCGCCGCTGGGGCAGACGCCCCTGACGGGCCGGCGCGCGCCCCGGCTGATCGCGGTGGGCGCCGCCCTGCCCGGCCTGGGCAAGAGCGTGGTCGCCTCGAACCTGGCCGTCGCCATGGCGGGGCTCGGGCGCCAGGTGGCGCTCGTCGACCTGGACGCCGCCGCGCCCCGACAGCACGCGCTGTTCGGGGTCGACCCACCCCCGCCCGAGGGCGGACGGCTGACCGGCATCCGGAACTTGCGGCTCGCGCCTCCCCTCGATCGCCAGCGCCAGGCGAGCGCGGGGCTGGAGGCGTTGGCGCAGATCGACGCGGACGTGGTCATCGCGGATCTCGGGTCCGGGGCGCCCGAGCAGCTCTGGACGTCGTTCGCGAGCGCCGAGCGGCTCGTGGTCACGACCGGCGACCCGGCCGCCCTGCAAGCGACCTATGCCTTCCTTCATCAGGCGGCGGCCCGGGCCGAACGCCAGCACGGACCCGACGCGCGCGCCGTGCTGGCCCGGTTCACGGGGGGCCTCATCGGGAACGCGGCCACCGCGCCCGAAGACGCGGAGCGCTTCCACGCCTTCGCCCGCATGGTGCGCGAGCAGCTGGGCATCCCGCTCATCTCGCTGGGCTGCCTTCGGAAGACCGGCCGCATCGCCCAGTCGGTGATGATGGGCCGCCCCCTGCTGGCGCGCCGCGGGATCGACGACGACGTTCGGCTGTTCCACAACCTGGCCGAGTTGTTGGCGGTCGAGAGCGCCGCCCAGAGCTCCTGCGCGCTGGACGGAGCGCCGGGCGAGTCGTTCGCGCCTCCCGGCCCGATCGATCTGGGGCGGTACCAGCGAAAGCACCCGCGCTTCGTGGTCGACTGGGCCGCCACGCTGGCCACCGTGGAAGGGCCCAACGCCGTCCGGGTGCGCGACGTGTCCGAAAGCGGCGTCGCCGTCGAGACCACGCTGAAGCTGGGGGTCGGCGATCGGGGCGCGCTCTGCTTCTACCAATTGCCCGGCCAGCCGACCGTGGAAGTCGTCGTCCGGAACGTGGTCCCCGGCCTCAACCGCCTGGGCCTCGCCTTCGTCGAAGGCCAGGGCGGCGACACCCCGGCCGAGCTGGCGCGCATCGCGCGCGAGCGATCCACCGCCGAGCCCTAGGGACCGGCGCGGAACCGGCGCGACCTTGACGGCCCTGCGCCGGCGCGGGACGCTGGCCGCCAGGTGACGTCGCGGCCCAGAGCTCTCTCGATCGCGGCGCGCGCGTGCGGCGCGCTGCTGCTGGCCGCGTGCCATCAGAACACCGCCGGCCTCGGCCCCACCGACGCGGCCGCGCGCGACGCCGCGGCGTCGGACGCCGCCCTTCCGCCCAAGATCGACGTCTCGGTGACGGGCTGCGCGTCGTTCGAGCCGGCGGACAGCGCGACAGCGGACGGCAGCGCCGGCAACTGCGTGGGACCCGCGCCGCTCACCGTGCGGTTCTCACCCGTCGGGTCGCCGGGGCTCACCACTTTTCTGTGGCGGTTCGGCGACGGCAGCCCGGCGGTCGCCGATCGCGCGCCGGCCCACACGTACGCCCTGCCCGGCCGCTACGACGTGACGGTCACGGCCGGCGCCGGCGCCGCGGGGACGGTGTCGAAGACGCGCGCCGGTCTCATCGTGGCGCAGGCCATCGGCGCCGGCGGGCCCTGCGACGTCGACGCGCAGTGCGCGAGCGGACTGTCGTGCGTGTGCAGGGCGGGCGCCGGCTGCGGGCCGGCGTTCACGCGCGGAATCTGCTCGACCACCTGCCCGACCGGATTCTGCGGGACGGGCGCGGTGTGCACGGCCTACGCGTTGCCGCCGCTGCCGGCGGTGGCGGCCGACGCCGCGCCGCCGGACGGGGGTTCCAGCTTGAACCCACTGTGCCTCAGGGACTGCGGAGACGGCGCGCCGGTCTGTCCGGCGGGCTTCACGTGCGGAAACTTCCACGCGGGTGGTACCGGCGCCACCGGCTGGGTCCGCGCCTGCTTGCCCCGCGGCGCGACGGCGGACCTCGGCGCGAGTTGCCGCAACGCCGGCGGTCTCTTCGACAACAGCGCGTGCGCCAGCGGATACTGCGCGCCGGTCGCGACGAACGGGCTCTGCGCGGCCAGTTGCCAGCTGCCGCTGACCTGTCCGGCCGGAACGGCCTGCGCACGCGTCGGTGCCACCCAGATTTGTCTGGCGGCCTGCTCCCCCGCGGTTCCGTGCGCGACGGACCCGCTGACCGCATGCCGGGCGGCAAGCCCCGCCGACGCCGGGGTCGACGCGGGCTTGCCGGTGCTGTCCGGCGACGTCAGCCAGACCTACTGCTCCCCGCGCTGACGCACGGGGCGCGAGACCCGGTCACTCGTCGTCGGCTTCCTCGGTGCGACGGTCGGGCTTCGATAGGTCGCGCTTGATCTCGGCCACCTTCTCGCGCGCGGCTCCCGCGAAACGGTCGGCGACCCCTTCGGCTTCGGTCTTCTTGTCGCCGGAGATGGCGCCGAACGCCTCCTTCACCCGACCCTTGATGTTCTGACCCTTGCCGCTGGCCTGTTCCTTGAGGTCTTTGTCCATTGCGGGTCCCTCCTGAGCCGAATGTGAACATCTCCTCCGCACGGTCAACGTCGACCGTGGCGGAACCGGCGGTGGCGAGATTTCGTAACGCCGCGGCGGGGCGACGTTACGGATCGGCGGGCTCCTGGAAGCAGAAAACCCCGCGAAATGGCGAAGGAACCGCGCGTTCGGGCCTGGCACGAAGGTTGAATAGTCCTAGGTCATCGAAAACGAGCCAAACGGGCACACGGGACTTTCCAGGGACGGTGGCGGGAGCGAACGGGAGCGCATCGACGAGCGAAAGCGGGTCGGGCTTCCAAGGATGGGCGGAGGCAGGGGGAGGCAGGCGGCGCGAAGGTCTCGTGTGCGCAAGAGCTGGGGACGGGGTCAGGGCGAGGTGGACCGCGCGGGGTCGGGGCTGGGCGGCGGGGAACGCAGGTGAGCACGGGTCGGGTCAGGTTTCGGGGTGGACAGCGGCGGGGATGGGCGTGAAGGGCGTGGGGTGGACGGGCGTGAAGGGCGTGTTGAGGGTTGGTGGTGTCTGAGGGGGAGTGAGCGGCTCCGGTGTAAGCTGAGGCCATGCCGGAGCCGCTCCCGCCGTCGGGGCGCATCTCAATCGCCGTGTCGCACGGGACGCTGGAAGCGATCGTGCGCGAGGCGGAACGTCCCGTGGCGGTGGCCGTGGTCTGTCACCCCCACCCGCTCGGCGGCGGCACGATGAACAACAACGTCGTGTACCGGCTGGCGAAGGCGCTGGTCGACGGTCACGTCACCGCGCTGCGGTTCAATTTTCGAGGCGTGGGCGCGTCCACGGGCACCCACGCCAACGGCGTCGGTGAGGAAGAGGACGCCCGCGCGGCGCTGGACTGGCTCCACGCGCGCTATCCAGAGCTGCCGATCTGGATGGCGGGGTTCTCGTTCGGCGCCCGCGTCGGCCTGTCGGTGGGAGCGGCGGACGCGCGGGTCGGCAAGCTGCTGGGCGTGGGCCTGGCGCTGCGCATGTTCGACTACGGCTTTCTATCCACGTGCACGAAGCCCAAGGCGGTCATCCAGGCCGCCGACGACGAGTACGGCGGCCGCGCCGAGATCGAGGCGGCGGTGACCAGCATGGCCGATCCGAAGCGGCTCTGGGTGGTGGACGCGGCGACGCATCTCTTCCCCGCGCGCCTGGACGCCTTCGAGAACGCCGCGCGCGAAGCGGTCGCCTACCTGGGCGCCCAGCCAGCTCAATAGCCCAGGTGGGCCTGCCGGGGCTTACCGGACTTGTCGGGGAGGAACTGCGGCGCGCGCTTCTCGCCGCCCACGCGGAGTGAGAGGCCGCGCACGCCGCCGCTGCCGACGGTGAGCTTCTCGATCGTCGGATGGGCGGCCGCCTCGTGCCAGACGTGCACCTGGTAGTCGCCCGGCGGCACCCCCTTCATCGAGAAGGTCCCGGCGGCGTCGGCCTGCGCGTAGTAGGGCGAATCGACGACGTAAACGAAGCCCAGCATCGACGCGTGGATGTTGCACAGCAGCTGCACCGCGCCCGCGTGCTTGAAGGTTTGGGTGTACGTCGCCCCCTGCTTGTAGAGACCGGTGTCGAACTCGTTCGGCTTCGAGAGCGAGAAGATGTTGTGGAAGATCGGATCGTCGTTGCGGAAGTCCACGCGCGTGCCGACCGGCACCGCCAGCACGCGCGGGACGAAGGTCTTGCCGCGCTGGCTGATCACCTTGCCGCGCGCCGGGGCGGGGCGCGGCGTGTCGCCGGTGGCGCGGGTCAGCCACACCACGGCGCCGCCCGGCCCCAGCGCGCCACCGCCCGCGACGGTGCCGCTGACGGACACGGCGGAAACCGACGGCGGCGCGGCGGAGGGGGGCTGCGGCGCGGCTGCA
>CAZJMY010000708.1:0-7064 GCA_964546845.1 uncultured Myxococcales bacterium | reverse complement strand
GCGGCAGGTGCCGGTGGTGCGGCAGGTGCCGGTGGCGCGGGCGGAGGCCTCGCGCTCTGCGGGACGGACACGCGCACCAGCCAGGGGCTGGAGTGCCTCACGAACACGGTGGACGCGACCGGTCCCTGCGTCACCGCGACGATCTCGAACAATCCGACGCCGGCGGCCACGGGGGGCACGATCGTGGCCGGCACCTACGACCTCGTCAGCATCACCGCGTACTCGGGTGACGCCGGGACGGTGAACGTGCTCTCCCCGGTTCGCAAGACGGTCGTTCTTTCGGGAACGGCCAGCCCCTTCTCCATCCAGGAGGCCGACCTGTCGGGCAGCTTCCTCAGCCGGCAGACCGGCACGCTGGCGACGTCGGGCACGAACGTCCTCACGTTCACGCAGAGCTGCCCGACCGTCGACGGCGGCGCGAACGTCTTCAGCGCGACGTACAGCTTCGCGACCGGGACCACCACCACGCTCACCGTCGTCGAGAACCACGACGTTCACGGCGACGTCGTGGAGGTCTACCAGAAGCGCCCGTAACCACGCTCTCGGCGCCGGCTCTAGTCGTCGGTATCGATGTCGGTGTCGTGCGTTGCGACCGCCGGCGGCGGCTCGCGGCGCACGGGCGTTTCCAGGCGCGCCAGGTGGCGGCCGAAGCGGTCGGCGATGAGGTGCTCGACGCAGTGGCTGGCCCCCTCCAGCCGCTTGCGATCGCAGCCGGCCTTGCGGCAGACCAGCTTGCGCTCGCGCAGGGTGCCGAAGTGCTCCTCGAGGCGGGCCAGGCAGTAGGCGCGCAGCGTGGCGGCCCGATCGATGTCGCGCAGGCGGCGCGCATTGGGGGGCGCGGGCGTGCAGAGGATCATGCCGCCGTCCAGCTCCTCGGGCCACGCGGCCAGCCAGAAGCGGTTGCAGCCCGGGCACTGCCGGAGCTCTTCCCACTCGGCCAGCTCGACGACCGGCCACTGCATGACGGAATCGTCGTCGACGCGCGACCAGGCGGGCTTGCTGCGGCACGGACAGGCTGGAACGGAATCCACCGGCACGATCAATCTTGCCCCGGTTGGTCGTCCCCGTCGAGGTCGCCGGCGTCGAGGGCCCGGCGAACGCCCGCGGTCACGTCGCGGGCGACCACCTGACCCGCCGGGGTCCGCATCAGCCGGATCAGCCGCAAGTCGGGAAACCAGGTCAGCGCCTCGGAGAGGTCGGGCTCGTCGCCGCGACGGGCCAACCCCACGACGGCGACGTCCCCGAACCGATAGGCGCCGCTGGGCGGGATGGGCGGGGCCGCGACCAGGGGCCGCGCCGCCGACGCGAGCGCAGGCGGCACGATCGCGAACGACGCCGGAACGTCGTCCAGGACCAGGATGCCTGCGCTCTCCAGCCCCGCATCGGCCTTGAGCGCCAGGTCGAGGTCCTTGATGCCCCCGTCGACGTGGAAGACGCGATGGCCGGCCGCCACCCCGCCCTGCACCGCCCGGCGCGCCGCCGCCAGACGGCGGTCGTACGAGACGACGTCCTGGCGCCGCGCCGCCGCCTGCGCGACGCCGATCAGCAGCAGCGCCGCTGCCAGCGTGGCGCGCCCTGCGGTCCCGGCCTCCTCCAGCGCCTCGGCGAAGGCCCAGCAGAGGCCGACGGCCGGCCAGTAGTCGTAGCGGGCGCCGACGGCCCAACCCGCGGCCAGCAGGGGCGCCGCCGCCAGCGCCGTCAGCGCAAACGGCGCGAAACGCGCGCGCGGGCTGCCGGGGCGCCGGACGGCGCTCCAGAACGCCAGCGCGACGGCGATGGTGCCGACCGCCAGCGCGAGCGGCAACGGGACGACCTCGTCGCCCGTGAACGTCTTCGTGAGCCCCGCCAGGATCTGGACCACCAGCGCGCCCGGCCGGGGGCCCGGCTCCCCGCCGCCGCCCCACCCGTGCAGCACGGCCCGCCGGACGGCCACCACGGACAGCACGACCGCCAGCTGAGCGGCGGGGCCGGCCAGGTCTCTCCGGGTGGTGTCCCGCTGGCCCCGCTCGTCGCGCGCGCCCAGCACGACGACCGACAGCGCCGGCAGCGCGTACGCGGACTCCTTGCAGAGACAGGCCGCGGCGGTGGCCAGCAGGCCCGGCAGCCAGCGACGGCGCGCGGCCGCCCACAGCGCCAGCAACCCGAGGTCGGTCGCCAGCAGGTCCGTCGTCGCCGAGAACCAGGAGGCGGCCGTCAGGTTGTGCGGCGCCAGCACCATCAGCGCGCCGGCGGTCCAGGCGACGCGCGGCGGCCGCCCCACGGCGCGCAGCACCAGCGCGACGAGCGCGCCCGCGGCCAGGTGCAGGAGCAAGGCGCCGGCGGCGAACGCCACCGTTCCGAATCCCCCGCCCCGCGCCAGCAGCCACCAGAACACCATCCACAGCGGCCGGTAGTACTCACCCCCGTGCAGGTCGGTCACGAACGCGCGCAGCGGGTCGTGGACGTGGCGCGCGAAGGTCAGGAAGAGGTGATCGTCACCGAAGAAGGTCGTCGACGTGAAGAACGGAACGGCCACGCACAGCAGCGCGACCGCGCCGAGACCGAGGCGCGCCGGCCGGCTCACCCGCCGCCCCGCGCCAGCCGGTCGGCGCGCGCGAGATCTTCGGGCGTGTTCACGTTCAGGAACGAGCGCCCGCCCGGGTCCAGCGCGGCCAGCTCCTCGCCCCGCAGCCAGACCGTCCCCTCCGTTTCCGCCAGTAGCGCGTGCAGCGCCAGCCGCCCGGCGGCCAGGCGGGTCTGCAGTTCGGCGAGACATCGCGGGCCGTAACGCGCGCAGAGCGGCTCGACCTGGCCACCAGCCGTTTTGGCAGCGATCGCGCCCGCCTCGGGATCGCGGTCGCGCAGCGCCGCCAGCAGCGCCGGCGACAGGAACGGCAGGTCGCCCGCCACGCAGACCACCGCACCCGGCGCCGCCGCGGCCAGCGCGGCCGCCACGCCCGCCAGGGGGCCGGCGCCCGCGACCGCGTCCGTGACCGTTTCGACCCCGCGTTCGCGCCAGACCGCCGCGTCTGCGGCGTCGGCCACCACCGCGATGATCCGACCGAAGAGCGGCCGCAGCACGGCCAGCTGGCGATCGGCGATCGCGACGCCGTCCACCTCCAGGAACGGCTTGGCGGCGCCACCCAGCCGGCGCGCCCGGCCGCCCGCGATGATGGCCGCCGCGACCGTCGACGTCACCGGCATGGGCGGGGACCTACGGCCAGGGGGCGTTGGTCCGCTGGGCCACCCCGCGAAGCAGCTCCATCATCTGCCCGTGCAAGGGCCCGTTGCTGGCCAGCACCCGCCCCGTCTCGCCGTCGAACGGAGAGCCGTCGAGGTCGGTGGCCCGCCCCCCGGCGCCCAGCACGATGGCCGCGCCCGCGACCAGGTCCCAGGGGTGCAGCGCGCGCTCCCAGTAGCCGTCCAGCCAGCCCGCCGCGACGAAGCAGAGGTCCAGCGCCGCCGAGCCGAGCCGGCGCGTTCCCTGGGCGGCCGCGGTGAACGCCTCCCACTCCGGCAGGTTGCTCTGGACCGGGCTGCGCGAGTACGGGAACCCGGTCACGACCAGGCCGCGCGCGAGCTTGTCGATCCGCGAGGGGGCGATGGGCTTGCCGTTCAGCGTCGACCCGCCGCCCGTGATCGTCCCGGCGAAGGACCAGCCCAGCGCCGGCGCCTCGACGATCCCCAGCACCGGCCGCCGATTCACGCACAGGCCCATCGACACCGAGAAGATCGGCAGCCCGTGGGCGAAGTTGGTGGTGCCGTCCAGCGGGTCGACGTACCAGACGCGCAGCGCGCTGCGGTCGTTGCCGACGATCGTTCCTTCCTCGGCGACGATGCGATCGGACGGGAACGCACGCGCCAGCCGCTCGACGATCATCGCCTCGGAGCGCTTGTCGTACTCCGTGACCAGGTTGATGTCCTCGGACTTGAAACCGAGCGCCGGGCGCGTGCCCAGCCCCTCCATCAGCAGGCGGCCGGCGTCGCGCGCGATCTCGGCGGCAATGGCGCGCGTCGACTCGAGCGGGTCGCGGGCGGCGCCCTCCGCACCTCCAGAAGTCGCCATCTACAGATCCTTCCGCATCCAGGTCGCGTTCTTCGATCGGGCCAGCGCGTATTCGGCCGTGGCGGCGATCTCCGCGGCGACCTCCTTGCGATCGACGGCCCGGAACCCCAGCTTCTCGCCGAAATAGCCCTGCGCGCCGTCGGTGACCAGGTACAGCTGCTCGACGCCGAAGGCGCGCGCGCGCTCGGTCGCCGCCTCGACCAGCACGTACCCCAGCCCTTCACCGCGCCGCTCGGGCGCGACGGCCAGCATGCGCAGCAGCGCCACGTCGCCCGTCAGCTCCAGCGCGACGCAGCCGACCAGCGCCGCGTCGGGCCCCTCGCCGGGGATGACCAGGTAGTCGGCCCAGTGCTGCTCGAGGACCGGGTGCGCGATGCCGACCCGGTCCAGCAGCGCCGCGATGCGGGGCTTGTGCTGGATGCGCGCGGGCATCACGGGGTCACCCAGCGCCATCAGCAGCTTCTCGTGCAGGCCACCGTAGTCGCCCGACGACATGACCAGCACCGTGTCGCCCGGCGAGGCCCGCTCGGCCAGCTGGGCGACGGTGGCCTCGACGGTCGGGATCAGGCGGGCCGGCACGTCCTCGCGCCGCAGATCGGCCGCCAGCTTCTCGACGTCCAGCCGCTCGCCGTCGGGCACCTTCTCGGGCGCGTACAGCGGCGCCAGCACGACCTCGTCGGCGACGGACAGCGCGTCGGCGAAGTCGTTCTGAAACACGTTGCGCCGGCTGGTCGCCGAGCGCGGCTCGAACGCCGCGATGAGCTTGCCGGGCCCGAACCGCCCCTTCAGCGCCAGGATCGTCTCCCGGATGGCCGTCGGGTGGTGCGCGAAATCGTCGACCACCGTCACGCCGCGCGCGACGCCGCGCACCTCTTGCCGCCGGCGCACGCCCAGGAACCGCCGCACGCCGCGGTTGATGGCCGGCAGCTCGATCGCCATGTTGGAGGCGACCGCGATGACGCCGATCAGGTTCTCGTGGTTGTAGATGCCGGGCAGCGAGGTCTCGACCGTCCCCAGCCGTTCGCCCCGGCGCGCGATGGCCAGCGTGGTCCGCCCGCCGACGGCGCGGGCGGCGACCTCGAACGTCCAGTCGGCGCCCGAGCCCGGGCGCCCGTAGGTGACGATCTGGCAGCGGGCCACCCGCGCGACCTCCATCGCCCCCGGGGACGCCGCGCACGCGATCAGCAGGCCGTCTTCGGGGATCAGCGCCACGAACTTGCGGAAGGCGTTCCGGACCGCCTCCTCGTCGCGAAAGATGTCGGCGTGGTCGAACTCGACCGACGTCAGCAGCGCGATGCGCGGCCGGTAGTGCAGGAACTTGGACCCCTTGTCGAAAAAGGCGGTGTCGTACTCGTCCCCCTCGACGACGAAGTCCTCGCCCTGCCCCAACCGCCAGGACTGGCGGAAATTGAGTGGCACGCCGCCGATCAGGAACGACGGGTCGCGACCCGCGTCGTGCAGCACGTGCGACAGCAACGACGACGTCGTGGTCTTGCCGTGCGTCCCGGCGACCACGATCGACCGCTTGCCGCCGACGTCGAGGAAGAGCTTCCCGAAGAGGGACGGGAACGACTCCAGCGGGATGTGGCGGTCGTTCGCCGCCAGCACCTCGACGTGGTCCTTGCGGCAGACGTTGCCGACGACGACCACGTCGGGCGCCCAGTCCAGGTTCGCGGGGCCGAACCCCTCCATCACCGGGATGGCCTGCTCGGCCAGCTGGGTCGACATGGGCGGGTAGACGTGCTCGTCGGAACCGCGCACGTCGTGGCCGGCCGCCTTCAGCAGCCCGGCCAGCGACCCCATGCCGGTGCCGCAGATCCCGATCAGGTGAATCTTCACGTTCGTGGTCTCATTTGGGGACGCACTCCGTGGCGCCCGGATGGAACTGGGTCGCGAAGCGTTTGACGTCGATCGTGAACTGCACTGAAAAATCGTGGAAGAGGCCCATCTCGCGGTCGCCCGTGCCGCCCGAGGTGTCCCAGCGGAGGTGGGAGATGACGGCCGACCCGCAGGGCTCGATGCGCCCGCGCTTGTGGCCCTTGGCCTCGGCGCCCCAGGCCTCGGCGGCGTCGCGGTTGCAGCGGCCGCCCGGGCCGGTCGCGCATTCGACGCGCAGGATGTCGTACCACCACGGCCCCTTCGGGCCGTACTCGGCGATCTGCAGCTCGGGCGCGACGCCCCCCTCGGGGCTGTCGGCGCGCGCCGTGAACGTCGCCTCGGAGATCGTCCCCGGCAGCACGTCGATGTAGAAGCAGGTCTCGTTGTTGCCCGCCGTGAAGTGGCCCAGCGTCGGCGAGTCCAGGGTGGCCGTCCCCCCCAGCGCGCCCAGGCGGATCTCGAACCGCTTGTGGTCCGCGTCGGGCGGCTTGGACTCGTCGCCGTCGCCGTTCCGCTGGCGGCAGGTGCACTGTCCGCCCGAGCAGCGCGCGCCGGCCAGGTTCGCGTCGCGCGCGCCCGGGACCGCGGCGGCGGACGTCGCGGGCGAACCGGCGGACGCGCCCGCACCCGACGACGACTCGGCGCATCCGGGCATCAGGGCGAGCGCGAGCAACGCCGCAGCGGCGGGAACGGTCCAATGCTCCAGGCGTTGATGAAGCATGCAGGTTGCGCGGCGATGGACGGCGGTGCTCCGCTTACGTACCATAGATTCTTCATGCTACGTCGGTTTCGACATCATCTGATCGCTTCGGCGTTGCTCGGCACCCTGCTCGCGACGGGGTGCGCCGAGTCGGACGAGGACACCAAGCCGGTCACCTACTCCCTGACCGCCAAGCAGAACTACGAAAAAGGGATGGCCGAGCTGAAGGACGAAAACTACGCCGAGGCCAAGAAGTACTTCCAGTTCGTGAAACAGAAGTTTCCGTTCTCGAAGTTCGCCGTGATGGCCGAGCTCGCGATCGCCGACGCCCAGTATGCGCAGGGCAACTACACGGAGTCGATCGAGAGCTACAAGAGCTTCGCGCGCCTGCACCCCACGCACGAGAAGGTCGAGGACGGCTACGTCGCCTTCAAGATCTGC
>CAZJMY010000707.1:0-2507 GCA_964546845.1 uncultured Myxococcales bacterium | reverse complement strand
CCCAGCGAAGCCCGTCGCGGGAGGTGCGGAACCCTCCCAGGGTTCCGCGTCTAATCGACACGCGCGGTTGCGCCTGCCCGCCGGCATGCGCGACCACGCGCCGGCGGCGGCCGCCGTGCGGCTGCAGGTGGTCGACACCGTCCTGCGCACGTTCGAGCAGGCGGGCTTCGAGCGGGTGCTGACGCCGGCCTTCGAGTACGAGGAGGTGCTGGCGCTGGGGCTGGGCGCGGCGGCGCGCGCGGCGACCGTTCGCTTCGTCGAGCCGAGCTCCGGCCAGGTGGTCGCGCTGCGGCCCGACATCACGCCCCAGATCGCGCGGCTCATCGCGACCCGCTATCGCGACGCCCGCGAGCCGGTTCGCCTCTGCTACGAGGGGACGGTGGTGCGCCTGGATCGCGCCGCGCGCGGGCAGCGCGAGCTGAGCCAGGCCGGGGTCGAGCTGGCCGGCCTGGGCGGTCCCGAGGGCGACGCCGAGGTGATCGCGCTGGGCGTCGCGGCGCTGACGGCCGCCGGGCTGTCACGCGTCACGGTCGACCTGGGACACCTGGGGCTGGCGCGCGAGCTGCTGGCTGCCCTGGAGCTGCCCGACGGCGCGCTGGAAGAGGCGCGGCGCTGTGTCGCCAAGCGCGACGGCGCCGGTCTGGACGAGGTCCTGCGGTCGGCCCGCGGGTCGAAGCCGGCCATCGCGCTGGCGCGGATGCTGCCCGAGCTGACCGGCTCGCCGTCCGTGCTGGCCACGGCCGAGAAGAAGGCGCCTTCTGCCGGCGTGCGGCGCGCGCTGCGCGAGCTGGCCGCCATCGTCGCCGCCGTCGAGGCGCGTCAGGTCGACGCGCGCCTGCAGGTCGACCTAGGCGAGGTCCGCGGTTTCGACTATTACACGGGTGTGCGTTTTCAGGCCTTCGTTCGCGGCGCGCCCGACGCGGTTCTGCGCGGCGGACGCTATGACGATCTCCTGGGCCGGTACGGCCGGCCCGGTCCGGCGGTCGGATTCGCCGTGGACGTCGAGGCCGTGGCCGGCGCGCTGGACGCTGCGGCGGCGCCGCCGCCGCCGTCGATTCAGAGGAAGACCAAAGAAGGTAGGAACTGACATGGCAGTCGTGATCGTGGTCGGCGTGCAGTGGGGCGACGAAGGCAAGGGCAAGATCGTCGACCTCCTGACCGAAAAGGCGCGCTTCGTGGTCCGCTGGGCCGGCGGCGCGAACGCGGGCCATACGCTGGTCGTCGAGGGCAAGAAGTACGTGACCCGCCTCATCCCCTCGGGCGTGCTGCGCGAGGGCGTCACGTGCGTGCTGGGGGAGGGGATGGTCATCGATCCGGCGGTGCTGGTCGACGAGATCCGCACCTTCCGGGCGCAGGGGTTCATCTCGGGCGCGCGCGACCTGATCGTCGCCGAGCGGGCTCACCTGACGCTGCCGCACCACCTGGAGATCGATCGCCTGCGCGAGGAAAAAGGCGGCGGGATCGGCACCACCAAGAAAGGGATCGGCCCCACCTACGAGAGCAAGGCGTCGCGCGTCGCGCTGCGGGTGGGCGACCTGCTGCGGCCCGAGCGCTTTCGCACGCGGCTGGAGGCGCAGATCGCCGCCTACGCGCCTTACCTGCGGGAGATGGGCGGCAGCGTGCCCAACCCCGCCGAGATCACCCAGCGCTACATGGCGCTGGCCGAGGAGATTCGCCCGTTCGTGGGCGACGCCTCGCGGGTCGTTCACGACGCCGTGGTCCGGCGCGACAACGTGCTCTTCGAAGGGGCGCAGGGGGTGTTGCTGGACGTCGACCACGGCACGTATCCGTTCGTGACGTCGTCGTCGACGACAGCGGGCGGCGCGTGTGCCGGCCTCGGCATCGGTCCCACCAAGATCGATCGCGTGCTGGGCGTCGCCAAGGGGTACGCGACCCGCGTCGGCGCGGGGCCGTTTCCGACGGAGCTGAACGAGGACGTCGGCGAGCTCCTTCGCAAGCGCGGCAACGAGTTCGGCTCCGTCACCGGGCGGCCGCGCCGCTGCGGCTGGCTGGACGTGGCGGCCGTGCGCCTCGCCGTGCGTCTGTCGGGCATCGAAGCGCTGGCGCTGACCAAGCTGGACGTCATGGCCGGGCTCGACAAGGTCCGCCTGTGCACGGGGTACCGCCTCGCCGGGCGCACGCTGGACGAGATGCCGGCGGACCTCGACGACCTGGCGCAGGCGGAGCCGATCTTCGAAGACCTACCGGGCTGGCCCGAGCTCTCAGGCCCGACCATCCCGCCCGCGGCGGCGGCGTTCGTCGACCGCGTCAGCGCGCTGGTGGGGATTCCGGTCTGGGCGACCTCGTGGGGCCCCGGTCGTTTGCAGACGATCGTCACCCAGGATCCGTTCGCCAGCTCGGCCGCCCGCTGACCGCCTGACGCGCGTTTAATGCGCGATATCCCAGGGAAACCGGGCAGTGCCCGCTTGCGCCGCCGCGGCGGCTCAATATAATGTTGCCCTTTTCCGAGCTCCTTTGTGTGAGCTCCGGCCTGCTCCCCCTGAATC
>CAZJMY010000706.1:0-4953 GCA_964546845.1 uncultured Myxococcales bacterium | reverse complement strand
CGCCGCGGCCCCCGTGTCCGCCCGCGCCGCCGGCACCGCCGACGCCGCCCGCGCCGGCCTGGCCGCCCGCCCCGCCGCGATTGGTGGAGCCTCCGGATCCGGCGCCGTCGGCCGCGCCACCGCCGGCCTGCCCACCCACGCCCGTCGTGCACATCGGCGCTTCGGACTCGGGCACGCACCTGTTCGTGGCCGCGCAGCAGGTCCAACCGGACGCGCACGGGCAGGGGGCGTCTTCCAGCCCGCGCTGGCAGGCAGAGGACGCCAGCATCAGCAGCGCACCCAGCAGCGCCGCCGGCCAGCGCCGGCCGCCGCCCGAACGTGCGCCCGCCATCAGAACGAGGCCCCGACGGTGAGCGAGACCTCGCCGCGATCGGGCGACACGTCGGCGCCCCAGACGAGCCAGCCCCACGTCGCCCCCGCCACGGCGGCCGCGCTGTAGCAGATCACCGACGCGACGTTGAGCCGATGAACGGTGTGGTTCGTGGCGTCGATCTGCTGCTGCGAGCCGTTGCCCGCGCTCCAGTACCGTTGCAGCGCGATCGCGTTCAGCGTCAGCCCGGCCAGCGCCGCGCCGGCGGTCACCCCTCCCGCGACAGCGCGGCCCCAGGCTCGCGGTGAAGCGGGCGGGGCCGACGGCTCGTCGAACCGGCGCAGCACGAACGCGTCGACGGCGTGCGCGTCGAACGGCACGGAGAACAGCTGGCGAAAGGCCAGGCTCAGCGCGCCCCTTTGTTCAATCACGACCCGCCGCGGCTCCAGCGCCGCCACCAGCGTCTGGCCGGGCTGGGAGACGACCGCCTCCGCCGTCTCGTCGTCGCGCCGCACGAACAGCGGGCGCTCGACGGGGACGCGAAGCGTGAGCGCCTGCGTGGCGGCCGGGTGCGCGTCGGCGATGCGCTCGCCGCGCGTGTCCTCGACGTAGACGTGCGCGTCCGCGTGCAGGTTCAGCCGGATCGTCGACGTCGACAGCGCGCCCGGCCAGCGCAGCACCTCGCTGCGCGCGTTGCGACCCGGCGGCCGCACCAGGAAGTCGGGGCGAAAGCGCGGGTTCACGATCCCCTCGTTCGCCGACGACAGAAAGGCGCCCAGCTCGGCGTAGGTGACGCGCCCGTCGCCGTCGGCGTCGGCGCCGCCCCGCAGCGCCGAGCGCAGCTCGTGGCTGAGGATGCCGCCCTGGTACTGCTCCCATTCGTGGCTGTCGCGGTCGGACGACGTCGACAGGACGAAGCCGACGTTGTCCATGTGCCCGGGCTGCAGGTCCAGCAAGGAGCCGCCGTAGGTCGCGCGCTGGCCGCCCGGCCCCTTCTCGAAGGCCATGAAGTACGACTTGCACGCGTCGACGAAGACGTGGTTGCGCGCGGCCGGCGAGCGCGCCAGCAGGTCGTGCAGATCGCCGCGCGTCACGCGCCGGTCCTCGAGGACGACGTAGCCTTCGCCGGCAGCCACGTCGCCGTGCCCGCTGTAGAACACCAGCAGCTCGGTCCGGTCGCCGCGCGCGACGGCGGCGCGCATGCGCGCAAACAGCTCGTCGACCGCGCGGTCGAAGGCCTGCGCGCGCGGCGGCCCGGCGGGCGCCGCCTCGGGATGCATGCGCCGCGTGTCCGCGTCGAGGCGCGCCAGCAACACGCTGTCGACCCCCGCCTCCACAAGCAGCGCGTGCGTCGAGAGGGCGTCGTCGTCCGCGTAACGCAGCGTCACCGCGCCGGAGGTCGCTTCGGGCTGGTTGTTGCCGATCACCAGCGCGAACCGGCGCGCCTGCGCCGGGCCCGCGACGGTCGCGTCGGCCGGGCTGGCGGCGTTCGACCCGTTGGCCGTCGTTCCCGACGCCGCCGCGTGCGCGACGCGCCCCGAGGCCGCCGCCCATGCCGTCACCAACACGACGGCGGCGGCACACGCGCGCGCCGCGTGTCGCTTCCCCGTGTAACCCCCGCCGCTCCGCACGTTCGCGGTCCTTTTCTACCGCGGCGCCTCGACGGAGGTCATCACGATTTGCCGGTACGTTTCCGGCCAGGGGGGCGCGCCGTTCGGGGCCGGCCGGCGCGCGAGCCAGCTCTCGACCTCCTCGACACGCAGCGGGCGCCGCGAGAACAGCGCCTGGAAAGCGGCGGGGCCCGTGGCGAACGGGTGCCGCACCACTTCGGCCAGCGGCACGTTCGCGTTGGCCTGGATGGCGATTGACGCCGGGTTCGTGCCGGCCTCCTGGTAGGCCGGATAGAACCAGCGCACCTGTCCCGAGCCGTCGACGGCGAAGATCATCAGGTACGCGAACGGTCGCGTGCCGAGGTTGGTGTACGTGAACAAAAGACCGTCGTCGCGCGAGATGCGCTCGCCCACTCGCTGCGGGGGCCCACCCTCGGTGACGCGGTAGACGCCGATGCCCGCCCACCGCTCGGGCGCGGAGGCCGGGGCCGTGCTGGCCGACTTGGCGCGCAGGCCGGCCGCCTCGTCGGCGGCGCCGTCCCCCGAACGGCGCGCCGGGCGCACCACCAGCAGGCCGACCGCCAGGGCCGCCGTCGTCGCCAGCCCCAGCAGCGACCAGCGCCGCAACCACGGCACGCGGGGCGCGCGCGCCGGCTGGGCGCGGTGGCGATCGTTGGCGGCCGTCGCCGCGCGGACCGACGCCGCCACGTCCAGCGACTCGAGCTCCTCAATCGGGCTCGACAGCGTGGCGGTGATCCGCCGCAGCTCGTCGGCGCGGCGGCGCAGGTCGGGCGACTCCTCGATGGCGCGCGCGATGGCGCTGGCCTGCGACGGCGTGACGTCGCCGTCCACGTAGGCGGCCAGCAGCTCGGCCGACACCGCGCGAGGACGGGGTGCGCTCATGATGGCTCCTCCAGGATCTGGCGCAGCTTCTCGACCGCGTCGAACAGGCGACGCTTCACCGTGCCGACGGGCAATCCCAGGGTCTCGGCGATCTCGTCGTAGCCGAGCTCCCCCGCGTAGCGCAGCGACACCACGTCGCGCAGCTTCTCGCTGAGGCGCCCGACGGCGCGTTCCAGGTCGCGCTCGCGCTCGCGCGCCAGGATGCGCGCCTCGGCCGAGCTGTCCGCAGTCGAGGCGGGCTGGGCGGCGACCTCCAGCGCGACGGGCGACATCGGCGCCCGGAAGCGCCCCTCGCTGCGCGCGGCGCGCTCGGTCATCCGGCACTGGTTCACGACCGCGCGGAACAGGTACGCCTGGAATTTCCCGCGGGGCTGATAGCGGGGAAGCGCCCGATAGACGTCCAGGAAGGCGTTCTGGGCCACGTCGGCGGCCAGCTCGCGCCGGGCCAGCCGGCGCGCGGCGACACGGAGCACGCGCACCTGGTGCCGCCGCACCAGCTCGTCGAAGGCGTCCGGCAGCCCACCCCGGGCCAGGAGCATGAGCTCGTCATCCGACCGTGTGGTCGCATGGGGGCCTGCACTCGCGTCCGGCAGCGAGGGCGACACCACCTGGAGGTGGGGCACCGGTTTCGTCATCCAGGACGATTAATGCACGACCGTCCGAAAGGTTCGGTCGAATCGTTTTTTCAGAATTCCTGCCCGCGGCAATCCAGCCCGAGGTCTGCCACTCGCCGACCGCGGAGAAGTTGCTGGTGTCCCCGGAGCGACCTCGCGCGCGCGGCTCACTGACCCGCGGGCGGCTGCCAGAGCTCGATCTTGTTTCCTTCGGGATCGACCACCCAGGCAAACAGGCCGTACTCGGTGTCTTCGACCTTGTCGAGCACGTCGCACCCCTCTTGCTTCAACTGCGCGACCAGCCCGCGCAGGTCGGCGACGCGGTAGTTGATCATGAAGGACGCCGCGCTGGGCGCGAACTGCTGGGTGTCCTGCGGCGCGATCGACCAGGCGGTCGTGCCGGCGACAGGCTTGCCCGCGGCGTCGGTCCACGCGAACGCGGCGCCGCCCCACGGCTGGACGTCGATGCCCAGGTGCTGCTTGTACCAGGCCTGCAGCGACGGGGCGTCCTTGGCCTTGAAGAAGATTCCGCCGATTCCGGTGACGCGCTTCATGTGAGCTCACGATACTGCTGTTGATTCCGCCGCGCGAGAGCGCGCCTGCCCGGGCGCCGCGCACGCGGCTTCGCTGCGAGAGGGCACTTCGGATATGCTGCTCAGCCATGAAAATGCGCGCGGCGGTCCTCCGATTTTCGGCTTGCCTGCTGTTTGCTGGCCTGGCGGTCGGGGCGTCTGGATGCATGGTGTTCGTCCATCTGCCGGTGACACCGGGGCTGGACATGCTGTCCGAGGGGCAGGTGTTCTCGATGGCTCCGCCGCCCGATTGGCCCGCGCCGCAAGCCGACGACGTGCGAACCGCGGCGGTGGACGTGTCGTGTGGCGTCGGCCCGCGCCTCTCGACCGGCCAGCTCTACGCCGCCGTCAGCGTGCGCGGCCGTCCCGCCGCCGCCACGTTGCCGCCGCTCAACGTGGCGCTGGTGCTCGACCGGTCGGGGTCGATGCACGGCGATCCGTTCCGCAACATGCTGCTGGCGGCCGAAACGTTCGTCGGCCAGCTGCGCGACGGTGACCGCCTGTCGGTGGTCGCCTTCTCCGACGGCGTCTACCTGGCCGTGCCGCCCGTGGTCGTCGACCCGAACACGCGCAACCTGTCGATCGCCGCCATTCGCACGCTGGCCGACGGCGGCGGGACGAACTTCTCGGGCGGGTTCCTGGCGGGGCTGGCCCAGGTGTTTAGCGCGTTCCAGCCGTGGCAGGTCAACCAGATCATCCTGTTCTCCGACGGGCAGCCGAACATCGGCATCACCGACACGTCCGAGCTGACGCGCATCGCAACCAACGCCGCCGACCGCGGCGTCGCCGTGACGACCATCGGCTTCGGGATGGAGCACGACGAGCTTCTGATGCAGGGGATCGCCGACGCGTCGGGCGGCAACTACTACTACGTCGACAGCCCGGCCGACATGGCGCAGATCTTCCAGCAGGAGGCGGGCGCGATCCTGCGAAGCGCGGCGCGC
>CAZJMY010000705.1:0-15576 GCA_964546845.1 uncultured Myxococcales bacterium | reverse complement strand
AGCGACAGGTTGGACAGGAAAGGGAAGGGGTGCCCGGGGTCGACCGCCAGCGGCGTCACGACCGGGAACACGGACCGGCGGAAGTACTTGCGGGCCTGCCGCTTGGTGTCGGCGTCCAGCGTGTCCCAGTCGCGGATGCGGATGCCGCGCGCCGCCAGGCCCGGCAAGAGCTCGTCGCCCAGGACGCGCGCCGCCGTGTCCAGCTGACCGCGGACGATCTGCGCGATGCGGGTCAGCTGGTCGCGCGCGCTGAGACCGTCGGGGCTGGCTTCGACCAGCGCCGCGGCCTCCAGCTGCTCGTGCAGGCCCGAGACGCGGATCATGAAGAATTCGTCCAGGTTCGACGAATAGATCGCCAGGAACTTCACGCGCTCCAGCAGGGGCCAGCGCGGGTCGCGCGCCTGATCCAGCACGCGCTCGTTGAACGCCAGCCAGGACGTTTCGCGGTTGATGTACAGCGCCGGGTTGGTCAGGTCCGGTGCTGCCGAGGCCGACGGCGAAGACGTCGCAACCGTCGTGGCGACGGGGTCCGGACGGTCTGCGCGCGAGGGCTTTTCGTCGACCTGAGCCGGATGCATGGTCCTTTGCACGCGCCAGCGTACTCCAAAGGATCGGGGAGGGTGTCGCGTTTGCGTGACATTCGCCCCGGATGGGTCGTCGTCTGACCGCGGCTTGCCGCGGTCGAGCTCGCCCCTTAGGTTCGCCGGATGACAAATTCACTCCACCAGCTGACCGCAGAGACCATCGACCACCAGCAGCGCCCCCTGTCCGCCTACGCGGGCAAGGTCGCGCTGGTCGTGAACACGGCGTCCGAGTGCGGATTCACCCCGCAGTACACGGGCCTCGAGAAGCTCTGGCGGGACTACCAGGCGCGCGGCCTCGTCGTGCTGGGGTTCCCCTCCAACGACTTCGGCGCCCAGGAGCCCGGCTCCGAGGCGGAGATCCAGACGTTTTGCGAGACCAGATACCGGGTCTCCTTCCCGCTTTTCGCGAAGGTGGCCACCAAGGGCCCCGCGAAGTCCCCCGTTTACCAGTTCCTGACAGCCCAACATGGAGAACCTCGATGGAATTTCCACAAGTATCTGGTCGGCAAGGACGGTCACGTCATTCGAGCCTTCGAATCCAAGGTGACCCCCGACGACCCGGAGCTGCGCGCCGCCATCGAGACGGCGCTGGCGGCGGCCGGCTAGCGCTTCTGGCCTTCGGCGCCGCCGCCGCGCTGGCGGCGGGCGCCTGCGGCAGTGACGGCAGCAAGACCGGCAGCGGCGGGGCCGGCGGCCAGGGGGCGGGCGGACAGGCGGGGGGCGTCGCCGTGACGCCGCTGGTGGTCTCGGCCAAGTCGCCCAAGCCGCGCGCCACGACCTGGTCCGTCAACTACTGGATGTGGTCGCCCAGCTACGGCAACGACGTCGCGGGGACGGAGTCGCTGATCGCGCCGCTGAAGGTCAGCTACATGCGGGTGGGCGGCTACAACAACGACGCCAACGTCCCCGACCCGTTCGATCACGCGCAGCTCGACGCGATGGTGGCCTACGCGCGCGCCATCGGCGCCGAGCCGATCCTGCAGGTCCCCGTTCTGGGCGACACGAGCGGCAAGACGCCGACCCCCGACACGGCGGCCGAGATGGTCACGTACGCGAACGTGACCAAGGGTTACGGCATCAAGTACTTTTCCGTCGGGAACGAGCCCGACATCTACCCCGACCAGGCCAGCAGCACGGCGCCGTCGCGCCCCGGCTACAAGGCGGCGGACGTCTGCACGACGGCGACGGCGTTCGTCGCCGCGATGAAGGCCGTCGATCCCACGATCCAGATCGTCGGTCCGGACCTGGCCTGGAAGTATCAGGCCGGCAACGGCGCGAACGACTGGCTGACGCCCATCCTGCAGACGTGCGGCAGCGTGTTCGACGTCATCTCGATCCACCGCTACCCCTTCGCGGCGGCGATGGCGACCCTGCCGGCGGCCAAGGCCGACGCCGCCAGCTTCCGCCAGACGATCAACTCCGTGCGCGGCATCCTGCAGGCGACGGGGCAGGGGACCAAGCCGCTGGCGCTGACCGAGATGAACGTCGCCTACGACGGCACCTCCTGCGTGCTGGACGCGTCCCCGGCGACGGTCGGGGGCGCGCTGTGGCTGGCCGACGCGCTGGGCTCGGCGATCGACCTGGGGCTGTGGACGTCGGCGGTGTGGGACATCGCCGACGACGAAGTCTGGGCGCTGGGCCTCATCGGCATCCCGCCGGCCCACGTGCCCCGGCCGGCCTACTACGCGTACCAGCTCTACGCCGATCACTACGGTCCGACCTCGGTGGCCGTGTCGTCGGCGCCAGCGGGCGTGACCGCGTACGCCAGCCGGAACGCGGCGGCCGACGCGACCGAGATCATCTACGTCAACTGGAACAAGCAGGACGTCGGCGTCGAGGTGCAGGTCACCGACCTCGCCACGGCGCCGGCCACGCCCACGTTTCGCCTGCCGGCCCAGTCGCTGGGCGCGATCGAGATCCCCGACAACGGGAACCCGCGGGCCTGGGGCTACGCCGAGGCCGAACGCCAGGTGGGCGTCGGGCCTCAACCCCTGGTGGCGGGGACCGCACCGGCCGCGACGCCCACGGGCGGCGCCGGGGGCGCCGGCAAGACGGTCGGCACCAACTGCCCGAAGGCGGACGGCGGCTTCGTCTGCCCGCGCACGCCGGTCAGCAGCGCCGTCATCACGACGGCCGGCACGAACTCGCCCGCGGGCGTGACCTTCGGGGCCGGTGCCAACGAATGGGGGTCGTACAGCTACGCCGCGCCCGGCCAGACGGCGCCGATCGGGACCGCCACCAGCGACGGCAACGGCCTGCGCATCCAGGGCGCGTTCGTCCCCCCGATCACGGGCGCCAGCAACTACATGGGGTTCGGGCTCTACTACTCGAGCAACCAGTGCCTGGACGCCACGTCGTACACGGGCGTGCAGTTCGAGCTCAGCGGCTCGCTGGGCAGCTGCTATCTGGCGTTCGGGGCGAACTTCAGCGGCGACACCTTCGACGGCGACGACCCGAGCCGCGGCGGCTGCCAGGGGAGCGATTCCACCTGCTACGGGCCCAGCGCCGACGTGACCCGCCAGACGGCCGTCACCGCCGACGCCGGGGGCGCCGCGGTGGACGGCGGAGGCGCCGACGCCGGCACGCGGGGCGTCGTCGTGAAGGTCCCGTTCAGCCAGCTGAGCGCCGGCGTTCCGGTGAGCCGCCTCGACCCCGGCACGCTGATCACCGTGCAGTGGCAGCTGAGCGCTTCGACCTTCGCGACCGACGGCGGCGGCTGCACCGCCGACTTCACGGTGAGGAACGTCGCGTTCTACAAGTGAGCCTCAGCGGGCGGCGACGCTCTTGCTCTCCCATTCGCCGGCGGCGCGGCGGATGTCCGCCTCGGGGAACAGGATGTCGCCGGACTTCGTCCCCAGCTCCAGCGAGAGCTGGGCGAAGTTGTGGGCGTTCCGGTAGTCGGCCTTGGCGGCCAGCAGCAGCGCTTTGATCCAGACGTTGTACCAGTCCTGCTTCAGCGCCAGCGACTGGTCGACGTAACGCAGGCCGGCCTCGTAGTCCTTCTTGGTCTCCAGCATGTAGCGGGCGGCGTTCGCGAACGCGCGCCAGCTGTTGTCCAGCGCGCTGATGTCGTTCAGCACTTCCTTGGTCGTGTCGACGCGCACGGGGATCGACACGGCCAGGTTGTCCCGCGCCAGCTCCAGCGTCGCGCCGTCGTCCGTGAAGTCGGGGATCGCGAAGGTCAGGCGCTCGTGGTGCGGCGCCGGACGCGGCTTCACCAGCACGCGCGCCACGTCCTGATCGGGGTGGTAGTCGCGGCCGCTCCCCAGCTGGTCGGCGTTCTTGTTCAGGATGACCGTCCACTGCGTCCTGCCCGGGATCGCGAACAACGCGTAGGTCCCGGCCGGCACGGGCTTGTCGCCGATCGCGACGGCCCGGCTGAAGTGGACCTTCGTCGCCTGATACGAGCCCATCGACCAGAGCTGGTCGAAGGGGACGACGCTGCCCCAGATCTTCCGGCCGTGGACCGCCGGGCTGCCGAACTCCACGGCGATCTCCGTCAGGCCGACCTGCTGCGACACGCGGCCCACGGGGCTGGCGCGCGGCAGCTCGATGTCCGACAGGATGGCCGCCGCCGGGCGCGCGGCGAAGATGAGGCCCAGCCACAGAACGGTGATCGGTCCACGTCGGGTACACATGACGGGCGGAGCCTACGTTCGTGCCCGCGGCGGGGCGGGTTTCGTTTCGGTTACGACCTGATGACGGTGGCGCGACGGGCGCCCGCCCGAGCCGCTTCACACTTCTTCACGTGCGCCCCCGAACGGGCTTAACGCCCGGCGTGCAGAGTCTTCTTCGCGACCCGCTGGGTGGGCCGCAAGGAGAAGACACGATGATCGGATGCTTGATTTTCGGGAGCTTGGCGGCGATGGGCATGGCGCGGGCGATTCACCACCGGCGCATGGGCATGGGCTGGGGGGGCGGCGGGTGCCACGGCCGCTGGCACCACGGGTGGCACGGGCACGGGCCGGGTTGGCACGGCTTTCCGGGCGGCGGCTGGGGGCGCTACGACGAGGAGCCCGTCGAGATGGGCGGCGGGCCGTCCGCGGACGCCGGGTGGGGCGGCGGCTGGGGTGGCGGCGGCTTTTCGGGGTTTGGCGGCGGCCGCATGCGCAAGCGGTTCGTCGTGCGGGCCGTTCTCGAGCACGTGCGGGCGACGCCCGCGCAGGAGCGCGTCATCGGCGCCGCGTTCGAGGAGTTCCGCGACGAGATGAAGCGCGTCTCGGGCGGCGAAGGGCGGCGCACCCGCCAGGAGATCGTGGACGCCCTGCGGCGCCCCACGTTCGACGGGGTCGTGCTGGGGGAGCAGTTCGCCCGCCACGACACCGTGCTGGAAACGGCGCGCAAGGCCTTCGTGGGGCTGGTCGCGAAGATCCACGACGCGCTGGAGCCCGAACAGCGCGACCGGCTGGCCGAGCTGATCGAGCGCGGCCCCCGGTTCTTCGGCGGCTTCCGCGGCTGGTAAGCTGAGGCCGTGGGGCTGCGGGTCCTCTGCATCGACGACGACGTCCGGCTGTACGAGCTGCTGGCCGCCTATCTTGGCCCGAACGGCGTGTCGCTGACGCACGCGCCGGACGGGGCCAAGGGGCTGGCGGCGCTCGGGTCGGACGTCTTCGACGCCGTCCTGCTGGACGTCATGATGCCCGGCATGGACGGGCTGACCGTTTGCCGCCGCATCCGGGAGACCAACCGCGTCCCCATCCTGATGCTGACCGCGCGCGGGGACGAGGCCGATCGCGTGGTCGGCCTGGAGCTGGGAGCGGACGACTACATCGCGAAGCCGTTCTCGCCGCGCGAGCTGCTGGCGCGGTTGCGGGCGGTGCTGCGGCGGGCGCAGCCGACCGCCGCGGCGACGCAGATCGTGCTCGGCCGCCTGTCGATCGACGTCGAGGCCCGCCAGGTGCGGGTGGGCGCCGCCGTCGCCGACCTGACGGGGCTGGAGTTCGACATCCTGCTGGCGCTGGCGCGCCGCCCCGGGCGGGTCGTGCCGCGCGACACGCTGCTGGGCGAGGCGGGGCGGCAGGACGTGACGGTCAGCGACCGCACCGTCGACGTGCACGTCTCGCACCTGCGCCGCAAGCTGGGCGACGACCCGAAGACGCCTCGCCTCATCAAGACGGTGCGCGGCGTCGGGTACGTGCTGTCGCCCGAAGTCGCCGCGGAGGGAGCGTGAAGCACGGCCGGTGGCCCTGGTGGCACCGCCACCATCACCACCATCGCCAGCCGTGGCGTGGTCCGTGGGGCCTCTGGTCGCACATGGACCCGCAGGTCCGCGAGAAGATCCTGAGCGAGGCGCGCCGCGCGTACGTCGAGGGGCTGGGCGGGCGCCACCCCTGGGACCGCGTGTTCAGCGAGTTCGTCGGCCGCCGCCCCGGCTGGCACCAGCGCATCCGCTGGGAGCTGCGGCTGCACTACGGGGCGCATCTGCACCGGCGCCTGTTCCTCTGGTTCGGGGCCGCGATCTTCCTGTCGGTCATCACGACGCTGTGCGCGGCGCACTTCGGACACCGCGATCACGCGGCGCACCCCGTGCGCGCGCTCTTCCTGTTCGGGGTGCCGGCGGTCGTGCTGTGGGTCGCCGCCGGCAAGGTCGCGCGCCGCATCGCCCGGCCGCTGTATCACATGACCCGCGCCGCCCAGGACCTGGGCAGCGGCAATCTCAAGGCGCGCGTGGCGACCGACGACGTGGGCTTCGACGAGCTCGGCGTGCTGTCGCACGCGTTCAACGACATGGCCGCGCGGCTGGAACGGCAGCGCGCCGACGAGCGCGAGCTGCTGGCCGCGGTCTCGCACGAGCTGCGCACGCCGCTGGCGCGCATCCGCCTGCTGGTCGAGATCGGGCGCCAGCGAACGGCGGCGGGACCGCCCCCGCTGGACGAGATCGAGCGCGAGGCGATCGAGATCGACGCGCTGGTCGGCGAGCTGCTGGCCAGCGCGCGGCTGGAGTTCCAGGCGGTCACGCCGAAGCCACTGGACGCGGTCGAGGTGGCGCAGCGCGCGCTGGAGCGGGCCGGCGAGCCCGCCGACAAGCTGCAGGCGCCGGCCGCCCCCGTCCCGCTGGACGCCGATCCCACGCTGCTGGCGCGCGCGCTGGCCAACCTGGTCGACAACGCGCGCAAGCACGGCGGCGGCCTGCAGCGCCTGACCGTCAGCGCCGACGGCGCCTGGATCGCCTTCGCGGTCACCGACGGGGGGCCCGGTTTCGCGCCCGGCGACGAGGTGCGCGTCTTCGATCGATTCTACAGAGGCGCGGGCGGCGGTCACGCGCACGGCTCGCTGGGCCTGGGCCTGTCGCTGGTCAAGCGCATCGCCGACGCGCACGGCGGTCGCGTCTCCGCGGCGAACCAGCCCGGCGGCGGCGCGCGTCTCGTGCTCGAGCTTCCCCGCGCACGCTGAATTCTTCCTGCGCGGTCGCGTTCACTTTTTTGGCGCGGTCGCGCTTGAAAGTGTCGAGGAACCACGAAAGGTGAAACGCCATGCACGTTTCGCCCCGCGCCTTCGCCGTCTCCCTCTTGTCGCTGTCCATCGCGATGGGCACCGGGTGCGGGTTCAAGCCGACGGCCAAGAGCGCGGTGGGTACCGGCGGGCAACCCGGCGCCTCAACCGGCGCTGCGGGGCAGGGCGCGGGCGGCTCGTCCGCCGGCGGGCGTGACGGCGGGGCGCCCGAGGTGCCGCGCGCGACCGCCTGCAACCCCTGCAGCGACTTCCCGGCGGCCCCGATTCTGGACGCGCCGGCGGGCGGGACGCCACCGACCTCCGCCGTCGCGGACATGTTCGGCGCGGCGGGCACGGGGGCCGCGTCCGGGGGGCCGTGTCTCCTCGACCCCGAGGCGGGCTCGCTGTTCCCGCGCAACTGGCTGCGCCCGCGCTTCCAGCTGCAGCCCGGCAGCCACCAGGACGTCTTCGAGATCCGCCTGCACGCCGACAAGGAGGCCAACGATCTGGTCGTGTACACGACGTCGCCGACCTGGACGATGCCGGCCGCGATCTGGAACGGGCTCTCGGCGAACGTCGTCGACCAGCCCATCACGGTGTCCGTGCGGGGGCTCGATTCGTCGACGGGGAAGGTCGCGCAGGGCGTGACCCAGACGATCACCATCGCCCCCGTCGAGGCCAAGGGGACCATCGTCTACTGGACGACGTCCGGCGGCTCCGCGCTGAAGGGCTTCTCGGTCGGGCAAGAGAACGTCGTCACCGTCGTGACGCCGCCGCAGACGCCCGGCAAGTGCATCGGCTGCCACAGCTCGAGCCCGGGCGGCGAGTTCATCGGCTTCTCCAACAGCAGCGACGCCACGAACGGCGACCTCGCCCACATCGAGATCCGGTCGGGCACGAAGCCGACCCAGCAGCCGTCGTTCGTGACGCCGGCCGCGCAGGCGCTGTTGCAGCGGGTCTCGCAGGAGCTGCCGGTGTTCTCGCCGGCGCACTGGACCACCGGCGATCACGTGGCCGTGTTCATGCACTCGGACAGCACCGACGAGTCCGCGCAGAACACGCACCTCCTGTGGGTCGACCTGGAAGCCGCCTCGCAGGCGCAAGGGGCGGGGTGGGGCGAGTTCGCGCGCACGGGCGACCCGAACGCCGCCGCCGCGTATCCGTTCCTGAGCCACGACGGCCAGCACATCGTCTACGCGTCGGCGCCGTCGGCCAACCCCAGCGGCATCCTCGACAGCGGCGACCTCTACATGGTCGACTACGGCAACCGCGCGGGCGGCGCGGCCAAGCCGGTCGCCGGCGCCGCCACCAAGCAGTGGAGCGAGTTCTACCCGGCGCTGTCGCCCGACGACGCGATCATCGCCTACACGCGCCTGCCGGACGGCGAGCGCAGCTACGACAACCCGAAGGCGGAGATCATGCTCGTCGACGCCAAGGGCGGCACGCCCGTGCGGCCGGTCGCCAACGACCCCGGGACCTGCCAGAGGCACGCGAGCCCGGGCGTCACGAACAGCTGGCCCAAGTGGTCCCCCGTCGCGTCGACGGCCAGCGGCCGGACCTACTACTGGATCATCTTCTCGTCGACGCGCAGCGGGAATCCGCAGCTGTACATCGCGGGCGTCATCAAGGACGAGGTCGGGCAGATCACGACGACGCCCGCGCTCTACCTCTGGAACCAGCCGGCCGCCGAGAACAACCACACGCCCGCCTGGGACACGTTCCTGATTCCGCTCGGCTGACGGCCGATCCGTTGGCGCGCGGTCAGCGCAGCGACAGATCGACCCCCGCCGAGAGGCCGACCTGCACCGGCGCGGTCTTGCCGATCGCGCCCAGCGGCGTCACGTCGATGTCGTACGCGCGCGGGAAGTACTCGACATGGGCGGCGACGAAGGGCGCCAGCGCGTGCCCGACCCAGCGGGCGGCGAGCTCGAGCCGGCCGCCCACGTCCAGCCGCGTCCCCGGCGACGGCGACATCAGCCCCTGACCGCGCAACGTGAACGGCGTCAGCGACACGCCGGCGGCCGCGCCCAGCGCGACGTGCGCGCCGGCCGTGTGGCGGAAGGCCGCCGCGAGGCTGCACGGGAACCGCTGCTCGCGAACGCGCACGTCCTGGATCGGGGTCTCGGTGGCGGCCATGACGCCCGCCGTGGCCTGAACGGCCAGCGCGTGGCGCCCGACGGAGACGCGCGCTTCGCCTCCGATCGCGGAGCCACCGGTCGCGTTCTGCCCGCCGCCGGCCGCGGTGTCGAAGCGGGCCGCAAGCCCGAGGCGCACGAGGTCGGCCGCCCGCGGCTCGGGTGGCGCAGGTGGCGGAGGCGGCACCACGGGCGGCGGCGGCGGCGGCGGGGCCAGCGCCGCCGGCGGGCTGAGCGCGAGCGCGACGAACACCGCCGCGACGCGCGCGCGTTCGGCGCAGTCACGGGCCGGATCGGCGTAGCGCTGGACCTGGCGGCCCACGGCGACCTCGAACGCGTCGCCGAGGTCGGTCACCTGCACGCTGGCGGGAAGCGCGCCGCCCGCAGGCGCGCCTTCACGGAGCGCGGACGGCAGCGCCTGCGCGACGGCCTGCGCGACCGCGTCACGCGTCGGACACGACGGAGGGCCGTCGCCGGCGGCGGCCCACAACATCACCTGCAACAAGAGAGCGATCTTCACGCAACGGATCTCGCGGCGGGCCGCGCGGGTAGCCTGTCCGGTCCCCGTATGGTATCGACGAATCGATCGTGGACGCCAAGGGCATTGTTGGCCAGATGCGATCGGCGGGTCCGCTGGCCGCGATGTTGACGGCGCTGCTGGCCGGCGCAGGCTGCGATCCGCACGTGAACCTGGGGACCATCGGCGACGGGTCGGCCAGCCTGATCTGGAAGGCGACCTTCGAACCGGGCGACTTTTCCGAGTGGAGCAGGGACGGGCAGGGCGGCACGTACCGGGAGGACGACAACGTCCCCGCGGACGTGGTCTCGACGCCCGTGCACCGCGGGTCGAAGGCCGGTGTCTTCGCCGTGACGCCCGCGGCCAGCATGGTGTCGATCAGCTATGCCTTCCGCAACCAGCCGGCGACGCCGTCGGCGTACTACAGCGCCTGGTTCTACGTGCCGTCGACGATCGTCGTGGGGTCGTATCTCAGCCTGGTTCACTTCCGGGGCAGCCTGACGGGCGACGGCCGGAACCCCTACGCGATCTGGGACGTCAATCTGACGCCGCTCGCCGACGGCACCGTCGCGGCGCAGCTGTTCGACTACGTGAAGGGGATCGACACGCCGCAGCCCCTCATGGTCCGGTTCCCGCCCGACCGGTGGGTGCAGCTGGAGGTCCTGTTCGTGAAGGCGACCGGCCCGACCGGCCGCGTCGCGATCTGGCAGGACGGAACGCTGATCCTGGATCACCCGAACGTCACGACCGTGGCGAACGACTGGCTGCAATGGGAGGTGGGCGGCGCGTCGGACGACCTCACGGGGACGGCGCTGCCGGCCCTGGTCTACGTGGATGACGCGGCGATCAGCCTCGTGCGGCTGGGCCCGGACGATCCTTTTTGAGAAGAACGCGTTCCGAGATGAAGTTTTCGGGGCGATGCCACCATGATTTCACAGGTCATCGATGCGTCCTTTGCGCGTTGTCCCCCAGTCCGGCGACCGACCGCACCTGCAGGTGCTGGTCGGCGGCGCTCGGATCGCGGCCGCCCGTGAGGCCGCGACCCCAGGCGCGCGGGCCGAGCGGGGGCGGGACGCCAAGTTCCGCGAGATCTACGAGCGCTGGTTCGAGGACGTCGTCGGATGGCTGTACGCGCTGGGCGCGCCGATGTCGGACACCGAGGACCTGGCCCAGGAGATCTTCCTGGTCGTTCGCCGGAAGCTGAATCAGTTCGACGGCGGCAACCTGGCCGGCTGGCTGTACCGGATCACGCAGCTCACGGTGCGCGATCACCGGCGCCGGGCCTGGTTCCGCAACCTGGTGCTGCGGCGCCAGGAGGTCGACCTCACGAAGATGCCGCACGCGGCGTCCAGCCCGGCGCGCAGCTACGAGGCCTCCGAAACGCGCGCGCAGTTCCAGACGATGGTCGGGCGCATGAGCGAGAAGCTGCGCACCACCTTCGTGCTGTTCGAGGTCGAAGGCTATTCGGGCGAGGAGATCGCGCGCATCCAGGACATCCCGCTGGGCACGGTGTGGACGCGGCTCCACAAGGCCCGCAAGGAGTTCTGGAAGCTGGTGACCGAGCAGAGGGCGCAGGAGGAGGAGATCCGATGAACCGGCTTCGCGACGAGTCCGCGATCGATCCCGTCGGCGAGCGCGGCATCCGGATGTTGCGCAAGGTGGAGCCGGCGCCGCGGCCGCCGGAGATGAAGATGCGCGTGTGGGCGGCCCTGCAGCAGGCCGCCGAGAAGCGCGCGCCGGCCTCGCGTTTGCGGGCGCTGGGGCTCGGCTCGCTGAGGAAGCTGACGCTGGGCGCCGGGATCTTTGCCTTTGCGGCGACCGCGGCGGGGGCGATCGGAGGGCGCTGGATCGTCAGGCACGTCGAGGCGCTGCGTGGGCCCAGCGCGCCGGCCGTGGACGCGACGGCACACGAGCGCCCGCGTGCCGTGCGTCGGGTTGCCGCGGCCGCGCCGCCGGACGTCCAGCCGGTTGCGCCGGAAGCACCACCGCCCGCGCCCAGGCGGCCGCCCGCGCGTGAGGTCGAGGCGCCGCGCCTGCACCCGGTCGCCGCCTCGCCGGCGCGCGAGCGGACGCAGGTGCTGGACGCGTTGATCGCGCTGCGACGCGATCACGACCCTGAGCGCGCGCAGGCTCTGCTGGACCCTTACCTGCAGCGCAGCCGGCAGGGCGCCCTGCGCGAAGAGGCCCTGGTGCTGGCGATCGAAGCCGCCGACGCGCGCAGCGACCGGGCGCGCGCCGCCCGGCTGGCGCAGGTCTACCAGGACGAGTACCCTGGCGGACGGTTCGCCCCCTTCGTCGCGAGCCACATTCGCCCGTGAACCAGTAACCGGGCGTACATCGACGGACGGATGTCCGGTCACTGAGCCGAGTGGCGCCGAGTCGCTACTGTAGTATGAAGGGTCCCCCTCCGACCGCCCCCGCCCCATGATCGACCCGTTTGTCATCCTCACCGGCCTGTTCGTCGGCTTCGTCGTCGGCCTGACGGGCATGGGGGGCGGCGCCCTGATGACGCCGATCCTCGTGCTGTTCTTCCACGTCGAGCCGCTGGCCGCCGTGTCCAGCGACATCGTGGCGGCGATGATCATGAAGCCGGTCGGCGGCGCGGTGCACTGGCGGCACGGCACCGTGAACCGCCGCCTGGTCGCCTGGCTGATGGCGGGCTCGATCCCCTCGGCGTTCCTGGGCGTGCTGCTCCTCAAGCGCATGGAGGCGGGCCCGGCCCTGCAGGCGCACGTCAAGACGGCGCTGGGGATCGCGCTGCTGGCCGTCATCACCGGGCTGATCGTCCGGCCCATCCTCAACCGCCGCCACACCGAGGTCACGCCGGTGGTCGTGAGGCCGCTGGCGACGCTGATCATCGGGATCCTGGGCGGCCTGGTCGTGGGGCTGACCTCGGTGGGCTCGGGCTCGCTGATCATCATCATGCTGCTGCTGCTGTACCCGTCGCTGCCGATGTCGCAGATGGTCGGGACCGATCTCGTCCAGGCGGTCCCCCTGGTCGCCAGCGCCGCCATCGCCCACATCCTGTTTGGCGACTTCAAGCTCGGGCTGACGACGTCGATCGTGATCGGCAGCTTGCCGGGCGTGTTCATCGGGGCCCGCTTCTCGGCCCGGGCCCCCGACTACGTGATCCGCCCGTCGCTGTGCGTGGTGCTGTTGATGTCCGGGCTGAAGCTGATCGGCGCTTCGAACCTGCTGGTCGCCATCCTCATGCCCATCGCGATCGGGCTGGGGACCGCGCACGTCGTGCGCTCGGCGCGCCGCGCGCGCCACGAACGGGACCGGCGGGCCGCGGCCGCCGCGCAGGGTGACGGCGCCATCATCCCGTTCCCGGGCCTCGGCTCCGCGCCGGATCCGCTCGCGATCGAGCAGAGCGGCACCAGCTAGCTAGTCGATCGGGATGGCGACCTTGACCCACTGGGGGACGTGGTTGCCGGTGGGGCTGGCCTGGTTGGCGTTCTGGTTGGGGAGCCAGAAGGACGGGTGGCTGGGATCGGCGGCGGCCTGCTCGCCTGTGGTCAGCGCCGAGATCCAGAGCTGGGGCTTGGACGCGGTCAGGCCGCTCTGGTTGATCTGCAGCCCGTACGGCCGCCGCGACGAGAACGCCAGCCAGTAGAGCGGCCGCCCCCGGAACATCCCCACGTTCGGGCTCCAGCGCGGCCACGAGTCGTCGCTGCTGGCGGGGCCGTCGGCGGCGCCGAGGGCCACGGGCGGGCGCGCCGCGGGCGTCGTGATCCACAGCGTGGCGCTGGGGTCGTCGTAGCCGTCGCAGGGATCGGTCCCGTAGCTGCCCGGCGTCGCGGCACCGCTGCAAGACGAACGGTTGAACACAATCAGCTGACCGTCGCTGCTGATGGCCGGGTTGTAGTGGGTGGCGCCCGCCTCCGCCGGAGCCAGCGCCACCGCGTCGTCGTGAATGGCCGTCCCGTCGGACGTCGCCACCCAGACCCGCCCCCCGTTCTTGAAGTCTCCGTTCCGCAGCGAGACGGCCGCGGGGTCGTAGCTGGTGAACGCGAACAGGCGTCCGTCGAAGCTCCAGAACGGATCGGTCAGCGCGTCTGCGCCCGCCGCCGAGAACGTCAGCGGCGCGTTCGGCGCGAAGCTCAGGGGCGCCGCCTGCCCGGGCGTCCAGGCGGCGCCGCGCAGGTAGAACTGCCCCCGGTACATGTTCACCATCTGGCTGCCGTCGTTGTTGAAGGCGATCAGCGTCGCGAAGTCGGCCTTGCGGTCCTTGGCCAGCGCCGCCAGCCCCGCCGTCGTCGTGGTGGCGGCGGGATCCATCAGCGCCAGCGTCCGCGTCGACAGATCCAGCAGCGCCAGGTCGGAGGGGCCGCTGCCGCCGATCGAGAAGGCCATCGTCTTGCCGTCGTTGGTGATGGCGTGGCAGCCGATGCAGGTCGGCTCGCCCCAGGCGCTGTTGCCGTCGGCGGGGGCGCGGTTGGCCTTGGCGGGCGGCGACCCCGCAAAGGCGGGCGGCGCTCCCTGGTCGGTCCAGATCAGCTCGGGCGAGGCCATGCCCTTGCTGAGGTTGTAGCGTTGCACGGCGGTCCCGGACGTGGCCCCGGCCGGTGGTTTGTAGCCGGCGGTCGCCGCGTCGATCGTCGTCCAGTAGTAGAGGCCGCCCTCGAGCGGCACGTCCGCCCACGCGACCGCGATGGGCGGCGCGGCGGCCAGGTTCGCGCCGCCCGGGGCGGCCAGGCTGGCGGTGAGCTGCACGTCCGCGTCGCGGCTGGCCGCGACCAGCAGCGGCAGCAGCGCGGGCGGCAGCGTCACGTAGCAGCCCGTGCCGGGCGCGCCGCTCTCGCAGTTCGCGAAGTAGTCCAGCGCCAGGCCGGTGCCGGCGAACGACAGCTTGGCCTCCGTCTGGTCCGCCGACCGCGCCAGATGCACCGTCGGGGGCGTCAGGTTGGAGGGGAAGATCGTCCCCGCCGACGGGTAGACGATCGAAGTGTTGCCGGCGGGCGCGCCGGTGAAGTCACCGGTGCTCGAGAACCCGGGCGCGTTCAGGCTGCCGGAGAAGGTGGCCGTCACGGTCGCCGTCGCCGAGACCGTTCCGCTGCGCGCCGTGATCGTGAAGGTCCCGGGTTGCGTGACGGTGACGACGCCTGCGGCGACCGCCGCCGCCGGTGAGGAGGCGGCCCAGCCCACCTGCGCCGTCACGTCGCTGGTTCCACTGGCGGTCGTCCCCGCCGCCTTGAACGTCGCCGTCCCCGCGAGGCTGCCGCTGGCCGCGTCCAGCGCGAGCGCGACGTCCGCATGACCGGGCGAGACCGTCAGCGACGACAGGCCCAGGTCGATCCCGGACGGACCGGCGTCGGCGCCGGAGCCCGAGCCGCCGCTGCCGGAAGACGAGCTGCGGGGATGGATGCCCGTGCACGCCAGCAGTCCGGACAGCAGCACCGCAGCCGAGATCGAGCCTGTTTGGCGACCCACGGCCGTGCATCTTGGCACGATCCGCCCGCGGCACGTTCCCGGAACACAAAAATCAACTCGACGCGCCGCTCAGGCCAGCAGCGCCAGCAGGTCGTCCTTCGTGAGCCCCGCGGCCGCCGCCCCGTCGGCCAGCGCGGCGTCCATCAGCGCGCGCTTGCTGTCCTGCAGGACCAGGATCTTCTCCTCGACCGTGTCCGCCGAGACCAGCCGGTACACGAACACGGGGCGCGTCTGGCCGATGCGGTGGGTACGGTCGGCGGCCTGGGCCTCGACGGCGGGGTTCCACCAGGGGTCGCACAGAAACACGTGATCGGCGGCGGTCAGGTTCAGGCCGCTGCCGCCGGCCTTCAACGACACCAGCATCACGGGCGGGCCGTCGTCGGCCTGGAAGCGTTCGACGACCGCGCCGCGGTCCCGCGTCGCGCCGTCGAGCCGCGTGAACGGCAGCTCGGCGCGGGCCAGCGCCGGCTCGATC
>CAZJMY010000704.1:0-1558 GCA_964546845.1 uncultured Myxococcales bacterium | reverse complement strand
CCGGCGGCCAGCAGGCTCCGCTGCTGCTGGAACCAGGACAGATCGCGCCGGAGGCGGATGGCCTCGGCGGCGAGGTGCCGAGAGGCCTTCGGCACGAGCACCGGCAGCTCGTCGGCGAGCGCCGGGTACACTTCGCCGCAGGCCCCGCAAACGAGGGCCAGTCCCCCCCCGGCCCCGCGGGGTTCGAGGGTCGCCCGACAGGTCGGCCGGGGACAGCACAACGCCGGGTGAGAGGCGGCTCGCCTGCCTGGAGCCTCGCGGACCGTGCCGCCGCTCGACACGGGTGAAAGGGTCGCGCCCATGCCCTACCCGGCGGTCGAGAAGATGCGCAGGTCGCCCCCGCGACAGGCGACGCCGAGCCAGCCGCCATCGGCGCTCGCGAACAGCTGCTCGATCGGCTCGTCCAGCTCCAGGGCGCCCGTCCGTCTCATGTCGCGCGCCTGAGACCAGAGCAGGAGCTGCCCCGCGTCGCAGCCGCTCGCGAGCAGGTGGCCGCCCGGCGTCGCGAAGAACGCCAGCGCGGCGACACGGCCGGAGTGACCGCGCAGGACGCGCGCGCGCTCGCGGTCCGGGCCACGGGGCGAGAAGCCGAACACCGCGACCTTCTCGCCCGATGCCACGGCCAGACGTCGCGCGTCGAGGCTCCAAGCGAGCCGGCGGATCTTGCCGGGAAAACCGCCAAACTGAATCGAGCGCGAGGTGCTCAGCTGCAAAACGCTCACCGTTCCACCGAGGTGGGCCATGGCGATGGTGCGCTCGTCGGGGCTCTCCACGGCGGCGAGGACGGTTCCGGCGGCGTCCCAGGGAATGTGGACCAGGGCAGTTCGACGGGTGGGGCTGAGCAGGCGTAGGCCGTCCGCGCAGGCGGTCGTGAGCGTTCGACCCGAGGCGTCCCACCAGATCGCGGTCACCGCGCCTGGATGCTTGGCGAATTCACCGGTCAGCTTGCCTTCGGAGGTCCAGAACCGGACGACCCGACCCGCCGCCGTGGCGAGTCGCCCGCCGGCCGGCGCCCACTGGACGTGCTCGACCCACGCCCCTCCGCCGTCGAGGTCGGCGATCACCCGGGCGCCGTCGAGCGCGATGAGACGCGCTCGCCCATCCTGCCCCCCACTCGCCACGACGCCGGCGCCCGACACGTCGACGGCGAGCGCGCCGCCGGGGTGCTCCGCGAGCAAACGTGGCGATCCCGGCGTCGCGGTCGGTATCGCGTGGACACCGCCGTCGAGCGTCGCGGCGACCGCCACGTCCCCGCCTGCCGACCACGCGAGCGCGCTCACGTGCTCACGGAGCTGAACCTGGTGGTGCAGGCGGAGCGCCGTGCGCCCGTTCGCGCGCGAGCGCGTCGTCGGCGCGGCGCGCGGCTGGGCCACGATCATCTCAATGCCCAGACGCCGACCTGGCCCTCCGCGTCGGCGGCGGCCATCAGGACGTTGTCCTCCGCCGGGGCCAGCGTCCACCGCAGCGTCTCGATTCGCGCCGTCATCTCGAAGCGACGCACGGGGCGCGCCAGCTTGTCGGGAGCCCAGAAGTAGCCGCGCCCGCCGCGGCAGCCGCT
>CAZJMY010000703.1:0-6783 GCA_964546845.1 uncultured Myxococcales bacterium | reverse complement strand
CACCAAGGCGACGCTGACGCTGCGCAAGGCGGGCGCGACGCCGCTGGTGTACCTGGTCATCACGCTGCAGAACGTGCTGATCTCGTCGGTTTCGCTGGCGACGGCCGCCAGCGACGACCGCCAGACCGAGGTGGTGACGCTCAACTTCGGCCAGTTCTCGTACGCGTACACGCCGCAGAAGGCCGACGGGTCGGGCGGCGCCGCGATCACGACGACCTGGAACATCCCGGGGAACAGCCCGTCGTAACACCGTCGTCGGGGACCGCCTGACGTCTGCATCGCCGCGCCGGTGGAAACGACCCCGGCGCGGCGGGCATGAACCAGATGACTGCCGAGGAACATATCCGCGCCGGGAACCTCCCAGAGGCCCTGGCGGAGCTGCAGGCGCAGATCAAGAAGAAGCCTGCCGATTCTCGGCTACGGGTCTTTCTGTTTCAGCTTCTGGCGGTCATGGGTCAGTGGGACCGGGCCGCCAGCCAGCTGGAGGTCGCCGGGGAGATGGACGGCGACGCCGCGACGATGCGGCAGATGTACCGCGAGGTGTTGCGGTGCGAGCTGCTGCGGCGGGAAGTGTTCGCCGGGCGGAAGTCGCCGCTGGTGTTCGGCGAGCCGACGGAGTGGATCGCCATGCTGTTGCAGGCGGCCCAGCTGGTCGCGGGCGAGAAGTTCGACGAGGCACGCCAGCTGCGCGAGCAGGCGTTCGAGCTGGCGCCGGCCATCGGTGGCAGCATCGACGATCAGCCGTTCGCCTGGATCTCCGACGCGGATCCGCGTCTCGGTCCGGTGCTGGAGGCGATCGTGAACGGGAAGTACTACTGGATTCCGTTCATGCGGCTGCGCGAGATCAAGATCGAAAAGCCGGTCGACCTGCGCGACGTGGCGTGGACGCCGGTGGCGCTCACGTTCGCCAACGGCGGCGAGATGGTGGCGCTGATCCCGACCCGCTATCCGGGGTCGGAGGGGGCTTCGGATCCGCGGGTCGTGATGGCGCGGCGCACGGAGTGGATCGAGAAGCCCGGTGAGACGTTTCTGGGCCTTGGCCAGCGGCTCCTGGCCACGGACCAGGGTGAGTTTCCCCTCATGGACGCGCGCGTGATCAAGCTGGCGTCCCCGGAGGGCGAGACCGCGCCTGCGTCCTCCGCCTGAGCCCAGATGGCGGAGCTGACCCAAAAAGAACGGTTGCAGCCGTCGTTGCTCGATCGGCTGACCGACGACGAGCGCGAGCAGAGCCAGGAGTCGCGGGACAAGCGGGTGCTGTCGCCGGCCCGGCTGCGCGAGTGTGTCCGTCGCGACCTGAGCTGGTTGCTGAACACGACGCACCTGGCGGCGCTGGAGAACCTGGATGGGCACCCGGACGTGCAGCGGTCCGTGCTGAACTACGGGATGCCGGACCTGGCGGGCCGAACTGTGTCCAGCGTCGACGCCCGCCTGCTGGAGCGCCTGCTGGTCAAGGTGATCGCCGACTTCGAGCCGCGCCTTCTGCGCAGCTCGATCAAGGTGAAGATCATCGCGGATTCGCAGAAGATGAACCACAACGCCATGTGCTTCGGGATCGAGGCGGAGCTGTGGGCGCAGCCGCTGCCGCTGCGGCTGTTCCTGCGAACGGACATCGACCTCGAGACGGGGTCGGTCAGCGTCACCGATCAAGGGCAGGGGGGATAGCCCGAGATGGATCCGCGCCTCCTGCAATATTACGGGCGCGAGCTGAACTACGTGCGGGAGATGGGCGCCGAGTTCGCCCGCGAGTTCCCGAAGATCGCGGGCCGGCTGGGGCTGGACACGTTCGAGTGCGCCGACCCCTACGTCGAGCGCCTGCTGGAGGGGTTCGCTTTTCTCGCGGCGCGCGTCCACCTGAAGATCGACGATGAGTTCCCGCGGTTCACGCAGCACCTTCTGGAGATCGTCTACCCGCACTACCTGGCGCCGACGCCGTCGATGGCGGTCGTCCAGATGAACCCGAACTCCTCGGAAGGGTCGCTGGCCCAGGGGTTCCGCGTGCCGCGGGCGACGGTGCTGCGCAGCCTGCTGGGGCGGGGCGAGCAGACCGCCTGCGAGTACCGCACCGCCCACGAGGTGACGCTCTGGCCGCTGGAGCTGACCGGCGCCGAGTACACGAGCTACGTCGGCGACCTGGGCGATCTGGAGTTGCCGCGCCGCGCGCGGGCCGCTCTGCGGCTGCAGCTCAGGACCACGGCCGGCTTGAAGTTCTCCGACCTCGCGCTCGACGAGCTGACGCTGTTCGTGCGGGGCAGCGACGAGCTGCCCGGGAAGATCTACGAGCAGATCCTTTCGCACACGATGGCGACCATCGTCCGGCCGGCCGCGCGCCCCGCGCCCTGGCGGCACGTCGTGACGGATGACCCGGTCGTGCCCGTCGGGTACGAGGACGACGAGGCGCTGCTGCCGTACGGGCCGCGCTCGTTCCAGGGGTACCGGCTGCTGCAGGAGTACTTCGCGTTTCCGGCGCGCTATCTGTTCGTGAAGCTGCGCGGCCTCTTGCCGGCGGTGCGGCGGCTGACCGGGACGGAGCTGGAGATCGTGCTGGTGGCCGACGGCGACGACCGGACGCTGGACGGCGTCGTCAACACGCAGAACTTCGGCCTCTTCTGCACGCCCGCCGCCAATCTCTTTCCGCGCAAGGCTGACCGCATCCACCTCAGCGAGTCGACGAACGAGTACCACGTGGTGCCGGACCGGACGCGCCCGATGGATTTCGAGGTCCACTCGGTCGGCGAGGTGACGGGGTTCGGTTCGGCCGCGGACGTGAAGCAGGTGTTCCGGCCGTTCTACGCCTGGAACGTCGACACGGCCGAGGCCGACGCGCAGGCCTACTACACGATCCAGCGCCAGCCGCGCCTGCTGTCGGCGCGCCAGCGGGCCCGCGGCGCCCGTTCCAGCTACGTCGGCAGCGAGGTGTTCATCTCGCTGGTCGACCCGGCGGAGGCGCCGTATCAGTCGAACCTGCGCCAGCTGTCCGTCGAGACGATCTGCACGAACCGCGACCTGCCTCTGCACATGTCGCTGGGGCAGGGGCGCACCGACTTCACGCTGGAGTCCGGGGCGCCGGTCGAATCGGTGCGGTGTCTGGCCGGGCCGACGCCGCCCTACGCGTCGCACGCCAACGGCGAGACGGCCTGGCGGCTGGTGAGTCACCTGTCGCTGAACTACCTGTCGCTGGTGGACGAGGCAGGCGGCAGCGGCGGCAACGCGCGCGCCCTGCGCGAGCTGCTGTCGCTGTACGCCGAGATCTCAGACCCCGGCGTGCGCAAGCAGATCGACGGCATCCGGTCGACCGCGTGCGCGGGGATCACGCGCGCGCTGCCGGTGCCGGGACCGACCACGTTCGGCCGCGGTCTGGAGATCACCCTGACCGCGGACGAGGGGGCGTTCGAGGGCGCCGGCGTGTTCCTGCTAGGCGCCGTGCTGGAACGATTCTTCGCCAAGTACGTGGCGATCAACTCCTTCACGGAGACGGTGCTCCGGACGGTGCAGCGCGGGGAGATCATGCGATGGCGAGCGAGACCGGGGCTGCGCCACCTCATCTAGACGCCGACCACGCCGAAGAGGCGGCGCGGGAGCGGGCGGCCCGGTGGACGCGCATGCTCGACGCGCTGTCGCGGTCGGCGCAGCAGTTCGACTTCTTCCAGGCGATGCGGCGGCTGGAGGCGGTCCACCGATCGTCCGGAGACCCTTCCGAGCTTCCCCGCTTCGGCGCGGGGCTGCGGCCGGCGGACGAGCCGCTGCGCCTGGGGCAGGAGCCGTCGCTGTCGTTCCCGCCGTCGTCGCTGGCGGGGCTCACGGCGGGGCCGGAGGGGCCGCCGCGGCTGCTGGTGAACTTCTTCGGGCTGCTGGGCCCCAACGGGCCGTTGCCCCTCCACCTGACCGAGTACGCGCGCGACCGGCAGCGGAACGCCGACGATCCGACGATGGCCAGGTTCTTCGACCTGTTCCACCACCGGATGTTGATGTTCTTTTACCGGGCCTGGGCGGCGGGACAGCCCACGGCGAACCGGGACCTGCCCGCCACCGATCGGTTCGAGCTGTACGTCGGCGCCCTGGTGGCCCTGGGGCTCAGCTCGTTGCGGCAGCGCGACGCCTTTCCCGATCTCGCCAAGCTGCACTACGCCGGCCGGCTGGCCCCGCACCACCGCAACGCGGAGGGGCTGGCCGCCATGGCGGGCGACTTCTTCGGGGTGCCGGCCCGGGTCCAGTGCTTCATGGGCGAATGGATCGACCTGCCGGCCGATCGGCGCTGGCGGCTTGGGGCCGACAACGGCGGCGGCCGCCTGGGGATGTCGTCGATGCTGGGCGCCCGGACCTGGACCCGCCAGCAGAAGTTCAGGCTGGTGTTGGGGCCGCTGGGGCGCGCCAAGTTCCAGTCGTTGCTGCCGGGCGGGACCTCGCTTCCCAAGCTGGGGGCGCTGGTCCGCGCCTACGTCGGCGACGAGCTGCACTGGGATCTGCGCTTGATCCTGGAAGAAAAGGTCGAACAGCCGTTTCGCCTGGGGCAGTCCAATCTGTCCTGGACCGCCTGGCTGGGGAAGGCGTTCGACTCGCGGCGCGAAGATTTGGTCCTCGATCCGCAGGTAGAAGTGGCACAGTCCGTCAGCCAGCCGGGAATCTAAGGAGCTCACGATGTCCGAGATCAGCCGCGTCGCCCTGTTCGGTAAGTTGAACGCCCTCGGGTACTCCAGCATCGAGAGCGCCACGACGTTCTGCAAGCTGCGGGGCAACCCCTACGTCGAGCTGGTGCACTGGTTCCACCAGATCCTGCAGCAGCAGGACTCCGACCTGCACCGGATCATCGGCGCGTTCCAGATCGATCCGGGTCGGCTGGCCAAGAACATGACCGAGGCGCTGGATCGGCTGCCGCGCGGCGCGACGTCGATCTCCGACTTCTCGGCGCAGATCGAGGAGGCCATCGAGCGGGGGTGGGTCTACGGCAGCCTCCTGTTCGGCGACACGCAGGTCCGCACGGGCTACCTGATGGTCGGCGCCGTGAAGACGCCCACGCTGCGCAACGCGCTGATCGCGATGTCGCGCGAGTTCGAGAAGCTGCGCGGCGATCGGCTGACCGACGAGTTCGCGGCGCTCACGAACGGCTCGCCCGAGGCGGGCGCGCGTCCGGCGGCGGGCGGCGCGGCGTCTGATGGCGCGGGCAGCGGCGGGATGGCGCCGGCCGCGATGGGCAAGGGCGAGGCATTGGCCAAGTTCTCGGTCGACCTGACCGAGCGCGCGCGCAAGAAGGAAATCGACCCGATCTCGGGGCGCAACGACGAGATCCGCCAGATCATCGACATCCTGATGCGCCGCCGCCAGAACAACCCGATCCTGACGGGCGAGGCGGGCGTCGGGAAGACGGCCGTCGTCGAGGGCTTCGCGCTACGCATCGCCGCGGGCGACGTGCCGCCGCCGCTGAAGGACGTCACGCTGCGCGCGCTGGACGTCGGGCTGCTGCAGGCCGGCGCCAGCATGAAGGGCGAGTTCGAGAGCCGGCTGCGGCAGGTGATCGACGAGGTGCAGTCCTCGCCGAAGCCGATCATCCTGTTCATCGACGAGGCGCACACGCTGGTGGGCGCGGGTGGCGCCGCCGGAACCGGCGACGCGGCGAACCTGCTGAAGCCGGCGCTGGCGCGCGGCAAGCTGCGGACCATCGCCGCCACGACCTGGGCCGAGTACAAGAAGCACATCGAGAAGGACCCGGCGCTGACCCGCCGCTTCCAGGTCGTCCAGATCCCGGAGCCGGAAGAGGACAAGGCGCTGGTCATGATGCGCGGCATGGCGTCGACGCTGGAGGCGCACCACGGCGTCCCGATCCTGGACGAAGCGCTGCAGGCGGCGGTCACGCTGTCCCACCGCTACATCCCGGCGCGCCAGTTGCCGGACAAGGCGGTCAGCCTGCTGGACACGGCCTGCGCGCGCGTCGCCATCAGCCAGAGCGCCGTCCCCGCCGAGCTGGACGACTGCCGCAGCCGGATCGCCGCGCTGGAGGTCGAGCAGGACATCATCGCGCGCGAGAAGGCGGGCGGGTGGGACATCGCCGACCGCGAGAGCGCGACCCGCGCCAAGCTGGAAGCCGAGAAGACGCGGCTGGCGGCGCTGGAGGCGCGCTGGAAGGTCGAGAAGGACCTGGTCGCCAAGGTCAGCGAGATCCGCCGCGGCGGGCGCGGCGCCGCCGAGAGCGACAAGCTGAAGGCCATCGAGCACGAGCTGCACCAGATCCAGGGCGAGGCGCCGCTCATCTTCCCGACCGTCGACAAGCAGGCGGTGGCGGCGGTGGTGGGCGACTGGACGGGCATCCCCGTCGGCCGGATGGTGAAGGACGAGATCCAGTCGGTGCTGAAGCTGGCGGACACGCTGAGCCAGCGGGTGATCGGGCAGCGCCACGCGCTGGACATGATCGCCCGCCGCATCCAGACCTCGCGGGCCAGCCTCTCGGATACGCGCAAGCCGATCGGGGTCTTCTTGCTGGCCGGGCCGTCGGGCGTCGGCAAGACGGAGACGGCGCTGACGCTGGCGGAGGCGCTGTACGGCGGCGAGCAGAACCTGATCACCATCAACATGAGTGAGTTCCAGGAGGCGCACACCGTCTCGACCCTCAAGGGGGCGCCCCCCGGATACGTCGGTTACGGCGAGGGCGGCGTGCTGACCGAGGCGGTCCGGCGGCGGCCGTACAGCGTGGTGCTGCTCGACGAGGTCGAGAAGGCCCACCCGGACGTGCACGAGATCTTTTTCCAGGTGTTCGACAAGGGCGTGATGGAGGACGGCGAGGGGCGCCTCATC
>CAZJMY010000702.1:0-10091 GCA_964546845.1 uncultured Myxococcales bacterium | reverse complement strand
CGAGACGATGACGCTCATGGCGTAATCCATGAACGCCGACTTCATCTCCTCTTCGATGGCGATCGGGATCCGGTTGCCTGCGAACGGTGCGGCGCCGTCAGCGCTCATGCGAGTCTCTCATCTGCCCTGCGTGGGCCTCCTGGAGGGGTGCGAGGAAGGGTGCAGAAAGGGTGCAAGAAGGGTCGCGGCATTATGGCGCAACCCGGCCCTGGACGGGACGAAATCTCCAGGAACCGCCGGGGGGTAGGGCGAGGCGGGGGGAGGGGGAGGAGGACGGACGTCGCGCTGTGCCATCGCGGTCGTGATAGGGTGAGACCTGCGCGTCACCACCAAGCGGCAGGTCACCGACACACGAATGCGCTGGCTCGGGAAGATGGACGCTCTTCTCTGGATGGTGGGAGCGTTGCTCGCGGTCGCCGGCGTCGTCGACGGCCTGCGCACCGGGCGCACGTTCGGGGAGATCCTCGGGAGCGCCTGGACCCGCTGCTCGGGTCTGCTGTTCGTGCTCGCGGCCGTCGTTCTGGGCGTCGTCCTGTTCCGCTGGCGGGCCGCCCGCGAGGAGGCGGACCTCCTGAGAAAGCATCCGAATGCGAGCAACCGGGTCATTGAGCGGAGGCGCAATGGACGCGACTGAAAGCCGGCGCCGCGGTGCGATCGTCCGCCGCATGCGCCACAGCGAGCCAGGCCTCGCGCGAGACTCGTGCCCGCGTTGCGGTGAGCGAGCGCGGTCGCTGCTGCCGTGACTGTCGGCACAGCTTCCCCGACACAGAAGCTCCTATCGTCAGTGGCGATGCACGGACGCGCACTGGTTCCGGTCCTCGGCTGCTTCGCCGTGCTCTTTGCCGCGACCGTCGCTTGTGGCTGCGCGACGATGACGAGAACCAGATCGGACGACCAGTTGTTCGTGGACTCGAATCCCGAGGGCGCGATGATCTTCGTCGACGGGCTGCCATCCGGAACGACACCGCAACTGGTCCCCATGCCGCGTGGTCACGCCATCAGGGTCGTTTGCACTCTGTCCGGCCACCGCGACGCATCGGCGGTCGTCCGCCGAGAGCTCGCACCTGCGACCGCGCTCGACAGCCCCGTCCTCGCGGTCATCGACGAACTGACCGGCGCAGCGTATCGCCTGCAACGGCGCACCCTATTCCTCGAGTTGGACCCGATCGTGGCGCCGTGAGCGCCGTTCAGGGCCGCGTGGTGAAGGACCGCGGGGGATGCCGGCTAAAGACCGCTTTTGGCTTTCAACCTGCGTGGTCGCATCGCGAGACGCGGGAATGCGCGCATGAGCGGCTCGTCGAACGTGGCCAGGGGGATGGCCTCGCGGTCGGCGAGCTCCACGAACAGAGCGTCATGGGCGGCGACGCCGGATGTGTGGGCGCGGGCGAGCGCGCCACCCCACAGGCTGCTCACAGTCACAGACTGAATTCCCAAGCCCTTGGCGAGCTCTAGCCTGTGCAATGCCTCGGGCAAATCCACGATGCCCTTCCGCGTGGCCATCCACAGAACATTCGCCAATTCGGCCTCCCACGAAGCTGGCGCGACGGGGGCTTCAACTGTCCGCCAGAAGCGCTCGCACTCGTCGCGAAACCCCTCGGTACCCAACAGAAAGTATGCGATGACGTTGGTGTCTACGACGGCCCTCACGGTCGTCCTTCTCGTATCCAGGCTTCTAGCTCTGCGGCGGTTGGAGCTCGCTTCTGAGCGGCCCAGGAACGCGTGATCTGACTGATGGCCGAAGTCCGGTCGGCGACCTGACCCTCGATGATCTCTCTGACCTCCTGCTCCATGGACCGATGATTCCGCTCAGCCTGAGCCTTCAGCGCGCGGACGACCTTGGGCGCGACGTTCCGGATGGTTAGCGTGGGCATGACAGCAATATGCTAGCATGCGCTATGCCATCTGGCGAGCCGCTGCAGCGGGTGACGCGTGGACGGTGGCGGGCGATCGCGTTCTGGCTTGCGGGTGTGCTCAACGTTCTCGGGTTCGTCGGGATGGTCTTGGCCTTTCGCGAGAAGCTACGGCGAGACGAGCGAGAGTTCGACAGGAAGTATCCTCGGGGTCGCTCTTCGGACGAGCGCCGGCCGCCACCTAGCTGACTCTGCGAGCAGGGATGGCGCATGCCCGCGCGTTGCAGCGCGCCCAATGCTCGCGCGCCGCCGTTGAACGCGAGATCCTGAGGCAGGGTGAGCGGCCTTCATGAGGACCATGGAAGACATCGCGCCTTGGGTTCAGCGCCACTTCCTTCAGATGTGGTTGTTCTCGATGGGATGGGTGATTGCGGTTGCGACCTTGACCGGTTGGCGACGCCGGCGCCGTGGACTTCCCGTCTTCAGGCCTCGGCTGACCGGCACGCTCTTCGAAGACCAGTGGTGCTCGGCCGGTCGGGGTCTCCTGTGGGCGCGGAACTGTGCCTGGATATCGCTTCTTCCTGACAAGCTGCTCACCGGTCTCCACTTCCCGTTCGCGCTCTTCTTCCCGCTTCGATGGCTTGCCTGGGCTGGACTCGACAATCAAATCGATGTTCGAGACATCGTCTCCGTGGAGAAAGCTTCCAAGCTCGGCTCAGAGTGTGTGCGAGTCACCTACCGAAGCGGCTCCGGCACGGAGTCCTTCGAGATCGTTGTGACGAAGCCGGACAAACTGCTTGGCCAGCTCCCTGATGCGCAGAGGCAAGCGCGTGCGCGCGGAGCACAATGACTCTTCCAAGTGCAGCAATCATCGGAGCCGCGGTGGCGGTCGCGATCGCGAATGGTCCGTCGCGACCACGGGTATGCAGACGACCCGACGGTTTTCTTCTACGGGCACGGGGACGACGGCGGGCACCATTGAAGGCTCAATATTGAAGGTCACCACGCTTTATCGGGTCATCAGAACCGTGGTCTGCGGAGCCGGATGGCCGCAGGGCTAACAGGCGGTCGCCTGGCCCTGCGCCACGTCCGGGCTGAAGTCGAGGACGTCAACGGCGTACGTTCGTGCCCAGCGTGACGAGAAGGGCCGCCAGCTGGTCGAACGTCTCGGTCATTCCGTCGTACGACCCGAGGGACGCGTCGAGAGCTTCCTTCGAGGGATAGAGGTCGCTCAGGACCACGCGCGTCTGGCCATCCTTTTCGGTGAAGGTCACCGTGCTGACGGCGCCACCCTCGCCAGCCTCGTCGTTCGTCCAGACGATGCGCGAGTGTGGGACCACTTCGAGGTACCTGCCGAAGAACGCCATGGTCTTGGCGGGATCCTCGCCGAACACGAGTCGGTACGTGCCGCCGACGCGAACGTCCATCTCGCAGGAACGCAGGAACATGCCCGCCGACTTCGGCACCCACCACTGCTTGAAGAGGTCGGCCTTGGTCCACGCCTCGAACACGAGGCGTGCCGGGCCGTTGATGGTGCGGGTGACCACGAGCTCGCGATCGGACTTCCGCTCGACGGTCGTGGGGTTCTTGTCACTTCTTGCGTTCATTGACGATCTCCTTGCGTTTCAGTTGTTCGACGACCTTGTCCAACTCATCGAAGCGGGAATCCCAGAGCCGGCGGTGCCGCTCGAGCCACGCCGTCTCTTCGTCCAGTCGGTGCGCGCCGAGCTTGCAGGTCCGCACGCGCCCGACCTTCTCCGTCTTGACGAGCTCCGCCTCCTCCAGGATGCCGACGTGCTTCATCATGCCCGCCAGGGTCATGCGGAACTTGTCGGCAAGGTCGGAGATGGAAGCGTCCGCACGCCCGAGCTGCTCCAGCACGCCACGTCGCGTGGCGTCCGAGAGCGCCGCGAACGACGCATCCAGCCGGCGTGCTTCATGCTTTACCATTCGGTTAAGTATTAACTCGGGGACGGGCAGCTTGCAAGAGGAGACATCCGATGGCTGGATCGGGTGCTACGTCAGGCGCGTGATGTCATCCGGACCAGAATGGACGCCGAAGGTAACCCTGGACTCTGCGACCGCGGCGGACTCGCCGCTGCTCGGCGAGCTGATCGAGGAGTACGCCCTCGAGCTGAGCGCCGTGTTCCCGAACGTGGTTCGGGGACCGGACGGGCGGTTTGGCTATCCGCCGCTGCCGCTCTACTGGTCCCAGCCGGACCGCCGGTTCGCGTTCCTCATCCGGACGGACGGCGCGGTCGCAGGCTCCGCCCTGGCGACGCGCGGGTCGCCGGCAGCGACTAACCCTGAGGTTCTCGACGTGGCCGAGTTCTTCGTGCAGCGTGCGTACCGCCGTCTCGGGGTTGGGCGAGTGGCGGCGCGCCTGCTGTGGAGCCGGTTGCCGGGCACCTGGACGGTCCGGGTGGCCGAGGCCAACCGCGGCGGCGGCGCGTTCTGGGCGGACGTGATCGGGGAGGCGGCGACCGCGCCGACGGCTTCCGTCGGTCCGGACGGACGCGCATGGCGTGTCTACACCTTCGACGTGGCGGCGCCGCGCGCGGCGGCCAGTATCGACGGAAGAATCAAATGAAATCCTGGATGCGTCGGGGTCTAGGGGCGGCGTTCGTGACGGTGCCAGTTGCCATCATCTCCGGCTTCGTTCGACCGCTTCTCGGCGTTGGCTTCTTCGTCACCGCCTGCGCGGCGCTGGTGATCAACGGCTCTCGCGCCACGCTCGCCGCCATGCCCATGCGCCTCGCCGATGCTGACGACCCCGCATCCCCGCCGGCCATTGCCCGCGTGCTGCAATCGATGATTCGTGGCCACACGATCCTTCTGGGGGCGATGTCAGTCGTCTTCGCCATCGCTGCGGTCCGGACGACGGACCCGGCCGTCAGGGTGTTCGCAGCATCGTTTGCCGTTGCCGCCTTCGCCGCCGGTCCGGGTACATCGCTGCACCGGCGAATGGGTCTGCAAGCGGCGGCGATCGCCGTCGTCAGCGGGGTGGCGCTCCGGTTGCTACAGAGGAGATGAGTCCAAATGAATCGCTGCACGAGCCGGAGGCAAGTGCGCACTCATCGCGCTGAAAGCGGGCTCTATCTCTGTGCCCTTCTGGCGATCGCGTACACATGCGCGTGCGCGACCGGACCACAGCCGAGAAAGGTATCGCCCGGCGATCTCGTCTGCAAGATAGATGCGGACTGTGTCGTCGTGGACAGCGATTTCATCGGCGGGGGCTGCTGCCAGACACACACCGAGCCCTATGCGATCTCGCGCGCGGCAGCAGAACGTCACGAGGCCCGCTGGAACGCTAACTGCCACGACACGATGTGCACGATGGAATGCAACGTCGTCGAACTGACGGACCGCGCCGATTGGGCGGCGGTGTGCTCAGGCCACGTTTGTGAGAGACGTCCGGTCAAGTTTTTCCCATCGCCCAAGTCATCCTGCAGGTAGGGTCACTGACGCTCCAGACGCGGTGACGGCGAGAGCTGCCCCGGGGATCACCTCAAAACCGGCCACCAGAGATCGGGGCAAAACCGGCCACCAGCGGAAGCGTCCGCGCGCACGCCGCAGGTACTGCTTCTGGTTCGACCTTGGCGCTCTGCACCTCCTTGCGTCGAAGCAAGTCATATTCAAGCAACCACAGCGGAGGGCGGTCAGTGAAAAGTGGACTGCCGTTCGCCTTGACGAAGAGCCGGCACGCATCGGGATCGAGACGCACTTCAACCGGATTGCTCTTCTCGCCGAAGTCTGCGACGACACTGCGAGTGGGGTCTGGTGGATATTCAACATCAACATATCCTGTCGACCCTTGTTCGCCCACGATGCGGGCATGGCAACTGGTGTGGGCGACGTAATCCCACGCCAGAAAGATGGGCGGGTGCACATTTTTTACACGGCCCGCTGGCACACACGCCGCCCGCGCGAAGTGGTCGATGAGCGCTCCGCTTCTCATCGGGGCGGAGGCGCACGCCCCGATTGTCCCGGCCAACCAAAGAACGAATATCGAACGAGGCATGTCCTTCAAATCTCCTGAAACCCTAGCTCGACGCTCCCCTGGGCGCGAATCTGCGTGGATCTTGGTACGCCAGCTCCTGCAGAGCGGGCCGTGCAATGTTGCCTGAGCGGACCCGAAGACGCTTCCTGCAGTTCTGCGCCGGTCAACTCGCTCAGCGGATGTCGTCGACGCGCACGCCCAGCCGCTCGGCGTAGAGGGCCAGCGTGCGCTGCCAGGCCGGGCGGGCCTGACAACGCGCGAAGTACGCCGTGAGCCTCGGGAACGGAGCCATCAGGTTCGTTTTGCGGATGATGCGCAGGACGCCCGCCATCATGATGTCGGCAGCCGTGAACTCGGCGCAGGCGATCCACTCGCGGCCGTCGAGGCGGCGCTCGACGCCGCTCAGCCAGCGGTGGGCGAGCTTGGGGACCTCTTCGTGCAGCGTGGGTGCCGCTTTGCCGCTGTCGAAGATTCCGAGCAGGTCGAGGCACGTCAGGGTGGGCTCCACGGTGCCGACCGCGGCGAAGCACCATTGCACGACGCGGGTGCGGCCCTGGAAGTCGCGCGGGATCAGCTTGCCCGCCTTTTCGGCCAGGTACAGCACCACCGCCGCGGATTCGCTCAACACGAAGCCTCCGTCGTCGATGACGGGGACCTGATGGAAGGGGCTGATCCGCGCGTACGCGTCGCTGTCGAGGTCACCAGCGGTGTGGTCCAGCGCGTGCACGCGGTAGGGCAGCCCGGTCTCCTCCAGCGCCCACTGCGCGCGGAGGTCCTTGGTCTCGCCCACCCCCTCCGGAAAAATCCGCCCAAATCCATACAGCGTGATCATCTCGTTGCTCACCGGCGGTATCCTGGACATCGAATCGCCCTCCGGAACCCTGTCATGGATTCGACGAAGCTCCTGCTCATCATGGCAGCAGCGCTTGCCACCACCGCTTGCGTCCTCACGGCCGGCGGTGCGCCGTGAATGCCTGGCAGCGGCATGCCCATCTCATTCTTCTTCTCATGGCAGCCGTCGCCTCGCCAGCGTGCGATGGCATTCTCTCGGTGCGCGGGCGCGTTGCGACGGCATCCGGTGCGCCGATCGCCGGCGCCGAGTTGCTGGCCTATGACGGCAAAGCGATCGCCCGAACAGATGCGAACGGTTGCTTCGACCTGTTCAAGATCTGCCAGCCGCTGCCACACGAGACATTTCTCCTCATCCGCATGCGTGGCCACGCCGTCCTGGTGGGATCGATCCGTGCGCCGTCGATCTCGGTGGGAAGCGTGACGGTCAAGGAGGAGGGGCCCTACACGACCGCCGCCTTCACGCCCAACGCCGATGTCGGGGCCTGCGACCCTAAACGCTGAAACCACACCTCCGGCTACCGGCCAAGTCATGGGCAAGGCGTCCACCAGCAACGTCGACCCGCGCGTCGATCGGTACATCGAAGGGCTGCCCGACTGGCAGCAGGCGATCTGCCGGCGCGTGCGCGCGCTGGTTCACGCGGCGGACCCAGAGGTGGTGGAGACGATCAAGCGCACGCGGCTGCCGTATTTCACCCTGGCCGGCAACGTTTGCGCGCTGCTCGCCGCGAAGGACTGGGTGAACGTCTTCCTCTACGACGGCGCCATCGTGCCGGACCCACACGGCATCATCACCAGTGGTCACGCCAACAAGACGGCCCGCACCATCTCCATTCGTCGGGGCGAGAACCTCGATGCGCCCGCCCTCGAGGCCATGTTCAAGCAGATCATTGCCAACAACAGAGCTGGTGGGTGGAAAAAGCTGAAGGGCCGGGCGCGTTGATGTCGCCGGCTAGCCGCCGTCGGCTGCTGCGCGGACAAATGCGCCCGATCCATACGGCGTGATCATGTGGTTGCTCACTGGCGGTATCTTGGAGATGTAAATGCCACCCGGAAGCCTTTGATGGATTCCACAAAGCTCCTGCTCGCGTTCGCAGCTGCGTTCTCCACCGGTGCCTGCGCCGCCCAGCAGCGTCCCCTGGCGGCGACGGCGGCGGCCAGCCTGAAAGGGCGACGGGTGGCCACGACGGTCCGCGTGCCGACGGCCTTCTTCGTCACCGCGCCCGGCAAGAGCGGCTACGGAAGGTCCGTGGCCATGTTCGGGGCCGCAGGCGGGCTTGTGGCGGCAGAACACTTGGCGGACGCCGGTGGGCGCATTCTCCGCGAGAACGACATTGCAGATCCTGCGACGCAGATCGCGACGCAATTGAGAGATGAGCTCACGCGTCGCTACGGGACGAAGGTCGACCCCCGGTCTCTCTACATGGCCGAAGACGATCCGACTCACGTCATCGCTGCGCATCCCGAGGCCGACCTGCTGCTCGACGTGCGTGTCGACAACCTGAGCTTGGGGCCGTTCTCTGAGGAGCCGTCGAAATACGGTCTCGCGTATGCCATCTACTTCCGTCTCATTGATGCAAGGATCGTTCATGCCATCGACGGGACGCGTGGGGACGTGATTGCCGACGGTGGATGTTCTCAGACGCCGAAAAAGACCTCCACCGCGCCGACATATGACCAGCTTCTGGCCGACAAGGCACAACGACTGAAACGCGAGCTCGACCTCGTCACCCAATCTTGTGTTCACGAATTCAGAACGAAGGTCCTCACAGCCGGCGGTGCGCCGAACACGCCAGCTCAGGAACGACCATGAGCCCCAAGAAGATCTTCGGGGCGTGGGTCGAAGCCTTCAACCGGCGGTGGGGGCGCGGACATATTCCAGCGCCAAGTCCGCTTCCCACGGCGCGCCGTCGCGCGACATCTCCCCTGTTCCGGACATGCGGGCGCCGTCGCTGTTCACGGTGACAGTGAAGCGCTGCCGGAAGGCAGGATCGTCCCGCCACCACGAGAGCTCGCCCGCGGAAATCTTGAATGCGTACCGCCGCGAGACGCCGCGCTGGTCGAAGTAGATCATGGTCCCCACACCGTCGGCGTCGTCGGTGCCGAAGATGGCGACGCCCGACGGGATCTCGCTCTCCGCGCTGGTCGAGCGCACGCGGACGAAGGCGCCGTCCTCGATACGGTCGAACGAGACGCGCCCGCGCAGGGTTCTCCCCGGCAGGTAGGGGTGCGTCCCGGCCGTGATCCACTCTCCCAGGAACGCCTCGAAGTCCGCCAGGTGCGCGTTGTGCGTCGTCATGGTCCCAATATCGCCCCGAAAGCCTTATCGTGAAGGGGCGGCGCCGGCATCGGCGACCGGAAGCGATGACGTCCAATGACGACCCCAGCGGCGGCGCGCCGGCGGGGCCTCCGGCCCCGTTCGTGGTGACCCACCCCTGTCCCTCCTGCCAGGGAAAGGGGCAGGTCGACGCAGGCCCATGCCCCTCGTGCCGCGGCACGGGTGCGGGGCGCTTCTTCCATGGGACGAAGGCGAACCTCGCGCCGGGCGACCTCATCGGGCCGGGGTACGGCGCGAACTACGGCGACCTGAATCGGACCACGACCTACGTCTACTTCACCGGGACGCTGGATGCGGCGACGTGGGGCGCGGAGCTGGCGCTGGGCGAGGGGCGCGGCCGGATCTACGTCGTGGAACCGACCGGCGCGTTCGAGGACGATCCGAACCTGACGAACAAGCGCTTCCCGGGAAACCCGACGAAGTCGTACCGCTCGCGCGCGCCGCTGCGGGTCACCGGCGAGGTGACGAACTGGCAGGGGCACCCGCCGGAGGCGATCGCGTCCATGAAGGCACACCTCGAGAAGCTCGCGCACCAAGGTGTTCAGCCGATCGACTGAACGGCGCGTGGCCCGCGCGCTACTGCCGGAACGTCTCGGCCATCTTCGCGCGATACAGGGCGTAGGACCGTTCGCCCAGCAGCTGTCGCTCGATCGGCGTGAGGTCATCCTCGTCGATGAGGCCCTGCTCGTTCGCCAGCTCGGGGTGACCGAACAGCTTCGCTTTCAGCCGGCTCTGGCGCTTTCGCGCGATGTCTCGCAGCTGCTGCTTCGTCGCTTCCTGCAGGTCGGGCAGCAGATCGAACACCTCTTCCAGCAGCCGTGTGTAGGTCGTGTCTCCGTCCTTCGACCCCGCCTTGGCGAGCAGCTCGGACTTCGTCAGCGGCTGCAGCGGCGCCGTCTCGACCTGGCCCGCGGGTGCGTGCCACACCAGGCCAGCGCGCGCGGCCTCACCGGAACCTGTACCGGCCGCCGGTGGCGCCGCCGGCGCGACCGCCGCCTCTCGCGGCGCGGCCGTCGATTCGGCCGCCGTGCCGCGCGGGCCAGCGGCGGCCGCG
>CAZJMY010000701.1:0-10467 GCA_964546845.1 uncultured Myxococcales bacterium | reverse complement strand
GTGAAGGCGCGCCAGCGACAGCAGCGCCCCGGCGTTGTCCGGCGCGACCTCCAGGACCCGCTCCAGCGCCTCGGCGGCGCTCTCCGGCGAATCCAGCTCCTTCTCCCAGACGTTGGCGATGGCGACCCGCAACGCGAGCTCCGTCGGCTTGCGCCCCGCCGCGCCCTCGGTCTCGGCGTGCTTGGCCAGCACGTCGACCAGATCGTACCAACGCTCGGCGTCGCGCAGGATGCGCTCCAGCTCGAGGTAGCCGAAGCCGTTGCCCGGGTCGGCGTCCAGCAGCTGGCGCAGGAAGCCGACCGCCTGGTCGACGTCGTTCAGCCGCTGCTCGGCGTTGCGCGCCAGCTTCAGCAGCACGGACACCTGATCGGCGCCGGTCGCGCTGCCCAGCCGCCGCAAGAGCACCTCTTGCAGCGTCGACCAGTCCTCGCGCTTCTCCTCGATCGACTCCAGCGCCGACAGCGCCATCGGGTCGTCCGGCGCGCCCTCCAGCGCCTCCCGATACGCGTCGGCCGCGGCGTCGAGGTCCTGCAGGATCCCCAGCCGCAGCTCGCCGATGCGGGCCCACAGCCGCGCCCGCTGGCCAGGATCGTCCGCCAGCCGCGCCTGCTGCGCCAGCACGGCGTCCAGCTCGCGCGGCTGGCCCAGTGTCTCGTAGAGGCGCGCCAGCTCCTTCAGCGCGTCGACGTCCTCTTCGTCCGCGGCGCGCAGCGTCTGCAGCGCGGCCACGCCGGCGGCCACGTCGCCCCGCGCCTCGTGCAGCCGGGCGGCCTCCAGCAGGCGCGCCCGCCGGAGCTGCGGATCCAGATCGACCGCCGCGCGGCGTTCGAGGATCTCGGCCAGCCGCTGAGGGTCACGGGTGTCGCGATACAGACCCTCCAGCGCCTGCAGCGCGTCGGCGTTCTCGGCGTCCTGCTCCAGCACGCGCCGGTACAGACGCTCGGCGGAGGCGTTGTCCCCCGACTCCTGATAGAGACGCGCCGCCCGCAGCGCCAGCTCACGGCCGGCGTCGGGCTCCGCGCTGGCGAGCGCGCCCTCGATCTCGTGCGCGCCCGAGGCGGACAGCCCGCCCGCGCTGGAGATGCGTTCCAGATCGTCCAGCGCGCCGCCCGGAGCGGGGTCCTCGCGCAGGGCGCGGCCCAGGGCCGCCACCGCCCGCGACGGGTCGTTGAGCCGGTCGGCCGACACCTCGGCAATCTTGCGCAGCCAGTGGGCCCGCTCGGCGCGGTCGTCGCGCAGATCGAGGCGCCGTTCGTAGAGCGCGATCAGCTCCTGGTAGTCGCCGCGCGCCTCGGCCAGCGGCTCGAGGACGTCCAGCGCCCCTTCCCGGGTGGCGTCGCGGTCCAGCAGCTCGATCAGCGCGTCGCGCGCCGCCGGGTGGTCGGGCGACCGCTCGACGGCGTCACGGAACGCGTTCAGCGCGCCCTCGGGATCGTCGAGCGCCCCCAGGCGGACGGCGCCCAGGGCGGCCAGGAAGTCGGCCTGCGCCGACGGCTCGCTGGCCAGCTCGGCCTCCCGCGCCAGCACCTGCGCCAGCTCGTCGTTCTCGCCCAGCTTGCGCAGCACGCGCTCCAGCGCCGCCAGCACCGGCTCCTCGTCACCGGGCAGCGACTGCGCCTGCCGCAGGTAGTCGGCAGCCTTCGCGGCGTCGCCCAGCTCGTTCTCGTGAAGCGAGGCCAGGCGCATGGCCAGCGTCCGCTGCAGGGCCGCGTCGAACGTGGCCTCCATGCGCTCGGCATAGACGTCGGCCAGCCGCCGCCAGTCGCCGGTGGCGGCCGCCAGTCGCTCGAGCGCCTCCCGGGGGGCGTCGTTCGTCGCGTCCTCGGTCAGCGCGCGGGCCCACACGCCGAAGGCCGCCTTCACGTCGCGCCGCTCGACCTCCTCGATGCGCGCGATGTCGGACAGCAGCGCGAGCCGCCCCGGCACCCCGTCCTCGACGGCCAGGCGGAGCTCCAGCAGCTCCACGACCGCGTCCCACGCGCCCGCCGCCCGGGCAATGGGCTCGAGGACGTCGACCGCCGGCAGCCGGTAGTCGTCGCCGCGCGCGATCGCCATCAGCGCGTCGCGCGCGCCGGCGTGGTTGGGGGACGTCTGCAGGATGCGGGCGTACCGTCCGATGGCCCCCTCGACGTCGCCGATCTCGACCTCGGTCAGGCGCGCGGCACGGAACGCCAGCTCGTCACGCAGCGCCGCGTCCTGCGCGCGCGCGACGCGCTGGTCGACCACCTCGACCAGGTCGGCGTGCCGCCCCTCGGCGGTCAGGACCCGGTCCAGGTCCTCCAGCGCCTCGCCGTCGCCCGGCGTCTCGTTCAGCACCGCGCGCAGCTGCTCGACCGCCCGATCGGGGTCGCTCAGCTTCTCTTCGAAGATCCGCGCGCTCTGCATGAAGAGCATGCGGCGCTCGTCGGCGCGATCGGTGAGCTCGATCTTGCGCGCGTAGATCTCGGCCAGCTCGCGGAACGACCCCGCGCCCAGGTGCAGCTGCGCCAGCGCCTCCAGCGCCTCGCCGTCGTTGGGATCGATCTCCAGGACCGTCTCCCAGGCCCGGATCGCCTGCGCCGACTGGTCCAGCGCGTCCTGGTGCAACAGCGCGACCCGCTTGGCCAGTGCCTTGCGCTCTTCGCCGTCGACGGCGATCTCGAGGTGGCGTTCGAGCACCTCGACCAGCTCGCCGGCCCGGCCCGCCGCCGTCAGCAGGCGCTCGATGGCCAGGAACGCGTCCCGGTCGTCGCCCTTGGCGGCCAGCGCCGCGCGCCAGGCCTCGATCGCGTCGTCGGGGCGGTTGAGCGGCGACTCGAGCAGCCGGGCGGACGCGGCCCACAGGCCGGCCTGTCGATCGGGATCGACCGCCTCGACGGCTCCTTTCTGCAGGGCCATGGCCAGCGGCGCGTGCAGCTTCGCCGACCGCCCCAGCGCGTCCATCGCGCCCAGCGTGTCGTCGGACTCGACGTCGGTGAGGAAGGCGCGGCTGCGGGCCTCGAACGCCAGGTCGACCCGCCCCATCGCCTGGTGCAGCTCCGCCATCTCGCCCAGGACCCGCACCCGCTCGGCGCGGTCGTCGGCGGCCTCCAGCTGTGCGTCCAGCGCGCCCACCAGGCGGGCCAGATCGCCCGAGCGCCGGTAGACGGGCTCCAGGATGATCGCGACCCGGTACCGCTGATCGGGATCGTCCGCCATCGCCTCCAGCGCGGCGATCGCCGTGGTGAGATCGCGCTGGGTGGCGCCGTCGCGCGCGACGATGTCGGCGTAGCGATCGACCGCGGTCGACGCGTCACCGAGCTTGGTGGCCAGGATCTCCGCCAGCCGCAGCGTCGCGCCGTCCCGCTCGGGCCCCTCGGGCAGCCGCTCCAGAGCCGACGACAGGTGGTCCGCCAGGTCCGGCCAGCGCCCCTGCTGGGCCAGCAGCCGCTCCATCTCGGCGCCCGTGCGCCGGTCCTCCGGATCGACGTCCAGCGCCTCGCGCAGCGTGCCGACGGCGCGGCCCGCGTCGTCCAGCTTCTCCTCGTCCAGCTTGGCGCTGCGGCGAAGCAGCGCGACCCGCGTCGCCGGATCCGGCGCCCGCCCGGCCTGCTCGTCGACCAGCTCGCGCAGGTCCTGCCAGGCGCCCCACCGCTCCAGCGCCGCTTCGTAGAGCTGCGTCGTCGCCGGGTCGTCGGGGCGCGCGTCGTAGAGGCGCCGGTAGTACTTCTGGGCCTCGCCGCGCTCGCCGAGACGCAGGTCGAAGATCTCGGCCGTGCGGCGCACGATGTCCAGCACCGCCGGCTCTTCCGACAGCTCGCCGTCCAGGTAGTTGGCCAGCAGCCCCGCCGCGTCCTGCCAGCGATCCAGCTTGCCGGCCAGGCGCAGCAGTGGCTCCGTCGAGCGGCTCTCCGTCGGCGCCTCCTGGAACACCTTGCCGTACCAGCGCAGCGCGCTGTCGTAGTCCTCCAGCTGCTCTTCGTAGAGGCGGGCGATGCGCTTGGTCCAGGCCAGCCGCTCCGCGGGCTCCTCGACCTGCAGCAGCCGGATCTCGCCGATCTTGATGAGCGACGGCCAGTCGCCGCGGCCGGCGTACACCGGCTCCAGCAGCGTGGCCGCGGCGCCCTGGACGCCGATGTCGTCCAGCATCCCCTCCAGCATCGTGATGGCCTCGGGGTGATCGGGGTCGCCGGCCAGCACCAGCTTCAGGTGCTCCAGCGCGGCCTCGCGGTCGCCCCGCTGATCCTGCTCGATGCGGGCCAGCCGGAACCGCACGTCGACCAGCTCGCGTTCGGGGCGGCTCCCCTGGCGCAGCTGCTCTTCCAGGAGCCGGGTGAGGTCGCTCCAGCGCTCGGCGCGCGTGTACAGGCGGTCCAGCGCCTGCGCCGCCGTCCGATCGGCGGGCGCGATCTCCAGGACGCGCTCGTAGGCGGCGATGGCGTCGTCCAGCCGTTCCAGCTTGGTCTCGGCCACCTCGCCGACCTGCACGCGCAGCGCGCGCTCGCCGGCGGTGTCGCGCGCCAGCTCGGCGCGGCGGACCAGGATCTCGTACAGCGCGGCGTCGTCGCCGCCGGTCCGGTAGATCCGCTCCAGCGCCGCCAGCGCCGCGTCGTCCTCGGGGACCCGGTCCAGGATGCGGCGGTAGTAGTCGGCGGCGACCGTCGCGTCGCCCTGCGCGGCGGCGGCGGCGGCGATGGTGCGATCCAGCCGCAGCTTGACGCCCTCGTCGAGGACGTCGGGGCTGATCTCCCGATAGAGCGCGGTGACCTCGGCGACCCGCGCCGTGCCCGTCAACCGCTCGTAGGTGTCCAGCAGGCCGGGCAGCTCGGGCTCGGTCAGCGCGTCGCGGATCGCCAGCGCGACGGTGGCGCGCGCCGCCTCCGCATCCCCGAGGCGCGTCTCTTCCAGCGACGCCAGCCGCATCAGCTCGGTCAGGCGCGCGCGCGGATCGCCCTGCCCCTCGACGTAGATGCGGACGATGCCGGCCAGCTCGGGATAGCGGCGCCCCTTCTCGTAGATCGGCTCCAGCAGCTGCGCGGCCGTGAGGCGCAGGCCGGCGTCGGTGGACGGCGACAGGAAGCGCTCGATGGCCGCGATCGCCGCGGCGTCGGACGGCGCCGCGTCCAGCACCTCGCGCCACCGCTCGAGCGCGGCGGCCCCGTCACCGAGCGGCCCTTCCAGCAGCCCGGCCACCTGCCGGAGCAGCGGCAGCCGCTCCGCGTCCTGCGGCCCGCGCAGCGCCAGGCGCCGCTCGATGACGTCCAGCCGGTCGCGCTGCCGCCCCTGCAGCTCGTAGAGGCGCGACAGCCGCTCCAGCGCCTGGTCGTCCTCGGGGTTCTCGTCGAGGATGCTGACGCAGGCCGCGATGGCCTCGTCGATGTCGCCCACGTCGCGCTCGAGGAGATCGGTGATCTGCCGCCACAGCGCCTGCCGGGCCGACGCGTCGCCGGCCATCTCGATCCGGCGCTTGAGGATGTCGACGCGCTGGCGGTGCTGCGCGCCCGCCGCGAACAGACGATCGAGCGCGTCGATCGCGGCACGGTCCTGCGGATCCAGCTCCAGGATCGCGCGCAGCGTGGCCACCGCCGCGTCGTTGTCGGCCAGCGTCTTCTCTTGCAGCGCCGCGACCCGGAACAGGATCGCCTTCCGCTCGGCGCCCTTGTCGGCCCAGCGGGCCTGCTGCTGCAGGGTCTTGACCAGGTTGGCCGTGTCGCCCGTCTCGCCGTACAGCGCCTCCAGCGCGGCCAGCGCCGGCACCGCCGTGTCGCGGTTGTTCTGGTCCAGGTTCAGGACCAGCTTCCAGGCGTCGATCGCCGCGCGCCGGTTGTTCAGCTTGCCGGCGTAGAGGCGCGCCGCGCGCGCGAGCAGGTCGGCCCGCCCCGCGACGTCCCCCGCGTCCCGCCGGAACGCCAGGTCCTGGTAGACGTCGACCAGCTCGGCGAAGCGATCCAGCGTGGTCCCCAGCCTCTCGACCTGCGCCAGCGCGTCGGGGTTGGCGGGGTCCGCCGCCAGGATCTGCCGCCAGGTGGCCAGCGCCATCGACCGGGCCTGCAGGCGGTTCTCCTGCAGCTCGGCGATGCGCGCCAGCAGTCCCGCGCCCGCCGGCCCGTCCAGCGCCTCGCGCTGGACCTCGAGCACCGCGACCAGCCGGGCCCAGGCGCCGCTCCCCTCGTAGACCGGCTCCAGAATCCGGGCGACCCGCTGCCGCTCCGCCGGGACCGACAGCAGCTTCTCGAGCAGGCGCCGCGCCCCCTCGTGCTGCGGGGCGGCCTTGACGATCGCCTCCAGCAGGCGCAGCCCGCCCTCGACGTCGTCGAGGCGCGAGACGCGCAGCTCGGCGCGCCGGAACTCCAGCTCCTGCGCCTCCGCGCCGGAGGCCAGCGCCACGCGGCTGCCCAGCAGCGTTTCGAGATCCGCCCAGCGCTCCTTGCCCGCGTACAGGCGTTCGAGCCCCTTGAAGGCCCGAGGTTCGCCGGGGTCGAGCTCGATCATCTTCTCGTAGGCGGAGAGCGCGTGGTCGGTGTCGTCCAGCGCCGCCTCGTCCAGCTCGGCGATCTCCGCCAGCAGGTCCAGCCGCTCCTTGACGTCCAGCGACGCCAGCTGGCGCGCGTCCAGCAGCTCGCGCAGCGGCTTCCAGCGCTGCCCGTCCCGATAGAGACGCGCCAGCGCCTTGAAAGCGCCGGTGTGCAGCGGCTCAGCGGCCAGGATCTGGGCGTAGACCTTCTCCGCCTCGGCGGCGCGTCCCAGCTGCTTTTCCTGCAGCTCGGCGACCAGCACCAGCAGGTCGCGTTTCAGGTTGCGGTCCGCGGTGGTGTCGGCCGTCGACGACAGCTTGTCCGCCAGCTCGCCGGTCAGCGAGGCCTCGGCGGCGAAACCGACCAGCGCCTCGCGGTTCTCGACGTCGCTGGGGTCGATGTCGAACAGCGACGCCGCCGCCCGGTAAGCGGCCGCCGGATCCTTCAGGGGCCCGCCGTAGAGCGCGCGCAGCTTCTCGAGCCGCTCGACGCGCTCGCCGACGCTGTCCGCCACGGCCAGGAGCGCCGCGTTGCCCGCCGCCAGCTTGGCCGCGTTGTCCGTGCGCTCGTAGTACGGCAGCGTGAGGCGGGCGATCTCCGCCTTGTCCGTCTGCTCGACGCCGGTCATCCGCTCGATGCCGGCCACCGCCGGCGCCGCGTGCGGGTTGGCCAGCAGCACCTCGCGATAGGACGCGAACGCGCCCGGCCGATCCTCGAGGCGGGTCTCCTGCAGGTGGGCGATGCGCAGGAGCAGCTCCTCGCGCTCGCGCGCCTCCATCGTCGCGCCCCGCTGGGTCAGCTCGCGGCGCAGCGCCTCGACGACGCCGCTCCAGTCCTGGCGCGCCTCGGAGACCCGCACCAGCGCGCGCCGCGCCCGCTCGTTGGTGGGGTCGGCGTCGACGATGGCCGTCCAGGTCGCGGCCGCGGCCGCCAGATCGCCGACCCGCTCTTCCTCGATCTGCGCGATGCGCAGCAGCAGCTTGACGCGTTCGGCGGCGTCGGGCGCGCGGTCGGCGCGCCCGTGCAGCAGCTTGGCCAGCTCGGGCCAGGCCTTGGACTGGAGCAGCACCTGCTCCAGAGCCGTATCCGCCTCTTCGTCGTAGCCGAGCTCGGCCAGGATCTGCTCCGCCGCCCGCCGCGTCTCGACGGGGCGGAACAGGCGCGTCGCCGAGATGCGCAGCACCCGCCGCAGCAGCCAGATGCGCTCCTCGGCGTCGGTCGACGACTTGAACCGCTCTTCGTAGGCGCCCGCCAGCGCGCCCCACTCGTCGGCCTCGCCGGCCAGCCGTTCCAGGTCGGCGCGGACCTCCGGGTTCTTGGGCGCCAGCTGGAAGGCCCGCGCGCACCACTGGTACGCCAGCGCCTTCGAGCCCAGGCGCTCCTCGCAGATCTTCCGCGCCTCGGCGAACAGCTCGAGGCGCTCGGCCTGGCTCACGCCGTCGTTGGCGGCCGTCGGGCCCAGCAGCGCCTCGTACGTCGCCAGCAGGCGCGGCCACTTCTGGCCCGCGCGATAGAGCGGGATCAGCGCCAGCGCCGCCTTCCGGTTGCGCGGCTCCGTCGTCAGGATCCGCTCGTACGCCTTCAGCGCGCGATCGGGCTGATTCAGCTTCTCCTGCGCCAGCGTCGCCACCCGCTCGAGAAGGCGCGTGCGCGCGCCCATGTCGGCGGTGCGGTCCGCCAGCGAGGTGAGCTGGTCGCACAGCTCGCCGTAGGCGCCCTGCTCGGCGTACAGCGACTCCAGCGCGACGTAGTCGCCGGCCTGCGCGTAGATCTCGCGCAGCGCGCGGGCCGCGCGCGCGTTCTTCGGATCCAGCGCCTGGATCCGACGGAACACGGCGATGGCGGCCTCCGAGGCGGCCATGCGCTCGTACAGCAGCGTCCCGCGGCGTTCCAGCAGCGGCAGCTCGGCGGCCGGGTTCCCCTCCGCGTTTGCCCGCTGCCGGTCCAGGATCTCGACCAGCGCCGGCCAGCGCCGCTCGCGTTCGTACAGCGTCGCCAGCCCGGCCAGCGCCTCCGGGTCCTGCGGCGCGATCGCCAGCACCTGGTTGTAGAGGGTGATCGCCTCGCGCGCGTCGTTCAGGCGCTCGCCGGCCAGCCGCGCCATCTCGACCAGACGCATGCGGCGGCCGGCGTCGTCGACGTGCGGCAACTCGCGCCGCAGCACCTCGATCAGCGGGCGCCAGGACCGGCTCTTCGTGTAGAGCTCCTTGAGGCGGGCCGCCGTCTCCGTGTCGCCGGGCTCGGCCTCGAGGATCTTCTCGAAGCTGGCGACCGCGTTCTGGTGCTTGCCCAGCTTGTCGGCCCAGACGGACGCGATGCGCCGGTGCAGCGCCACCCGCGTGGCCGAATCGGGCGCCGCCTCGGCCTGCCGCGACAGGATCTGCACCAGATCGCCGTACCGCCCCTGCGCCTCGTACCGGCTGGCCAGCGCCGCCAGCGCCGCCGGGTGGTCGGGCTTCAGCGCCAGGATGTTGAGGTACGTCGTCACCACCATGACGTCCAGGTTCAGACGGTCCCGGTAGATCCCGACGATCTCGAGGTGCCGGTTGATCCGCTCGTCGACGTCGGCGGCCGGGACGGCCTCCAGCTCGTCTTTCAGCAGCTCCAGCAGCGCGTTCCACTTCTCCGTCGCGGTGTAGAGCCGCTTCAGCGACGCCACGCCCTCGGGCAGGTGCGGGCGCACGCGCAGCACGCCCTTCCAGATCTCGATCGCCTTGTCGGCGTGCTGCGGCCGTTGCTCGGCGGCGCGCGCCATCTCGATCCCCATGGCGGCCCGCCGCTCGATGTCGGGCTCGGTCTTCTGCGCCTGGGCCAGCACCGACAGGAACTGGGCCTGTTCGTTCCGCGCCTCGTAGTAGGCCCGGTAGAAGTCGACCATGGCGTGGTTCGACGGGTCCACCTTGCGGACGCGGCGGAAGAACGGCTCCGCCTGCTCCGGCTGGTCCATCTGCTTCCAGAACAGCGTGGCCAGGTCGACCAGCAGGCCGACGTCGCGCTCGCCGCGGCGGGTGCGCGCCGCCGCGTCCAGGACCTTGGCCAGCTCGGCCCAGGACTGGCTTTCCGTCAGCGCCGCCCGGATGGACCGCAGCGCGCGCGGCTCGTTCGGATCCAGCTCCAGCGCCTTGCGGAAATGCGCGCCCGCTTCGTCCCCCCGCCCCATCTGCTGGCAGAGCTCGCCGGCCGCGACCTCGGCGGCGGTGCGGTCGTCACGGGTCTGCGCCCGCTCGGCCCGGGCCTCGTACAGCGCCAGCAGCTCCTCGCGCCGGCCGGTCTCGCGCAGGATCCGTTCCAGGTGGGCGGCGGCCCGGCGGTTGGTCGGGTCCAGCGCCAGGCTCTTGCGGAGCTGGGCTTCCCCTTCGGGTTCGTCTGGCCGGTACTTCAGGTACAGCTCGGCGACCGAGCCGTGCAGGCTGGCCGCCAGCGTCGGGTCCTTGGCCTCCGACGCCTGCTGCAGGTAGCGGCGCGCGATGGGCTCCCAGTTCGCGCGGACCAGCGTCATCTGGGCCAGCGACTCGCTCGCGGGCCGGTAGTCCGGCAGCTCCGCCAGCGCCTGGCGCACGGCGGCCTGGCCGTCTTCGTCGCGCAGGAGCTCGTCGAAGAGGAGGCGCCCCTTCTCGTGAAGCAGGTCGGCGCGGCGTTCCTTCGAGGTCGTGAACCCCAGCTCGAGATCGATGAGGTCGAGACACAGGCCGAAGTCGGCCCGCTCGCGGTGCCAGCGGCGGGCGTCGGAGAGGGCCTTGGACAAGGCATCGGCGTCGAGGCCCGCGCCGTTGCCGGGGTGGACCCCTTTGAGGGCTTGCAGCGCCTGAACGTCGTCGGGGCGAAGTTGAAGGGCGGCGAGCGCTGTCGAGACGGTGGTGGTCATGGAAAAGGGCGCGATCGCGGTCCGAAAAAGACTCTCGAATATAGACCTGCCCGTTTCGTCGGTTCAATCGCGAAGATGCGGGACATCCCGCGTCGATCGGAGATACTTGCGGGGATCCTTCCGGGTTCT